>NZ_JBAVYV010000243.1:0-13955 GCF_049588435.1 Ilumatobacter sp.
GGCCGATCGCGCCGCTCAACTGGTCGCGATGGGTGCCGACGTGTTGGTCATCGACACCGCGCACGGTCATCAGACCCGGACGCTGAGCGCGATTGAGGCCGTTCGCTCGGCTGTCGGCAACGCCAAGATCGTCGCCGGAAACGTCGTGACGGCCGAGGGAACGCGACAGTTGATCGAGGCAGGAGCGAACGTCGTCAAGGTCGGCGTCGGCCCCGGGGCGATGTGTACGACGAGGATGATGACCGGCGTCGGGCGACCCCAGTTCTCTGCGGTGCTCGAGTGCGCCGACGAGGCTTCCCGGATCGGCGGTCACGTGTGGGCCGACGGGGGAGTCCGGTTCCCGCGTGACGTCGCGTTGTCGCTGGCCGGGGGAGCGGCCAACGTCATGATCGGATCGTGGTTCGCCGGGACCTTCGAGTCGGCCGCCGACTCCCAGACCGACACCGATGGTCGGCTCTACAAGGAGAGCTTCGGGATGGCGTCGAACCGGGCCGTCAAGAACCGCACCCGCGCAGAATCCGACTTCGATCGGGCCCGCAAGGAACTGTTCGAGGAGGGGATCAGCACGTCGCGGATGTACCTCGACCCCGAGCGCCCCGGCGTCGAGGACATCATCGATCAGATCGTCGCGGGGGTTCGCTCGGCCTGCACGTACGCCGGCGCAGCGACGGTCACCGAATTCCACGACCGGGCGGTCGTGGGGGTGCAGGGCGCCGCCGGCTACGACGAAGGACGCCCCACGGGAGTCTCGTGGTGACCATCGTGATCGCCATCGACGGACCGGCAGGCGCCGGGAAGTCGACGGTCGGCCGCGCCGTGGCCGCCGAAGTCGGCGTCGGTTACCTCGACACCGGCGCGATGTACCGCGCCGTCACGCACGCCGTACTGTGCCGCGGAATCGATCCCCATGACACCGATGAGGTCGGTGCTGTCGCATCGAGCATCGAACTCGACATCGACGACATCGACGGACGCACCATCGTCACCGTCGACGGTGACGACGCCACCGCCGCGATCCGCGGGCGCGAGGTCACGGGCGCGGTGAGTGCCGTCGCCGCCAATAGTTCGGTGCGCTCCGAGATGGTCCGTCGTCAGCGGGACTGGGTCGCCGCGCACGGTGGCGGGGTCGTGGAGGGCCGTGACATCGGTTCGGTGGTCTTTCCCGATGCCGCCCTCAAATTGTTCGTCACGGCATCGGCACGCGTGCGCGCCGAACGTCGGGTCGCCGAGTTGGGCGGGGATGTGGACGAGGTCGAAGCATCGATCATCGAACGCGACCGCAAGGATTCCTCACGCGCCGACAGTCCGCTGGTCGAAGCATCGGGAGCGAAGGTCGTCGACACCACCGGGATGCCGATCGACGCCGTCGTCCGTGAGATCGTCGAGATGCTGCCATGACCGGAGCCACGACTCGCGTCGTCACAAAGCCGGGCCGCGATACGCGATGGAATCGGCTGCTCTACGGGTTCTTCCGTCAGATCGTCAGCAACAGCCTGCGCATGTGGACGCGCGGGACCGTCGAGGGAAAGGAGAACCTCCCCGACGGCGCGTTCGTGCTGGCGCCGATCCACCGGAGCTACATCGACACCCCGATTTCGTCGTGGGTGCAGATGCGACGTCTGCGCTATCTCGGCAAGGACACGATGTGGAAGTACGACTGGATCGGCAAGCTGTTCACGGCGATGGGAGCGATCCCCGTCCACCGCGGGACGATCGACCGCGAGGCGCTGCGCAGGTGCCTCGACGCGCTCGCGAGCGGGCAGCCGGTGGTCCTCTTCCCCGAGGGTGAACGCAAGGACGGCCCCGAGGTCCATCCGCTGCTCGACGGGGCCGCGTTCCTGGCCGCCAAGGCGAAGGTCCCGATCGTGCCGGTGGGGATCGCCGGATCCGATCGAGCGATGCCGCGCGGAGCGAAGGTCGTGTATCCCCGCAAGATCCACGTCATCGTCGGCGAGCCGATCATGGTCGAGACGAACGGCCGAAGCCGCGCGAGTCGCGAGCAGTTGAACGCGACGACGGTCCATCTGCGTGCGGAGATCCAGCGCCTCTACGACCTCGCCCAGACCCGCATCAGCTGACCCGCCGCAATCCGCCCTCCGAACCCGCGCCACCGACGAACGCGTGAGGTGTGTGCGCCCATCGGCCGCAGACTCCTCATGCGAACGATGAGGGATCGGTTGGGGGACCGGCTGGGGGATGAGGGGTGGTCAGCGGAGGAAGGCGCCGAGCGCGGCGGCGAGGTGCAGGGGGTCGTCGACCCCGCAGAGTTCGCGCGCCGAGTGCATCGAGAGCTGGGGCACTCCGACATCGACGGTGTCGATTCCGAGACGGGTCGCCGTCACCGGCCCGATCGTCGAGCCACACGGCATGTTGTTGCGCGACACGAACACCTGCCACGGGACACCGGCGGTCTCGCATGCATCCTGGAACAGCGCAGCGCTGGTCGCGGAAGTGGCGTAACGCTGACTCGCGTTGACCTTGATCGCCGGTCCCGCATTGACGATCGGGCTGTGGCCCGGCTCGTGACGCTCGACGTAGTTCGGATGAATCGCGTGGGCGTTGTCCGCCGAGACGCACGCCGACGTCGAGAGAGCCCGATGCAGGTCGCTGCGCGAGCCGCCACGCGCCGCCACCAATCGCTCGAGCACGGTCTCGAGGAACGGACCGTGGGCTCCGGTCGAGCTGGCCGAACCGACCTCCTCGTGGTCGTTCAGCACGATCATCGCGATGTGCTCGGACGGCTGGGCTGCCGCGATGGCGACGGTGGCCGCCCAACACGACAGCTGGTTGTCGAGACGTGCCGAGGCGAGCATCGACGAGTCCGCGCCGAGGACCGCTGCGGGCTGAACGTCGTGGAGGCACAGGTCCCACCATGCGATCTGCTCGTCGATCCCGGCCTCGTCTGCGAGCCATTCGGCGAACTCTCCGGGACGAGCGATTCCGAGCCCCCAGACCGGCGTCAGGTGCATCTGACGGTCGAGGACGAGTCCTTCGTCGTTGACGCCACGGTCGAGATGTACAGCGAGCTGCGGAACACGAGCGATCGGACGGTCGACTGCGACGTCGACGGAGCGCCCGTCGGAGGTGACGACCCGCCCAGCGATCGCGAGATCGCGATCGAGCCAAGTGTTGTTGAGAATCCCGCCGTACACCTCGACGCCCAGTTGTTTCCAACCGACCGATTCGGCATCGGGCCGAGGCTTGACGCGCAGGCAGGGCGAGTCGGTGTGGGCTCCGGCGATGCGGAAACCCGTCGACACGATCGCCGATTCAGGGATCGACCAGGCGATCACCGCACCATCGCGCACGACATATCCACGCGCTGGAACGTCTGTCCACTCGTCGAGTTCGTCGAGCATCTCGAAGTCGACGAGGCGTGTCCTGGTCGAGGCGACGGCGTGCCAGGGCGACGGGGATCCATCGAGGTAGGAGCAGAGATCGTCGAGGTGCATGTCAGCCCTTCTGGAAGAGACCCATCGGGAGGCCGGTGCCACGGAGGTGGCTCGTCTCGTTGATGGTGACGATCGATCGTTCACCCGTCGAGGCGGCGGCGATCCGGTGGATCGAGGTGTAGTTCGGGTAGAAGAAGCCGCGCGAGTCGACGTCGAGTCCGAGGAGATGTGAGAGGTAGGCGTTGATGACGCCGCCGTGGCAGGTGATCGCGACCCGGTCGCCGCGATGGTTTCCGATGATCCGTTCGATCGCACCGATCGTGCGCTCGTTGAAGAGGGTGGGGTCCTCGGATTCGTTCTGCCAGGTCCCGTCGAGCATCGCCTTCCAGCGCGGGTCGTTCGCGGCCTTCAGTTCCTCGACCGGCACGTACTCGGGGCTGTCGCGGTCGAACTCTGCGACGTCGGGCTCGAGCACGAGGTCGAACGATCGCTCGGCGACGACCGGTTCGGCGGTCTGGCGGGCGCGCTGCATCGGGCTCGAGTACACGGCATCGAGTGGCTCGGACGCGAGGTAGGCGCCGAGATGGCGTGCCTGTTCCCATCCTTCGGCCGACAACTCGGGGTCGGCTACCCCCTCGATCAACTCGCGTCGAATCGGGAGGCCGTGTCTGATCAGCAACAGTTCCATCGTCCGATAGACAATCAGACATGACCCGCCGAACAAAGATCGTGGCGACGATCGGTCCCGCCAGCGACTCGCTCGAGATGCTCGAGCAACTGATCATCGCCGGCCTCGACGTCGTGCGCCTGAACCTGAGCCACGGGGAGATCGCCGACCATCTGGCGACTCTCGGCCGGGTGCGGGAGGCGGCGGACAACGCCGGACGGCACGTGGCCGTGCTCGCGGATCTGCCCGGACCGAAGATCCGCTCGGGGCGCTTTCCCGACGGCGGGGTGACGATCGAGACCTCCGGTGAGGTCCGACTCGCTCCGGGTGATCAACCGAGCGACGCCACCACGATCCACGTCCAGCACGCCACCTTGCTCGACGATCTGCGCGCCGGCTCCAAGGTGCAACTCGGTGATGGCGCGATCTCGATGACCGTGCTCGAGGTCGGGGCGACCACAGCGCTGGCCCGTGTCGACACGGGTGGTCGCACGAGTGGGCAGCCCGGCGTCCACCTCTCGTCGACTGCGGTCAGGCTCGAGACCCCCACCGCTGCCGACCTCGTGCTGGCCGAGACGATGTCCGAGGCCGGGGTCGAGTTCATCGCGGTGTCGTTCGTCTGCGGGTCGAACGACGTGAAGCGCGTGCGTGAGGTCGTCGGGACCCGTGCACAGCTCGTTTCGAAGATCGAGACCAGAGCTGCGCTCGACGACCTCGACGACATCATCGAGGCGTCCGACGCGGTGATGGTCGCCCGCGGGGACCTCGGGCTCGACTGCCCGATCGAGGACGTTCCCCACCTCCAGAAGCAGATCGTGCGCGCGTGCGTCGATGCGGCCAAACCGGTGATCACCGCCACGCAGATGCTCGAATCGATGATCACCGCACCCTCGCCCACGCGTGCCGAAGTGAGCGATGTCGCCAACGCCGTCTTCGACGGAACCGATGCGGTGATGCTGTCGGGGGAGACCGCCGTCGGCCATGACCCGGTCGGCGTCGTGCGCACGATGGCGGTCGTCGCGGCTCGCGCCGAGGAGGAGGCCGGTTACCGCAGGTGGGCACGCATGCTCGGCCGCAAGCAACGTGCAGCCGGCGGAGTCGGTGTCGTCGACGTCGATCTGCAGATCACGAACGCCGTGTCGCACGCCGCGTCCGAGGCTGCGGTCGACGCCGACGTCGCAGCGATCCTGTGCTGCACCCGCAGCGGACGCACGGCGCGAGCGATGGCCCGATTCCGGCCCGACGCCCGAATGGTCGGCCTGTCACCCGATCCGAAGATGGTCCGCACGATGTGCCTCACGTGGGGTGTCGAACCGATTCAGGTCGACATGTACTCGACCACCGATGAGATGGTCTGGTTCGCCGTGGAAACAGCGCTCGAGAGCGGCGTGGTCGAGCACGGCGACACCGTGTTGGTGCTCGCCGGGGCACCGAGCGGACCGGGAGCAGTCCCGCGTCGGGGGCACAAGTCGGTCGCGACCGACGTGCTCAGGATCGTCCGCGTCGACTGAGGCTGAACGCCGTGACGGCAACCGCGATCGCGGATGCCGACAGGGCGAGTGTTCCCTCCACCCCGTAGGCGCCGAACAACCAGCCACCGGCGATCGTTCCGGAACCGCGGGCGACCGTCCCGACGCCGTTCGACATCGCGATCGTCGTTCCTCGGGCATCGGGCATCGCTTCGGTGACCAGCGAGAAGGACGTGACGATCGCGAACTCGAAACCGCACAGGAACAGCAGGATTCCGACGACGCCGATCCACAGCGTCTCGTCGGCGATGGCCATCGTCGCCTGACCGACTACGAGCAGCGCGATTCCGGTCATCGTGCTGCGGAACTTGCCGATGCGGTCGGCGAACCCGGCCGACCCGGTCGAGGCGAGCAGTTCGATCGCACCGAATCCCATCGCAACGGCGCCGAGTCCGCCGGTCGACACGCCGAATGCGTCGTCCAACCAGCTTCCGGAGATCGCGAAGACCGAGAGACCGGCCATCGCGAGCATCGCGGAGCCGACGATCACGAACCACGCTCTCGGCGTGATCGTCCTCCAGCCGGGTGCCGGCCGGGATTCCACGGACACACCGGTTGCCGGGCGCTCACTCTCCGCCGAACGCCAGATCACCGCCGCCATCGCCGTGGCTGCCAGCGCGAGCACGACGTACGGACCACGCCAGCCGAACACCGAGATCAACACCGCGATGATCGGGGCACCGACCAGGAGCGCGAGCGCCCACGACGTCTCGTACAGACCGATCGAGCGTGCTCGTTCCGCGTAGGCGACGCGGTGACTGATGTACGCGTGGCCCGCCACGGTGCAGTTGGCGACTCCGAGGACCACGAGCACGAATCCGATCGCGAACGTGAAGGTCGTGCCGACGAGGGACACGAGCGAGGACACCGCGACGGCGACGAGCGCGAGGGTCATCACGATTCGTTCCCGCCCACGGTCGAGGCGGCCACCGACGGCGATCGTCGACAGACCGGACATCTCTCCGAATCCGAGAATGGTCGTCATCTGACCAGTCGTCGCCCCGAACGCCTTCTCGAGGACGGGCAGGAACGGCGGAACCCATCGCAGCGCGGTGTTCGCGACCGCCTTCGCCGCGGTCAGGCGGGCGAGGTTCACTGGGCGACGTCGGTGGATCCGACGACTGCGGGTTCCTCGGCCGGTGTCTCGTCGGGCGTGTTGCGCGGGTCGGAGATCGTGATCGTCGTGCCGAAGAAGGAGCAGTCGGTGTCGATGATCGTGGGATTGACACCGTCGAACTCGTAGGCGTTGATCACCTTGTCGGCGCAGTCCTGGAGGGACTCGCGCTGGGTCCACACCGCGAACCCGAACAGGCCGAGGACGGCGACGACCAACAGCTTCTGCAGGATCGACTTGAGGATCCACGCACCGAGAATCGCGCCGACCGCGCACACGACGACCAGCCCGATCGCAATCGTTCGGGCCTCCGACAGCGTGATGGCTTGCACGTCGGCAGCGTACGCTGACGGCGTGAGCGACCAACCGATCCAGTTCTCCAGCGGCATCCCCACGACGGTGCTCCCGGCTCCGTCACCCATCGATGCCGAACGACTTGCTGCGGCACTGGAGCTCGACGGTGAAGTCCGTCGGTCGGCGGTCGCCGATGTCGTCGCCGCCTCGCCCCGGTTCCTCGCCGGATGGGCCGAACTCGGCGATCTCGGGCGTGACACGATCGAGCGCTACGCCGCCTACCGCGTCGGATACCACCGGGGTCTCGACACCCTCCGGGCCAGCGGCTGGCGCGGGTCGGGGTACGTGCGTTGGGCCGAGCCCACCAATCGGGGCTTCCTGCGGTCACTGCGCGGACTGGGCGAGATGGCTGCCATCATCGGCGAGCAGGACGAAGCCGAGCGATGCGCTCAGTTCCTGTTGCAACTCGACCCGACCGGACTCGCCAACTCGTGAAGATCGCCGGCGTCGTCCTCACCGGTGGGGCGAGCCGGAGGATGGGACGCACGAAGGCCACGATCGACGTGGACGGTCGGCCGATGGCCGATCACGTCCTCGATGCTCTACGTGGAGTGGGCGCCGAGCCCCTGATCCTCGTCGGTGGAGACGCGTCCGAACTCGCTGACCTGAGTGCGCCCGTCGTCGACGATCAGTCTCCCGGTGCCGGCCCGGTCGGTGGCGTGCTCAGCGCGCTCGACCACCTCGCGAAGCTCGACACCGTCGACGCTGCGCTGATCCTCCCGTGCGATCTGGTGAGCGTCACGAGCGACACGCTGTGGCCGATCGTCGAGGCAGCGGTCGGGGACGGGATGAGCCTCGCCTGGGTCGCCGCCACCGAACGGCTCGAACCGATGTGCACGCTGTGGTCGTTGAACGCGCGCGGGGTGATCCGCGAGCGATTCGTCGCGGGGGAGCGAGCCCTGCACCGCGTGATCGCCGAGATTCCGCACACCACCGTCACCGTCGATCCCGCCGGCTTGCGCAACGTGAATCGCCCCGAGGACCTCGGCGGCGATGACCTCCCGTGAACGATCGCGATCGGTAGGGTCGTTCCCCGTGGCAATCGACGAGATCTCCGTATCCGATCTGCACGCACTCGGGCCCGATGTGGTCGTGGTCGACGTGCGCGAGGACGACGAATGGGCCGCCGGCCACGTGCCGCACGCTCGCCATGTCGTGCTGGCCACCGTGCCCGGTCACCTCGATGCATTCGACGGCGACCCGACCTACGTGATGTGCAAGGTGGGCGGCCGCAGCTACCGGGCGTGCGAGTTCGTCGCCGGTGAGGGTCGGTCGGTCGTCAACGTCGCCGGCGGGATGTTGGCCTGGATCGAGGCCGGGTTCGACGTGACCACCGGAACCGCAACCACCGATGTCTGACCAGGCGCCCCCGCACATCGAGTTCGGCTGGATCGACAGCCAGGACGGCCTCGTTGAGCTCGTCGACGAACTGCTCGAGATGCCGCGCTACGCACTCGACACCGAGTTCCATCGTGAGCGCACCTACTTCCCGAAGCTGGCGCTGATCCAGATCGCCTGGTGGCCCGACGGGACGAACGAGAAGCAGGAACTCGTCCTGATCGACCCGCTCGACCTCGACCTGTCCGACTTCCGTCGATTGTTTGACAGCGATTCGCTGTGCGTCATCCATGCGGCGCAACAGGATCTCGACGTGATGACCCATGCGATCGGCTCGGTTCCGAACCGGATGTTCGACACCCAGATCGCCGGCGGGTTCGTCGGCTACGGGACCCCGTCGCTCGTCTCGCTGCTGCAGGGCGAGGTCGGAATCACCCCCGCCAAGGGCGATCGCCTGACCGATTGGCTGCGGCGTCCGCTGACCGACAACCAGTGCCAGTATGCGGCTGCAGATGTCGAGTATCTCCTCGACGTGCACGATCGCCTCGTCACCAAGCTCGAGCAGATGGGACGCCTCGAGTGGGCCGAGGCGGCCTGCGAGGAGCTGCGCACGCGGCCGACCAGCGGCTCGAACCCGCAGGATGCCTGGCTGCGGCTCAAGGACGCTCGATCGCTGCGCCCGAAGGGGCGCGCGATCGCGCAGTCGCTCGCCGCATGGCGTGAGGAACGAGCGATGCGCGTCGACATCCCGGTCCGCCAGGTGTTCCCGGATCTCGGGATCCTCGGCGTCTCCCAGCGCGGACCGTCGACACTCCAGGAACTGAAGCAGGCTCGTGGCGTCGACGATCGCCATTCCAAGGGTGGGATCGCCCAGGAGATCCTCGACGCCGTCGAACGCGGGCAGCAGGCCACACCGCCCGATGCGCCCAAGTCGGCCGACGATCTCGATCGCAACCTCCGTCCGGCGATCACGCTCATCTCGGCGTGGGTGTCGCAGATGGCGCGAGACGAGAAGATCGACTCCGCGATGCTGGCCACACGGTCCGACATCGTCGCGCTGTTGCGGGACGACGAAGACGCTCGCTTGGCGACGGGGTGGCGCGCCGAACTCCTGGGCCAGGGGATCCGCGATCTCGTGTCCGGGCGTGCCGGGTTGACGTTCGACCCGCAGGGTCGCCTGACCCTCATGCCGGTCTGATCGGCGCCATCGGAAGCGGCGGCCTCTCCCACGACCTCGCCCGACTATCAATGGCGAGATGAACGACATCGAGTTGCTGCAGGATGCGGCGCGACGAGCGATCGACTACGTCGCTGGGTCGGACGACCGGCCGGCAACCCCGAGCGAGACCGCGGTCACGGCGTTGGCCACGTTCGACGAACCGCTGCCCGCTGATCCGACCGACCCCGCCGAGGCGCTGCGGATGCTCAGCGAGGTCGCAGCACCGGCGACGATGGTCTCGACCGGACCGAACTACTACGGCTTCGTCAACGGCGCGACCTTTCCGGTTGCGCTCGGCGCAGCGTTCCTCGTCGACGCATGGGATCAGAACGCCGCCCTGCCCGTGATGTCTCCCGCTGCTGCCAAGCTCCACGACGTCGCTCGAACATGGTTGCTCGACGTGCTCCACCTGCCTGCCCGTTCCGACGTCGCCTTCGTCACCGGCGCCACGGTTGCGAACGCGTCGTGCATGGCTGCCGCGCGAGATGAGCTCCTCCAGCGAGCGGGGTGGGACTCGAAGTCCGGCGGACTCTTCGGAGCTCCAGCGATCACCGTGGTGGTGGGGGAGAACACGCACAGTACCGTCCGCAAGTCGCTCGGCCTGATCGGGCTCGGGAGCGACCGCGTCGTGAAGGTCCCCTCCGACGATCAGGGACGGATGATCGCCGCCGACCTGCCGTCGGATCTGTCCGGTCCGATTCTGATGTGTGCGCAGGCCGGCGAGGTGAACACGGGCGCCTTCGACCCGTTCGATGAGATCGCGGACTGGCTTGCAGCCACCACCGACAACGGATGGCTCCACGTCGACGGAGCGTTCGGGCTGTGGGCGTTGGCCGACCCGACTCGGAGTCATCTGGTCGACGGTCTCGCGCGTGCCGACTCGTGGGCCACCGATGCCCACAAGTGGCTCAACGTCACCTATGACTGCGGCATCGCGATCGTGGCCCGAGACGGTGCGTTGCGGCGCACCTTTTCGTCGGTCGCTGGGTACCTCCCTCCCGAGGACGCGTTCGAGGCGATGCACCACACCCCACAGTCGTCGCAACGGGCACGTCAGGTCGAGGTGTGGGCGGTGCTGCGCACATTGGGTCGAAACGGCCTGGCCGAACTCGTCCAGCGATCATCCGATGCGGCCCGCACGATCGCCCGTCGGTTGGGCGACGCCGGTTTCGAGGTGTTGAACGACGTGGTGATCAACCAGGTGCTGGTGCGCTGCGAATCACCTACTGTCACCGAACGGTTGCTCGCCGAGATCCATCGAGATGGCCGGATCTGGTGTGGGTCGACGCAGTGGAACAACGAAACGGCGATGCGCGTGAGCGTGTCCTCGTGGAAGACCACCCACGACGATGCCGATCACGCCGCCGACGTGATCATCGAGTGCGCCCGACGCGTGACCTGAGGCCGTCGTCCGGGTGGTATCGCAGGTCGGCTCGTTGTCTACTGTCCTGACGAACACGACGAAGGAGAATTGCCGTGGCACAGATGAAGGACAAAGTCGCGATCATCACGGGCGGTGGCTCCGGCATGGGGCGTGCGACATCTCTGCTGTTCGCGATGGAGGGCGCGGCAATCGCAGTGGCCGACATCGACGATGCCGGCGGACAGGAAACCGTCGCGATGATCGAGGCCGAAGGTGGACAGGCGTTGTTCGTCCACACGGATACGGGTGACGAGGCGTCCATCGTGCACCTGGTGGAGCACACGGCGGACACGCTCGGTCGAGTCGATGCGATGGTCACCGCTGCCGGCATCTCGTACTCGAACTTCATCGAGAAGGACGAGTCCACCGATCCCTGGAAGAATCCACGAGAGGGGTTGATCCTCAACAAGTCCACCGAACGCTGGCAGAAGATCCTGGACGTCAATCTGACCGGCGTGATGATCTGCGCGCGCGAAGCCGCACGCCAGATGATCGCCGAGAATCACGGCGGTTCCATCGTCAACTTCTCGTCGATCGCCGGCTATGCCCCCGTTCCGACGATCGCCGATTACTGCGTCTCCAAAGCAGGCATCGTGATGCTCACGAAGTGTCTCGCTGCCGAATTGGGACAGTCCGAGATCCGTGTCAACGCGGTTGCCCCGGGACCGATCGAGACGGGCATGACCCAGTCATTGATCGATCTCGGGCGGCTCCAGAAGCAGGCTGCATCCCTCCCACTCGGTCGGATCGCCAAGCCTGAGGAGGTCGCGAACGTCGTGCTCTTCCTCTCAAGCGACGGAGCAAGCTACATCACCGGGAAGACGATCGGCGTGGACGGCGGCACATACACGGTGTGATCCACGCTGCGCGACGAGGTGAGCCGGTAACCGGTCGTACCTGAGAGGATCGAGTGATCGGCCAGGCCGGGAGCGAGGGAGAGCAGCCCGAGAGGAACACTTGCGGGCGTCTCTCTCGCTGACCTGAGCGTTCCGCTCCGCGAGTGCGGGTGTTCCAGACGCTCGACCTCGAAGACGTTCGGGCATCTGGCCGCTACGACGTGATCCACGGCGGAAGTCCGGGCGCCCGGTTCTGGCAGATCACGGCCACCAGAACCGAACGCAGCCGGACACGACCGATCGAGCCATCGAAACCTGCGACGCGGGTCGGGCCGAGCAACGCAACTCGGACCGTCGTGCCGTTCCCCATCCCGCTTCGACACTACGACCATCCGGGCGACCTCGCGCTGGCCCGGTGGTGCGTCCCCGGAGACTCGGTTTGCTGGCACGGCGTCGGTCGCGAGTTCGGCGCTGTTGCCACGTTCGATGATCTCCGTGCCCAGGGCCAGCGACCTCGCCGCTCGTGGCGTGAGTACAGACCGACGGGTGCCGGTGACTGACTCGGGCCGACCGAACCGTCCCCCTGACGCCGGACTCGGAGGTGTCGGTGGGCCGAGGACGTCGAGCTTCGACCCCTCACGCCGCGACGAGACACCTGACATCCCTAGTTGCGGCGAACGCATGTTCGTGATATCGTGTGGGTATGGACGTGGGGTTCGTCGAGGAGCTGGTGGCGATGCCGGCGGCGGGACTCGATGAGGTGATGCGTGCGGTGGAGTTGGAGCGTCGTGATGTGGAGGCGCGGTTGGCGTTGGTGGCGGCTGTGGTCGAGCGGCGTCAGCAGTTCTTGTCGGATGGTCATCGTTCGATGAGCGCCTACTTGAAAGCACATCTGAACTGTTCGGGGACCGAGGCGAACCGGATCCGACGCCGCGGGAAACTGTTGAACGAACATTCCTCGGCCTGCGAGGCGGTCGGTGCTGGTCACGTGTCGATGAGCAATGTCGATCTGGTCGCGAAAGCTGTCTCGCATCCGCGTGTCGGGGATCGTGTGGGCGAGCTCGTTGACCAGTTGGTCGAGTACGGCGAACACTTCCCGGTGATGGACTTTCAGGTCGTTGTCGATCGGGTCGTCGCGAACGCCGATCCCGATGGGACGGACCCGGGCGACGATCATGATGCGAACGCAACGGTGGTTGCGGGCCCTGATGGTGTGCACATCAAAGTCACCGGTGGGAGCGGGTTGCAGGGTGCGGAGATGAAGGCGATCTTCGACCTGGCAGTCGAAGCCGAGTTCGCTGCCGATGTCGAGACCCGCCGAGCGGAGTACGGCGACCACGCGGATCGGTTCCCGTTGCCAAGGGCCGCAGCGCAGCGTCGTTTCGCCGCCCAGTATGCGATCCACATGGCGTACGTGACCGTCCCGGTCGATGGGGTTCGTCCGGAGCCGGTGGTGGACATCGTGTTCAGCGCCGAACGTGCCGGACGCGCAATGCGCGGGCACGGTTTGGCAACCGATGGTCGCGTGTTCGCTCCCCGTGGACCCGAGCCCGAGACGCACGGATGTGCGACCGCTCCCGGAGCAGGGGCCGAGGATCCGATCGACCTGTTCGACGAGCGGTGTGAGACGTCCACTGGCGTCGGAATCGATGATCATGATGCGGTTCGGGCGATGATCCGCGGCCATGTTCGTCGGGTCGTGATCGACGGTGCCGGTGTCGTGATCGACCTCGGTCGCAAACAACGTTTGTTCACCGGAGCCGCTCGTCAGGCCGCACAGTTGGTGGCGTTGGCGTGTGTTCATCCGGGGTGTTCGATCCCGGCCGAGTTCTGCGACGTCGATCACCTCGAACGCCACGCCGACGGCGGGCAGACCGATCAACACAACGCGGCACCCGAGTGCGGCGCACACAACCGCTACAAAGAACACGCCGGGCTGCGCAGCAGACGTGCCACCAACGGGAGGATCTATCTGATCCGCCCCGACGGCACGATCATCCAGCCCGTCGGCGAACGACCACCGGACTTCGCCGACCACCCACCACCCGAACCGAGCCGACCAGCCGATCCCGAACCTGATCGC
>NZ_JBAVYV010000244.1:0-9629 GCF_049588435.1 Ilumatobacter sp.
CCGACGGGTGCCAGGATCACCAGTTGGCACACCTGTCCGAGTGAACGGACCGCTTCGACGAATGCGTCGATCACGTGGGGCGCAGCCTGTCCGTCCGAACGATCAGACGTTCTTCTCGGCGATCAGCGCGCCGACCGCTGCGTCGATGTCGTCGTAGGCGCCTTCGCCGATGTGGTCGTAGCGGACGTTGCCATCGGCATCGATCAGGAAGATGCGCGGCCAGAATCGGCGTTCCTGCCACGAGCGGAAGTTGAGCTTGTCGTTGTCGATCGCGATCGGCCAGGTCAGTCCGTTGTCGGCGGCGGCTGACGCCACCGCATCGACGTCGCGTTCGAAGTCGAACTCGGGTGCGTGGACGCCGACGATCTCGAAGTCGTCACCCCCGTACTTCTCGTAGAGATCGCGCGTGTGCGGAAACGTCGCCTGACAATTGCTGCAACCGAACGTCCAGAACTGCACGGCGACGACCTTGCCGTCGAAGTCGTCGAACGACGTCGCGTCGGTCTGGAGCCATTCCTGCACGGGAAGGAACTCGGGGTGCGGACCGCGATTCGGCAGGTCGGGTGGGTCGGGGTCGACGGTGACGGTGGGCGACGACGTCACCGTGTCGACGGTTGTGTCCTCGGGAGGTGGGGTGTCGACGGCCTCGGAGCCAGCCGTCGCTGTTTCCGTGGTCGCAGGAGCGGAGGGCGGTGACGGCGCGGCGTCGGAGTCGTCGCTGCCCCCCGAGGTGGCGACCAGCCCGACGATCCCCGCCCCGACGAGCGCGAGGGCGACGAGTGCGCCGGCACGTCGGAGATCCATGTCGTTCATCCTCGCAGTCGGTGTGCGTCGGCGAGACCAACACGCACGAACCGTTCCCGAAACAGGGACCCGCCGACGTCGTCCTCAATCGCCGAGGCGGAACCGCACGCGACGGTTGTGTCTCCCCTTGTTCTCGATCTTGCCGATCTCGAACGGTCGCGACTGGGCGGTGTTCGCGAGGTGTGTTCCGCCGCATGCCTGGCGGTCGAGTCCGTCGACGTCGATCAGGCGCAACCGCCCGTCGGGGGTCGGGGGAGGAGCGACCGACATCGATCGGACGAGACCCGGCGTGTTCGCCGCCTCGGTTCCGTCCACGTAGACGGACGTGACGTCGAGCCCGCGGGCGATCACGTCGTTGATCGGTCGGGCGAGCGCCCGCAGGCGGTCGTTGTCGATCGCCGACAGATCGAAATCCATGCGTCCCGTCCCGTCACCGTTGATCTGGGCACCGGTCACCAGCGACCCCTCGAACTCGTCGAACACGAATGCGTTGAGCACGTGGCTCATCGTGTGCAGCGACGCGACCCGATGCCGGTGGTCGGCGTCGATCGTCACGGCTACGTCGCCGTCGAGAACGGATGTCTCGTCGTCGAGGATGTGCCACCAGGTGTCACCGTCGACCTCGACGTGGGTCACTCCGACCGGGCCACGCGCCGACTCGATCGTCCCGACGTCGCTCACCTGTCCACCGCCGCCCGGGTGGAACGCCGAGCGCGAGAGGACGACCGCGCCGGGACGTGCATCCACGACGTGCGCATCGTGTTGGTGGAGATCGGGCTGTTCATGACAGAGGTACACGGCCATCACGTCGACAGTAGGCCCGCGACCCACCGGGATCCCATCCACGGTTCGCATCCACGGTTCACATCCAGCGTCGCGGAATCCGGACGATCACCCGGTACGACCCGTCGATCCGCACCGGTCCGAACTGCCGGGAGTCGACGGTGGGCACGTCATCGTTGTCCGACGCCACGCTCATGGTGGCCCCGTCGACATCGGTGACCCGCTTCACCAACCAGAAACCGGACCGGTCGGGATGTTCGACGCAGCGCAGTTCGCCGGCCTTCACCCGACCGGAACGGAATCCGATCAGGCCCTGGCCGGCCACGAGCGTGGGTTCCATCGATCGATCGGCGACCACGAACCGTCGCAACGGCCAGGCGCGACGACCAGGTGGGTGCGAGGTCACGCCGGGAGTGTAGGTTTCGTTGACAACCCATCGGGAACGCTCTCGCGCGTTCCCACCCGCGAGTTCCCCCAAAGGAGAATCACATGTTTGGCAAGCTCTTCGCTTCGGCCACCGTTGCGCACGCTCACTGCGACCTGTACTGCGGGGTGTACGACCCGGCACAGGCCAAGATCGAGGCTCTCTCGGTCGTCAAGACCGCCAAGAAGTACGCCGAATCCGATGACGAGGTCTTCCGCACCCGCTGCATCTTCATCAAGGAGCAGCGCGCGGAGGAGACCAAGCACCACCTGATGGTGCTGTGGGCCGACTTCTTCGCCCCGGCGCACTTCGAGGAGTTCCCGCAGCTGCACGAGCTGTTCTGGAAGGCGACCCATCAGGCCGGCGAGGCCAAGAAGTCGATGGACCCCGCCGTCGGCGAGCAGCTCGTCGCCTACATCGACGAGATCGCCGAGATCTTCTGGAAGACCGAGAAGGCCCAGGCGATGGGCGTCTACCCACCGAGCTGACCCCCGATCGCTGGTCCTGGAATCAGCCTCACCCTGTTCTCGAACCCGCCGTTTCCCGACTGAGAGCGGCGGGTTCGTCGCGTGACCGGTCGGCTCGGTCGGCTCGCGGCGCCGCTGCACTCCCGGCGATAGCGTGGTCGATCCATGTTGGAGGAGAGCGCGAGCGTCGGTCGGTCGACGCGTGAGCAGATCCTCGATGCGTCTCGGGAGTGTTTCGCGTACGCGGGATACAGCGGGACCTCGCTCAACGACATCGCCGCCGAAGTCGGGATCAGGCGGCAGAGCCTGCTGCACCACTTCCCCTCCAAGGAGGCGCTGTACGAAGAGGTCTTCGAGCAGCTCTTGTCCGACTGGTTCGAGCGACTCGCCGATTCGATCCAGGCGCCCTCCAAGGGTCTGGAGAAGGTCGACCAGGTGCTCGACGCCGGGTTCCGGTTCTTCGCCGACAACCCCGCCTACGTCACGCTCATGCGCCGCGAGGCGATCGACGGTGGAAGCCATCTCGCGATCGATCTCGCCGCCACGTTGCGCCCGATGTTCGACGAGGCCGTGGCCTACTTCGAGCGTGAGATGGCGGCCGGGGTGTTCCGAGACCAGGACGCTGCCCAGCTGTTGCTCACCGGGTACGGCGCACTACTGAGCTACTTCTCCGATGCTCCGTTCCTCGAGGGACTGCTCGACGAGGATCCGCTCACCGAGGCGGCCCTGGCGCGACGGCGCGCCCACATCATGGACTTCTTCCGTTCGGCGTTGGAGGACCCGGAGTGAGCTTCGTGACGACGCGCGCCGACGGCTTCGAGCTGCTGGATGACGACACGACGCAACGCTGGATGCGCTTCGGGCAGAGCGGAACCACCACGTACCCGATGCTGCTCGGCCTGATCGTCGAGGACATCCGTCGCGATTACTGCCGGATGCGTCTGCCGTTCCGCGACGAGTTGTTGCAGGCCGCCGGGTTCATGCACGGGGGAGCGATGGCCTCGCTGCTCGACCACGTGATGGTCCCGGCCGTCGGAGCGGAGCTCGAACCCGGCGTGAACTACTCGACCGTCGACATGCACGTGCAGTACATCCGTGGCATCGTCGGAGGCGAGCGTGCCGAGGATGCGATCGCCGAAGGTTGGATCACCCGGCGCGGTCGGCGGACGGTCTTCTGCGAGGCCGAGGCGTTCGGAGCCTCGTCGGGCGACCTACTCGCGAAGAGCGTGCTGACCTACGCGGTGGCGGCGCCGCGTCGCTGAGACCTGTTCGTCGCTGAAACCTTCGAAGCGTTGGATCCGGTCCGCGAGCGAGGCGCGCGTGATCCCTGTCTGGATGCGGAGTTCCTCGACGGTGAGCAGCCGATTCCAGACCTCGAGATACCCCATCCGTGTGTACTCGGCCATCGCTTTCCGATAGGCCCGGGTGGTCTGGATCGTGCTCTGCAGACACGCATCGGAGCCGAATCCGAGATGTTGGGCAGCGATCATGACACTCGCTGCAAGCCCCGCTTCACATCCCATTCCCAGGGCCCGCGGAGCGTTTCGTCGAAGTCGTTGGCGTCGATGACCAATTGTCGGCCCGGCGAGGCATCGGCACCGAAGTTCGACAGGTGGGCGTCGCCGACGGCTTGCACGTCGAGACCACTGGACGGAGTCGTGGAGAGATCGGCAGCCATGATCGCGGCGGCGCCGCGGTAGAACGTGAGCGGCGACTCCCGCATCCGGTCGTGTCGCACCGGAACCAACCACGGGACGCGTGATTCGTTCTGAGCGTCGCTGACGGCCACCGGATCACGACGGTCCTCGGGCGGCGACCACTCAGCGTGCGACGAGCGCGGGACCGACCTACGAGCGGAACGGCCACGTTCGAGTGACTCTTCGGGAGCATTCATCGTCGGTGGCTTCCCACCTCGCGAGGGCCATTGACCCGATGACGGTCGAACATCGACGAACTGTGCGGAACCTCGGGGGTGGCGGCGCGCGTCGCGCTCCTCGCGGCAACTCGGCTGTTCCGTACGTGCGGTCCGATACCCAGCACCGTTGCCGACCCCGGAAAGTCGGGCCACACGATGCGTGACATAGTGACGGGATGATCGAACTGGTGTTGACCATCATCGGACGCGACCGTGCGGGTGTCGTTGCGTCACTGGCCGACGTCGTTCGCTTCCACGAGGGCAACTGGAAGCGCAGCGAGTTGGCCGAGATCGCTGGAACCTTCGCCGGTGTCGTGGTGGTCGAGGTGGGCGACGATCGGGTCGACGAACTCCTCACGAACCTGCTGATCCTGCGTGACCAAGGACTCCACGTGACGGCCCAGCAAGTCGAGGAACCCACCGATGTCCCCGACGCCGACGAGGTCCGGCTGCGGCTCACCGGCGACGACCGACCGGGCGTCGTCCACGAGATCTCCCGCGCGATCAGCGAACTCGGGATCAGCATCTCGCGTCTCGGCACGGTCACCGACCTGCCCGGCGAGGACGGGGGCCGGCGGTTCGAGATCACCGCCCAGTTGACCGTTCCGGTCGGCGCCGACCTCGACGCAATACTCGATTCGATCGGGGAGCTCACCGTGAGCTTGGGCATCGCCCTGGACGTGCAGGATGTCACCGGCGACGACGCCGGCGAATAGTCGCTGACGAACCAGATGCTGAGGATTCGTCGACATCGCTGACGCGTCGGGCGGCGCGATGCCGCCGGTCCGTTGTCGGCGAGAACTAGTCTCGAGTGGTGTCGGTCAACCGGAGTCGCAGGGCTCGCAGCAGTCGAAAGCGACAGCGACGGATGCGCCGTGTCGAGCATGACCTCACCGACGAACAGTGGTCGGCGTTGAAGGAAGCGTGGGGTGGCTGCGCCTACTGCGGTGCAACCGACCGGGCGTTGCAGCGCGACTGCGTGCTCGCCCTGTCACGCGGTGGTCGATACACGCTCCCGAACATCGTCCCGGCCTGCGGTTCGTGCAATGCGAGCAAGTCCAACGACGAGGTCACGGGATGGCTGCGCCGCAAGCGCCTCGACGAGAAGGCGTTCCTGCTCCGTCACCACGAGATCGGAACGACGCTCGACCGGCGCTTCGCGATCGAGCCGACGTCGCCCGAGTGACCGGGTCCCCGACATCGCCGTCGAGGTGAGCTCGATGGTGTGTCGAAGATTCCCGCGGCCAATGCAGGGATCTTGCGTGTCGGCGAAAGTACGGTGAACGGCGATGGCTGGCTCCACGACCTTGTCCGAACGCGCCTCGAAGGCGCTCCTCGCCGAGCACGGTGTTCCGATCGCGCCGGAGCGTTTCGTCGAGTCGGCGACCGAGGCCGGTGATGCTGCCGACGAGATCGGCTATCCCGTCGTCGCCAAGCTGAACGGCGACGCGATCGCACACAAGACCGAACGCGGCCTCGTCCGCCTCCGCCTCGGTGACCGGGCTGCGGTCGAGCAGGCGGCCACCGAGTTGCTCGCCGCGGCAACCGTCGACGACGGGCCCGTGGATGTGCTCGTCGCACCGATGGTCTCGGGGAACCGGGAACTGATCGCCGGAGTCGTACGCGATCCGCAGTTCGGGGGCATGGTGATGCTCGGCATCGGCGGCATCCTCGCCGAGGCGATCGCCGACGTCGTCTTCCGTCCCGCACCGCTCGACGTGCCGACCGCGGTCGAGATGATCGACGGACTCGCGACGCAGAAGCTGCTCGGAGAGTTCCGCGGGGAAGCGGCTGTCGACCGCACCCAACTCGTCGAGTTGCTCGTCGGCCTCGGTGAGCTGGCCGCAGCTCGCGACGACGTGCGCAGCGTCGACATCAACCCACTGATCGTCGAGCCGTCCGGCCGAGTCGTGGCCGTCGACGGCCTCGTCGAGATCGGCGAACCCGAACCCGGCCAGCCCTCGATCCGTCCCCGACCGAGCGACGCGCAGTTCGCGGCGCTGTTCGAGCCGCGTGGCGTGTTGGTGACGGGAGCGTCGACCCATCCCGGGAAGTTCGGTTTCGTGTCGCTCCACAACCTGCTCTCGAACGGGTACGCGGGGAAGGTCTTCGGGACGAACCTGAAGGGCGAGAACGTCCTCGGGATCGACACGGTCGCCGACATCGAAGCGCTGCCCGACGGTGAGATCGATCTCGTCTTCGTGTGCACGCCGGCCGCAGCGAACCCCGACCTGCTGCGGGCATGTGCCGCGAAGGGCATCGGTGCCGCCTTCCTCACATCGGCCGGATACGGCGAGGCCGGCGAGGATGGCGAGCGCGCCCAGGCGGAGCTGGTGGAGCTCGCCGACGAATTGGGAATCCTGCTCGCAGGACCGAACGGCCAGGGCGTCGTCAGCACGCCGGTCGACATGTGCGTCCAGATCGTCGCCCCCTACCCACCGAAGGGATCGATCGGCGTGGCCAGCCAGTCCGGCAACTTCGTGTCGAGCTTCCTGAATCACTCTCGGGCCACCGGGGTGGGCATCAGCCGAGCCGTGTCGGCGGGTAACGCCGCCGCGGTCGGCGTCGCCGACTATCTCGACTTCTACGCCGACGACGATGCAACGTCGGTCGGACTGGCGTACATCGAAGGGATCACCGACGGCCGCGGGCTCATGGATCGGCTCGGCGACGCGGCAGCGCGCCAGCCGCTCGTCGTCGTCAAGGGTGGGTCGACCGCGGGCGGGGCGCAGGCCGCCGCCAGCCACACCGGTGCGCTCGCGGCCGACGACAAGGTGTTCGACGGTGCATGTCGCGCCGCGGGCGTGACCCGTGCCGACAGCATCGAGGACGCGTTCGAGGCCGCAGCGACGTTCGCCACACAGCCGCTTCCGGCCGGGCCGAACACCGTCGTGCTCACGACGGTGGGGGGTTGGGGCGTGGTGACCGCCGATGCGATCACCCGCGACCGTGACCTGGTCCTGCTCGATCTGCCCGAGGACCTGCTGGCGGCCGTCGACCAGAAGTTGCCGCCTCGGTGGAGCCGGAACAACCCGATCGACTGCGCAGGCGGTGAAACCCGCGACACGATCCCCGAAGTGATGGAGATGGTCGCCACCCATCCCGACGTGCACTCGATCATCTATCTCGGTCTCGGAATCCAGTCCAATCAGGCCCAGATGATGCGTCACGGCCGGTTCTACCCCGATCACGGGCTCGAGCGGATCGTCGAGTACCACGAGCGCCAGGACACCCGATTCGCCGAAGCGGCACACGAACTGAGCCTGCGGACCGGAAAACCGATCCTGACCTCGACCGAACTCGCCATCGCCGATCCGTCGAACGCCGGCCCGGCGGCGGTGCGCGCGACGGGACGCCTGTGCTACCCGAGCGGTGAGCGTGCCGTTGCGGCGCTGGGACACATGCTTCGCCGCGTCCGGTATCAGCAGGCCCGCTCCTCGTGAACGAACCGGCCATGCAACGCCTCGAGGCGCGCGCCCCGCGGCCGAGGGGGTCAGGCCCCGGGCCGTTCATCGTGCTCGCGATCGTCGCACTCGTGCCGGCACTGGTGCTCTACGCGATGTTCGTGTTCGCCGACCGACGCGTCGATGACGACACCGCCGCACCGCCGCCTCCGTCGACGATCGTCGACCCTCCGCTCCCCGACGAACCGCTCCGCAACGGATTGCTCAGCTTTCGTCGTCTGCCGGCGGTGATCTCGCGCGACGCGAACGTCGACGAGTTCACACCCGTGGTCGCCGGATTCACCCCCGAGCTCAACGATCGCAGTTGCGTCGCCGTCAGCGTCGACGGCGAGGCTGTCGGCGAACAGAACGCCGACATCGCGGTCATCCCGGCCAGTACGCAGAAGCTCGTCGTCGCGGCTGCCGCACTCGACGTCTTGGGGAACGACTACACCTACACGACTCGTGTCGTGGCCCCGGCCGAACCCGTCGAGGGAGTGGTCGAGGGGAATCTGGTGTTGGTCGGAGGTGGCGATCCGGTCCTGTCGTCGGACTGGTATCCGACGTCGAACCTCGAGCGCAGGCCGGTGTTCAACGAGACCTCGCTCGACACCCTCGCCGATCGGGTGAGTGAAGCCGGAGTCACACAGGTCACCGGGTCGGTGGTCGGCGACGGCGGCCGATACGACGACGAATTCTTCGCTCCCGGATGGGGCAACGGTGTCGCAGGTCTCGAGGCCGGGCCGTACGACGCGGTCCTCGTCAACGACGCACGGGTGCTCGGCGAGGACCGTCGCGCCGACGAGCCGAACAGTGCGGCCGCTCGCGAGTTCACGCGTTTGCTGCGCGACCGGGGCATCGTCGTCGCGGGGGAGGGGCAGTCGGGCAGCGCCGATTCGCTGTCCAGTCTCGTCGAGGTGGCGATGATCGAGTCGGCACCGTTGACCGAGATCGTCGATGAGATGCTCACGAACAGCGACAACAACACCGCCGAACTCCTCGTCAAGGAGATCGGGGTCGAGGCGTCACCGGACGCCGGCGGAACCCGCCAGGCCGGACTCGATGCGATCGCCGAACGGATGGCGGCCTGGGACATCGACATGACGAACGTCGTCCTCGTCGACGGCTCCGGTCTCAGTCTCGACGATCGGCTGACCTGTTCCGCGCTGCTCACCGTGCTCCAGCGCTCGGGTCCCACCGAGACGATCGGTGCCGCCTTGCCGGTCGCCGGTGAGTCGGGCACGCTGAGCGACGTGTTCGTGGATCATCCCGTCGCCGGTCACCTCCTCGGCAAGACGGGAACGCTGAACAATCCGCCGTTCAACGAGGATCCACCGGCGGTGAAGGCGCTCGCCGGGTATCTCCCGGTCGACGGTGGCGGCGCGGTCGAGTACGCACTCGTCCTGAACGGACCGACGATCTCCGATCAGAGCGAGTATCGCCCGATCTGGAACGCCTTCGCCGACGTGCTGGCGACCTACCCATCGGGCCCGACACCCGCAGAATTGGGCGTGATCCGGTGACCGGCAGCGATTTCGACGAGTTCGATGACGACGAACTGTGGCCCGATTCGCGGATCGACATCGTCGCCGAGCCGCTGCGGTACTCACGCGCGCCGCTCGTGGCGCTCCTCGTGATCGCCATCCTCCCCGCGATCGGGCTGCTCGCCCTGAACCGCTGGGCCGACAGCAGGGCAGACGAGTACGAGGCGACTCGCAGCGCATCGTTCCTGGATGCCGATCTGGACGGGGCGATCGCCATCGGAACCGACGTGCCCGCCGCCGATGCCGATG
>NZ_JBAVYV010000245.1:0-5972 GCF_049588435.1 Ilumatobacter sp.
GATGTACCAGCGCTCCAAGAACGTCGGCGACAAGAAGCCGTTCGGGACCGAACTCGACGTGTACGCCGACGGCTACACGTTCATGATGCACTCGATCGCTCCGCGCCCGATGGTGGAGGATCCCGAGAACTCGATGCGGATCACCGTCGGGGGCGAGCAGTGCGCGCAGCCGTACTCGAGTTCGGTGCTCAACATCTCCGCGATGAGCTTCGGTGCCCTGGGTGCCGCCGCCGTACGAGCGATGAACTCGGGAGCCAAGCAGGGCAACTTCGCGCACGACACCGGCGAGGGTGGTCTGTCGAAGCACCACCTCGAACACGGCGGTGACATCATCTGGCAGATCGGAACCGGCTACTTCGGGTGCCGCGCGGCCGACGGCAATTTCGATCCCGAGTTGTACCGGACGAACGCGAACCGGCCCGAAGTGAAGATGATCGAGATCAAGGTCTCCCAGGGTGCCAAGCCGGGCCACGGCGGCATCCTGCCGGGTGCCAAGGTGACCGAGGAGATCGCCGAGGCACGCCTCGTCCCGGCCGGCAAGGATGTCTTCTCGCCCACCTACCACAAGGCGTTCTCGACGCCGCTCGAGATGATGGCCTTCATCACCCAGCTCCGCGGTCTGTCGGGCGGCAAGCCGGTCGGGTTCAAGATCTGCATCGGCAACCCGGTCGAGTTCATGGCGATCGTCAAGGCGATGATCGAGACCGACGTGTACCCCGACTTCATCGTCGTCGACGGTGGTGAGGGCGGCACCGGAGCCGCGCCGCTCGAATTCTCGAACTCGCTGGGCGCGCCGCTCGTCGAGGGCTTGATGCTGGTCCAGAACGTGCTCGTCGGCGCCGGGGTCCGACACAAGATGAAGATCGGCGCGAGCGGCAAGCTCGTATCCGCATCGGCGATGGCGCAGGCGATGGCGCTCGGCGCCGACTGGTGCAACACCGCCCGCGGGTTCATGTTCGCCGTCGGATGCATCCAGTCGCAGCGTTGCCACACCAACAAGTGCCCGGTCGGCGTCACCACCCAGGACGCACGGCTCCAGCGGGCGCTGGTCGTGCCCGACAAGGCGCAACGCGTCCACCAGTTCCACCGCAACACGGTTCATGCGCTCGCCGAGATGGTGGCCGCGATGGGCCTCGACCACCCGTCCCAGTTGGCGCCCGAGTTGGTCGTCAAGCGGGTGAACCATTCGCTCGTCCAGACCTACAGCGAGATCTACCCTCTGCACGGTCTGAACGCGCTGATCGACGGGACCGCACCCGAACGGTTCCAGCGGCTGTGGGAGATGGCGAGCGTCGACGTCTTCACGCCGGACATGCCCCAGATCGTCCGCTGAGCCGTCCACGGACGGATCGCCCGGACCACACATCTGCCACATCCGATCGATCGCACATCAACACCGAACCATCGAGGTACTGACATGAGCAGCAACACGGTTGCAGAACTTCTCGTCGATCAAATGGTCGAGGCCGGGATCAGAAACGTGTACGGAATCGTCGGGGATTCGGCGAACCCGATCGTCGACGCCTTGCGGCGGCACGAGGCCGACATCACGTTCGTCCACGTACGCAACGAGGAGGCCGGTGCCTTCGCCGCGGGTGCCGACGCCCAGATCTCGGGACGCCCGACCGCCGTGCTCGGCTCGTCGGGCCCGGGCAGCGTGCACCTGCTCAACGGTCTGTACGACTGCCAGCGCAACGGGTCGGCGGTCTTCGCGATCGCCACGCACGTACCGAGCGCCGAGATCGGCACCGGCTATTTCCAGGAGACCAAGCCGGAGTTCATCTTCGCCGACTGCTGCAACTATGTCGGCACGATCGGCTCGGCGCAGCAGGTGCCGCGGATCCCCGAACTCGCACTGCAGGCGGCGATCCTCGGCCGCGGGGTCGGGATGGTGATCCTGCCGGGTGACATCGCGGCCGCCAAGGTCGACGACGAGTCCTTGCGCCATCCGATCATCACGACCCGGCCGGTGATCCGTCCGAGCGACAGTGACATCGATCGGGCCGCTGCCATGATCGCGCAGGCCGAGCGAATCGTGATCTTCGGAGGTTTCGGCACGCGCGACGCACGCGCCGAAGTGCTCGAACTGTCCGACAAGCTGAAGGCGCCGATCGGCTACGCGTACCGTGGCAAGGACGTGCTCGAGGCCGACAATCCGAACGCCGTCGGGATGACCGGATTGCTCGGATGGGGAGGGGCGACGGCGGCGCTCGGTGCGAGCGATCTCGTCCTGATGCTCGGCACCGACTTCTACTACCACGCCTTCCTGCCCGCTCAGCCCACGATCATCCAGGTCGACGACAACGCGTCACACCTCGGTCGTCGGGCCAGTGTCGACCTCGGCCTCACCGGCGATGTCGGCGAAACGCTGCGCGCACTGTTGCCGCGCATCGAGGCGCGCTCCGACTCGTCATTCCTCGACAAGATCCTCGAGCACCATCACCGCGACGTGCGCAAGCTGCAGACCTACGTCGAACACGAGGGCAGCGGCGACGGGCTCCGGCCCGAGATGGTCGCGACCGCGCTCAGCGATCTCGCCGACGACGACGCCGTGTTCAGCGTCGACACCGGGATGTGCAACGTGTGGGGTGCCCGGTACCTCCACATGAAGCCGGGCCGCCAGCTGCTCGGATCGTTCGGTCACGGGTCGATGGCGAACGCGATGCCGCAGGCGATCGGCGCCAAGTTCGGGTCGCCGGAGCGCCAGGTCGTGGCGATCTGTGGCGATGGTGGGTTCTCGATGCTGATGGGCGAGCTGCTCACCGCCGCCGGGCTCGACATCCCCGTCAAGTTGATGGTGTTCAACAACTCGACGCTCGGCATGGTGCGCGCCGAGATGATGGTGGTCGGCTACGAACCGTGGGGGACCGACGTCAAGAACCCGGATTTCGGTGCCCTCGCGTCGGCGGTCGGAGTGCACGGCGAACGGGTCGAGCAGGCGGCCGACATCCGTCCGGCGATCGAGCGCGCGTTCGCCCATCCCGGGCCCGCGCTCATCGATTTCGTCACCGACCCGCGGGCATTGGCGATGCCACCGTCGACGACGCTCGAACAGGTGAAGGGGTTCGCGCTGACGACGAGCAAGTTGATGTTCAGCGGCGACGTCGCCGAGGTGTGGCAGCAGGCCAAGTCGAACATCCGCGACATCAGACAGGTGCTCTGACACCGGCACCCGCCGAGAGTGATCGGGCCGGACCGCCTCAGCGCGAGACAGCGGAGACAGCGCGGGCGATCAGCCCGAGGACGACCAGCACCGCAGCGACGATCATCACTCCGACGGCGATCACGCTCGCGACGGCGAGGGCGACGATGCCCATGACGATCAGGAGCAGCGTCGCGGCGAACGTGTGTCGACGGTCGAGCGTGGGACGCGGGCCGGGACCGTGGAGAGCGTCATCGCCCGCGGAGCCGGTCCGGCCACCGAGTCGATCATCGATGATCTGATCGGCGATCAGTACCTCCGGGGCGTCCTGGCCAGATTCCATGACGACAGTGTGCACCGGGACACCTGAACGAATGCTGAACGTCGTTGAACGGTGCCGACGGGCATTCCTTGTTCGACGTCGAGAACTGGCAAACTCGCGCTGTCGCGAGGGGGACAGAAACACATGGACATGCGTGCAGAGACGCCGACAGAGACGTTGACAGAGACGATGACTGAGACGTTGACAGAGACGTTGACGGAGATGCCAACGGGGGCACCAATGGACGAGCCGACCGAGCAATCACCGGGAGGGTCGCCGGGCGCACCGGTCTATGCCGACAGCGTCGTCGCGCAACGGGAGGACATCCCCGGGATCTACGGCTCGGTCGACTTCACGATCGTGCCCGAGCGCTACGACCGCGAGGCGGCGATCGACGACGAGCGTTTCGCCGAGCATCGAGACGCCGTGGCCCGGGTCTTCGATCGGCCCGAGCTGAGGGAGACGATCCGCGACTCCACGATGACCGGCGACCGCGTTGCCGATGCCTATGCGGCGTTGATCCCCGAACTCGGATTCCGCACGTTGATCGACATGCTCGAAACGGCGTGTGCGAGCGGTGTCGACCACGTCGAGAACGCTCCACAGGAACTCGTCGATCTCGTCGCGGCGATGGAGGACACGCCCGACTGGGTCGACATGGAACTCGTCGAGCAGGGTGCGCGGGCCGAGCGGGTCCCGATGGCGACGGCGACGCCACTGGCCATCCGCGGCGCGTTCCTCGCCACGTTCCTGAACAAGTACGCGGCCCTGCCGATGACGATGACCGGCACCCTCTCCGACGAGGCGGCTGCCAAGCGGGTGTTCGAGACGGCGAGCTTCTTCACCGCGACGACGATGCCGGGAGCGCTCGACCGGTCCGGGAAGGGCTTCGAGGCCGCGGCGAAGGTGCGGCTCATGCACTCGATGGTGCGCTATCACCTGCTGAATTCGGGTCGTTGGGACGTCGCGACCTACGGCATTCCGATTCCCCAGGTCGACCAGATGCCCGCGGGGTTGATCGGGGTCTTCCTGATGGCGGCGCAGGTGCTCGGCAAGGGGCACACCGAGTTCACCGACGAGCAGCGGGCCAAGGTCGAGCTCTCGCGGTATCGCTGTTTCCTGCTCGGTCTGCCGGAGGATCTGCTGGGGGAGACGCCGCTGGAAATCGTCGATCTGCTGACGGCGCGTCACGTTTCGCTGCGGGAGGCGTACGACGACGAGACCTGTGGTGCGTTGGTGCGCGGCACGATGGAGGCCGACCTGTTCGACACGACGTCGATCAGCGGGCGAGTCCACACCTGGCTCGAAGGTGGCTTCTCGCGGTTCGTGTTGATCAAGAGCTTCCTCAACGGGGATGCGGAGCGCGCCGCGTCGATCGGTATCACGTTCGGCCCGCGGGAGAAGGTGGCTGCGGGAATCGCCGTCGGCCTGTTGACGGCGAAGACCGCGTTCTACCGGGTCGGGCTGCGGCTGCCCGTCGTGTCCGGGCGCATCGACGAGCGACTCAACAGGCGTCTCGCCGAACTGCTCGACACGTACGGCCACTCCGACTTCGTGACCGACGCCGACCGCTACGCGCTGAGTACCACGTAGCCGCCGGGCCGGCAGCCGGGAAGCCGCGCGGTTGGGAAGCCGCTCGGTTGGCGCCGGATGGGTGTCGTTGGACGAGTGTCGCCGGATGGGTGTCGTTGGACGAGTGTCGCCGGATGGGTGTCGTTGGACGAGTGTCGCCGGACGAGTGTCATTGGACGAGTGTCGCTGGATGGCTGTCGCTGGATGGCTGTCGCTGGATGGCTGTCGCAGCATCACCAGGTCGATGAGGCGGCGTTTCGCTGCCGGGCGTCAGGCGGCGAAGCGGTCGGGCAGGACGCCCTGGAGCGCCAGCGTGCCGTCGGGGCGGGTCCACGTGGTCGTTCGGTCACGGGTCATCGTGATCCCCCACCCACCTTCGTGAACCAGGTGGTGGTGCTTCTCGCACAATGGGATCAGGTTGTCGAGGTCGGTGGATCCGTGGTGAGCGAACCACCATCGGATGTGGTGGGTCTTGCACGCGGAGTGGGGCACTGTGCAATCAGGATGGGCGCAGGTTCGATAGATCGCCCGCAGCGCCCGCCGTTGTGCGGCGGTGGCGGTGCGTGAGCTCCGGCCGACGTCGAGTGGGATCCCGTCCCCGCTCAGCACGACCGGGAGGACCTCGGCATCACAGCACATCTTGCGTACCGTCGAGACCGGCAGCGGCACCCCGTCGTCCGTCTCGCAGATGCCGCGGTCGTGGAATCCGGTTCTCAGGGTGTCGAGGTCGACCACGACGGTGATCTCCGGAACGCGTCGGCTTTGGACCGCGCCGGAGGCTCCGGGCCGGGAGGGGTCGCCCGCGGGCTCGGGGGATGGGCCGGTCACGGCGGCGACGACGGCGTTGACCTTGAGCTGCTCCCAGGGGGTCCGCGCGTTGCCGTCCATCTGGCGCAGCGTGGCGAGGCTCGCGTCGATGCTGCTCCACAGTGCCGC
>NZ_JBAVYV010000246.1:0-2945 GCF_049588435.1 Ilumatobacter sp.
GTCTCCCGGAGCGAGGCCACGACGGACGAGGCCGGCCGCAACGGCGTCGACGCGTCGAGCGAACGTCGCGAAGTCGATGGATTCGCGCGCTGCGAGATCCGAGATCGCGATCGCATCGTCGCCTTCCCGCCGACGCAGCCCGTCGAACACCGTGGACGCGGTGGGTCCGGTGCGCGGCGTGATCGCGCTGTCGGACGGCGTGGTCGCCGTCACGGACGAGGGAGCGGGGTCGTCGGGCTTCTCGCTCGACCCGTCGTCGAGGTCGCGAAGGAACGCGTCGACCGCTGAAACGACGTCGGTCTCGGCCATCACGAGGTGGTTCGCCCGGGCGAAGCGTTCCAGCCGGGCGTTCGGCAATCGCTCCAACAGGTCCTGCGCGAAGTCGTCATCGAACACGATGTCGTTCGCGCCCCACGCGAGCAACACCGGCGACTCGATCGCGTCGAGTTTGCTTGCGACCTCGACGAGCGCTCCTGCGGACGGGTGATCGTCATCTCGTGTGACATCTCCCAGCGGGATGTCACCCACGAAATCGGCGATCGAACGGCGCCACTCCGCATGCCGGTACGGCGCCCGGAATGCGATCCGATCCTGACGCGTGATGCGTCGCCCCGACAGGCGGACCGTTCCCTCGACGAACGCCGACGTTCGCCGACACACCAGGTCGCGCAGGGGTCCCGACGCTGCCAACCGGATGATCTTGGGCGCCCTGCGACCGGCGGGCACGGCGATCCCGGTATTGCACAGCACCATCGCGGCCACGTCGTCTGCGTGATCGACGGCCCACCCCAATGCGATCGCTCCGCCCCAGTCGTGGGCCGCAAGCACGATCCCCGACGCTGACGCCTCGTCGATCAGGCCCAATCGCTCGGTCAGGTCAGCGAGGTCGGCAACCCGATCGGCGTACCGACGTGCGCCATTGGAGGGATCGAGTCGTTCGCTGTACCCCATCCCCAACTGATCGATCGCTACAACACGGTGGGCGCTCCCGAAGCGATCGAGGAACGACTTCCACGCGTACGCCCACGTGGGGTTGCCGTGGACACACAGAATCGTCACCGCGCCCGACTCGCCGGGCCCGGTGTCGAGCAGGTGCCACCGATGGGTGGACCCGTCGTGGCTGGGAACGTCGAGTTGACGCGACCAAGCCGGGTCGATCCCCCAGGAGCGCCATGTCGCCTCGGCGGGCCGGTCGGGTGTCGCTGACCGGGGGGACGTCACCAGACGATTTCGGTGAAACTCGTGTTGAGTCCCGAGCCGATTCCCATGCACAGCACGCGCTCGCCCGGCTGGATCGTGTCCTGCACGGATGCCAACGTGATCGGAATCGCTGCGGGCCCGACGTTGCCGAACTGCGGGAAGGTACGCGGGCAGCGATCCGGATCGATGCCGAGGCGCTCACACAGCAGTTCGGTGTGTCGCTGGCTGACCTGGTGGATGATGTAGTGATCCATTCCGACTTCCCAGTCGAAGTCGTGCCCGCTGTGCTTCCACGCCGCTTCGGCGAGTTCGAGCCCCGCGATCATCAGTCCGTGCGAGTCGGTGCGCATCCGGTCGAGGTCGCCGATGCAGAGCTGGTTGTGCTGGGTGGCGCTGCGCGCGATTCCGCCGACCAGTCGGTGGGCTTCGGGGTGCTGGTCGAAACGGCACAGCACCGCAGCTGCGGCACCCGAGCCGAGCGTCAGCGACGCGAACTCGGCGAAGACGTCGTCCGCCGACGCGTTCGGGTCCTGGAGACGCGCAATCGTCGTCTGCTGGGTGTGGCGGCTCCCCTCACCGTCGACGATCAGCGCATAGTCGATCGATCCGGCATCGATCGCGGCCGCGGCGATCTGCATCCCGTTGATGAATCCGAGACAGGCGTTGCCGACGTCGAAGTTCAGACAACTCGGGGCGAGCTCGAGTTGGTTGTGGACGGCACAGGCGACCGACGGCTCGAGGTGGTCCTTGCAGACCGACGTCGAGATGAGCATCCCGACCGCGTCGGGGTCGATCCCGGATTCGTCGAGCGCTTTGCGTCCTGCGCTGGCAGCGGCCTGGTCGAAGGTCGTGTCTTCGGGCCACCAACGACGTGCGTCGATCCCGGCGAGGTCGGACAGGATTCCAGCGCTCAGTCCGGTGCGCGCGTAGGTCTCGCTCAGTTGTTCGTCGATCCACGCGGACGTCACGATCTCCGGAGCCTCGACGGCTGCAACCGTCAACACACCCACGTTGCGGTGAGTCATTACCGAGTTTGCTGCCATCTTCGAATCCTTTCAGAAGGCGCGTGCTTCTGCAGGCGAGCCGCACGACGGATCGATTCTACGTGGTCAGGCGCGTTCTGCATGTACGCGCGCAGCTCAGTCGGCGGCGGTGTTCTCGATTCCGGACGCGCCGATGTTGACGACCAGAATTCGAGTCGGGTCGTCGCCGATCGCCTGTCCGTTGTGCGATGTGTCGATCGCTTCGATGATGGCCTCGCCCTTTTCGTATGTGCGCGAACCGTCGTCGCCGTAGTCGACGGTCAGGCGACCGTCGAGGATGTATCCCACCATCGGGGTGTTGTGGTGATGCCAGCCGGTCTCGTCGCCCGGCTGCAGCGTGACGACGTCGACCGTCAACTCCGCTGCACCATCGGTGGGATACACGATCGGCTGACCGAGCACGGTCTGCTCGACGGCAGCGGGGAGCTCGATCACGGGATCGGGGGGCTCGGTCGAGACGGTCGACCCGTCATCGGCGCTGCCGCACGCTGCCAGTGCCAGCGTGGCCGCCACCACCCAACCGGCGATGCGCGGTGCGACGGTCATGCGGCCGAACCGGGGCCGCGTCGATTGGAAACCGGGTAGTGCCACGAATCCTCCGTGTGTCTCGGATTGACGAGAGCGCACCGTATCTCAGCGAACGCAGTGCCTCGATGCTCGAACGTACCCATCCCCGTCCGCCGGTATCGAGGCGCGGCAGTG
>NZ_JBAVYV010000247.1:0-2190 GCF_049588435.1 Ilumatobacter sp.
CTATAGAACAACAGGTAGAGCACCGTCCACCACGGTCCGTACGCGGTAATCGGGTATCCAAACTGCAACAACACCAGGCACCCAAAAAGCATCCATAGGCTCGCTCTACGCGACATTAGCTACCTCCCACCCAACAACATAGCGGTTGGGGGGTGCTGAGTCTGCGGCCTCCGCGCGCGTCCTCGCAGTTCATACCGCTAGCGGTGCAGCCTGGTCCGTTACGTGAGGACGCACCACGCGTGGAGGACCCGACGACCAGCCCGCCGGACTGACGTACTAGACGGACTGTTGCGCCAGAAAATCAGTGCGCGTGCTGTCCGGTGGAGAACTCGAAGACCCAACCGATGATTCCAACCACGAAGATCATGACCGCCGGAACCAACATCCACCAGCCAATCGCGAGGGCGAGGAAGCCCAAGGCGGCCGATGCGGCGAGGACCAGCGGCCACCAGCTCCACGGCGCAAACACGCCCTGATCACCGGGAAGCTCAGCGATGTCGCCGTCGTTGCGGTCCTCGGGGCGCACGCCGTGGCGCTTGTCGAGCATCTTGAAGTAGACCCCGACCATGAGGAACAGTCCGCCAGTCAGCAGCAGGCATACGGTGCCGACCCACTCGCCGAACCCGGCGAAGATGCTGTACAGGACCGCAACAATAAAGAAGAACACTGCGGGAAGGTTGAAGATATTGGCTTCGATTTTCACAGCAAAGTCTCCTAACTCACCGGGGCGTGATCGGCATCGTCACGTTCTGCTTGATAGTGATCGATGGCAGCCGCCTTGGGATGGTGAAGGTCGAACGCGGGGCGCTCCGAACGGATTCTGGGGATCGAGGTGAAGTTGTGGCGCGGCGGCGGGCAGGATGTCGCCCACTCGAGTGAGTTGCCAAAGCCCCACGGGTCGTCCACGGTGACCTTGGGCGCGCGCTTCGAGGTGATGTAGACGTTCCACAAGAACGGCAAGGTCGAGATTGCGAGAATCACGGCTCCAACTGTCGAGACCTGATTCATAAAGGTGAAATTATCCTCGGGCAGGTAGTCCACGTAGCGTCGCGCCATTCCCTGCACACCCAGCCAGTGCTGGATCAGGAACGTGGTGTGGAAGCCAATGAACAGAAGCCAGAAGTGCAACTTTCCGAGCCGCTCGTTGAGCATCTTGCCGGTGAACTTGGGCCACCAGAAGTAGAAGCCAGCAAACATCGCGAACACGACGGTACCGAACACCACGTAGTGGAAGTGCGCCACGATGAAGTACGAGTCCGACAACGGGAAGTCGAGTGGAGGGGAACTGAGGATCACACCAGTGAGGCCACCGAAGAGGAACGTGATGAGGAAGCCGATGGTCCACAGCATCGGCGTCTCAAAGGAGAGTTTTCCTCTCCACATTGTGCCTATCCAATTGAAGAATTTAACACCTGTCGGCACCGCGATCAGCATGGTCATGAAGGCGAAGAAAGGCAACATGACCGCTCCGGTCACGTACATGTGGTGAGCCCACACGGTCACAGACAGCGCGGCAATCGCGATGGTCGCGTAAACCAGGCCGTGGTAGCCAAAGAGTGGTTTTCGAGAGAACACCGGCAAGATCTCGGTAATGATTCCGAAGAACGGCAACGCGATGATATAGACCTCGGGGTGCCCAAAGAACCAGAACAAGTGTTGCCACAATATGGCTCCGCCATTGTCCGGATTAAACACTTGGGCATCGAGCCGCCGGTCGGCGCCAAGCGCAAGCAGCGCGGAAGCGAGCGGGGGGAACGCGATCAGCACAAGCATCGAGGTCACCAGAATGTTCCAGGTGAAGATGGGCATGCGGAACATCGTCATTCCGGGAGCACGCATCGTCACGATGGTGGTGATGAAGTTCACCGCACCCAGGATCGTGCCGAAGCCGGACAGCGCGAGACCGAAGACCCACAGGTCTCCTCCTGCGCCGGGCGAATAGACGGCGTTGCTCAGCGGTGCGTAGGCGAACCACCCGAACGAGGCGGCGCCCTGCGGCGTAAAGAACCCGGCCGATGCGATAAGTCCGCCAAAGAGATATAGCCAGTACGCGAACATGTTGACACGTGGGAACGCCACGTCGGGCGCACCGATCTGTAGCGGCATGATGACGTTGGCGAAGCCCGCGAATAGCGGGGTCGCGAACAGCAGCAACATGATGGTGCCGTGCATGGTGAACAACTGGTTGTA
>NZ_JBAVYV010000248.1:0-2944 GCF_049588435.1 Ilumatobacter sp.
TGACATGATCGAGCACGAGATCACCGCCGAGATCACCGCCGCCATCGCAGCCACTCGCTGACGTGTCCGGGCCGTCCCGTCGGGCGCCCGATCACCCCAGCTAGGCTCACCGAAATGTCCTCGGAAAACAACATCGAGCGTGACGAGATCCTGCGCATCGTCCGTGATCGGCTGGCCGACATCCTCGAGATCGAGCCCGACACCATCGCCGAGGGTCACTCCTTCGTCGACGACCTCGATGCTGATTCACTGGCGCTCATCGAGCTCGTCGAGTCGCTCGAGGAAGAGGTCGGCGAGCGCGCCTCCGGATTCCGCATCGAGGACGAGCACCTCGAGGACCTGAAGACGGTGCGCGACGCTGTCGACTACGTCTTCGAGAACGCCAACGACTGACGCGCCGACTCGGTGGACCTCGATGATCTGAGCGCACGAATCGGATATCGCTTCGAGCGCGCCGATCTGCTCGAGCGATCGCTGGCACACCGATCGTGGTGCGCCGAGAATGACGGCGCGGACAGCAACGAACGCCTGGAGTTCCTCGGCGACGCGGTCCTCGGATGGGCGATCGCCGACATCACCTACCGGCGTTTCGACGACCTCTCGGAGGGACGGCTCACCGACCTTCGCAAGAGCGTCGTCAACGCACACGCGCTTGCCGAGGTGGCCGACGAGATCGGGCTCGGACCGTTCATCAAACTGGGCCGCGGTGAGTCGGCGGCCGGGGGAGCGGAGAAGCATTCGATCCTGTCCGACGTCTTCGAGGCCGTCCTCGGAGCGGTCTACCTCGACGGCGGCCCCGACGCCGCGTTCGCGTTCGTCGAGCGACACGTCGCCACCCGACTCGCAACCACGATCGACGGACTCGGCCATCTCGACTGGAAGACCGAGTTGCAGGAGCGGTGCGCCCGCCACGGCCGCCCGGCACCCGAGTACACGCTGACGTCCACGGGCCCGGACCACGCCAAGAGCTTCACGGCGACCGTCGCGGTCGGCGATGACGTCCTCGGCTCGGGTGAGGGAACGTCGAAGAAGGCCGCGGAGCAGGTCGCGGCTCACGCTGCGTGCCGAGTCCTCGACTGAAATGCCCGAACTGCCCGAGGTCGAGACCGTCCGCCGGGGGCTCGAGCGCCATCTCGTGGGGCGGCGGATCACGCGGGTCGAGGTCGGTCGGGAGCGGGTGGTGCGCCGCACGTCGCGCGAGGAACTGATCGCCGGATTGACCGATACGACCGTCCTCGCCGCCGATCGGCGTGGCAAGTATGTGCTGTGTCCGCTCGACAGTGGGGAGTCGATGATGATCCACCTGCGGATGAGCGGGCAGGTCCTGCTCGCCGAGGGTGGAGCAGCCCGACCGCCCCACACACACGTCGTGATGTACCTCGACGACGGTCGCGAGGCGTGGTTCGTCGATCCGCGCACGTTCGGCGAGGTGGTCGTGTTCGATCCCGAACGGATCGATGTCGAGCTGCCCGGCGTCGCCGCTCTCGGCGTCGACCCGATCGCCGACGAGTTCCCGCGCTCCGAACTGCGCCGCATCGTGAGATCGACGTCGAGGGCGCTCAAACCGTTGTTGCTCGACCAGCACGTGATCGCCGGCATCGGCAACATCTACGCCGACGAGGTCCTGCACCGGGCGCGGCTCCGGCCCGACCGGGCGGCGAACACGGTCGACGCGGCGGGCACCTGGCGGCTCCACGATGCGATCGTCGACATCCTGTCGGCATCGATTGCTGCGGGCGGGTCCACACTCGGCGACGCCCAGTACGTCGATCTGATGGGACAGGTCGGCTCGTACCAGGACGATCACCGGGTGTACGGCCGGACCGGTGAACGGTGCTCGACGTGCGGGCGCGGATGGATTCGCCGGACCGTGAGCGGCGGACGCAGCACCCATTTCTGCCCTGTCTGCCAACGCTGAGCGTTACGTAACGGGTCTGACCCGTTACGTAACGGTGCGGGAGCTGTCGGGTTCCGGTGGGGACCAAGTAGCTTCTTGGGCGCTGTGTTCTTGAAGAGTCTCGCCCTCAAGGGCTTCAAGTCGTTCGCCGATTCGACGAACATGGTTCTCGAACCCGGCGTGACGGTCGTCGTCGGACCCAACGGCTCCGGCAAGTCGAACGTCGTCGACGCGATGGCCTGGGTGCTCGGCGCCCAGTCGCCCAAGGCCGTCCGCAGCCAGAAGATGGACGACGTGATCTTCGCGGGCACGGCGGCGCGCCCGGCGCTCGGGCGCGCCGAGGTCAGCATCACGATCGACAACTCCGACGGAACGCTCGGGGTCGAGTTCAACGAGGTGACGATCACGCGCGTGCTGTTCCGCACGGGTGAGTCGGAGTACCAGATCAACGGCGTCACGTGCCGACTGCTCGACGTCCAGGAGATGCTCTCCGACGCCGGCGTCGGCCGACAGCAGCACGTCATCGTCAGCCAAGGCCAGATCGACGCCGTCCTCAACGCCCGCCCCGAGGAGCGGCGCGCGATCATCGAAGAGGCGGCGGGGGTCCTCAAGTTCCGCAAGCGCAAGGAGAAGGCGGAGCGTCGCCTCGACGCCACCGAGGCGAACCTACTGCGGGTCCAGGACCTGTTGCGGGAGGTTCGTCGTCAACTCCGTCCACTCGAACGCCAGGCGAAGGCCGCGGAGCGACACGGTTCGCTGATCGTCGAGCTGACCGAGCTCAAGACGTTCGTCGCCGGCCGCGAGATCGCTTCGCTGCGCACGAAACTCGGATCGCTCGCGTCGACCAAGCTCGACTCGTCGACCGCCGAGCAGGAGCTGAAGACGGCGCTCGCTCAGCTCGACACCGCGGTGATGTCGATCGAAGCCCAGCTCAGTGCTCGCGGCGAGAGCGACGTCAGCGACCGGCTGGTCCGGGTCGAACAGTTGCGGGAACGCTCCCGCGGCCTGTCGGCCGTGCTGGTCGAGCGACGGCGTTCGCTCGACCGC
>NZ_JBAVYV010000249.1:0-3383 GCF_049588435.1 Ilumatobacter sp.
GCGCTACCCCGAGCGGTTCAAGGAGATCGGCGCCCGCGTGCCCAAGGGCATGCTGCTCGTCGGCCCTCCCGGAACCGGCAAGACCCTGTTCGCACGCGCCGTCGCCGGTGAAGCCGGTGTCGGGATCCTCACGGTCACCGGTTCGGACTTCATGGAGATGTTCGTCGGTGTCGGCGCCAGCCGCGTCCGCGACCTCTTCCAGCAGGCCCGCCGCATGGGCAAGGCCATCTTCTTCATCGACGAGATCGACTCGATCGGCCGCAAACGTGGCGCCGGCCTCGGCGGCGGGCACGACGAGCGCGAGCAGACCCTCAACCAGATGCTCGCCGAGATGGACGGCTTCGAGACCGCCGAGGGGATTGTCATCATGGCGGCCACGAACCGCCCCGACATCCTCGACCCCGCGCTCCTCCGGCCCGGCCGCTTCGACCGCCAGATCGTCGTGCCGGTGCCCGAGGCGAGCGAGCGTCGGGCAATCCTCGACGTGCACAGCCGCGACAAGCGCATCGGCGCCGACGTCGACATGGAGACGATGGCCAAGGCGACCGTCGGCATGGCTGGCGCCGACCTTGCGAACCTCGTCAACGAAGCGGCCCTCGTGGCTGTTCGCCGTGGATCGAAGGAGATCGAACGGATCGACTTCGAGAACGCCCGCGACCGGGTCGTGCTCGGTGCGCAGCGTGAGTCCGTGATCATGACCGCCGAGGAGAAGCGGGCGACCGCCTACCACGAGGGTGGGCATGCACTGCTCGCCACTGTGCTCCCGAACGGCGACCCGTTGCACAAGGTGACGATCCTGCCGCGCGGCATGGCTCTCGGTGTCACGTGGTCACTCCCCCAGGAACGCCACACGTACTCGAAGGAGTACTTCGAGGACACGATCTGCAAGGCGATGGGCGGCCGCGTCGCCGAGATCGTCGTGTTCGGGCACCTCAACTCCGGTGCCGCGAACGACCTCGAGCAGGCAACCGGCATCGCCCGCCGCATGGTCCGCGAGTGGGGCATGTCCGATCGTGTCGGTCCGCAGGCGTGGAGCGGCCAGCAGGCCACGTTCCTCGGTGACGACCTGATGAGCTCGGGTCGCGAGTACTCCGAGGACACCGCGCGCCTCCTCGACGAGGAGATCTCCCAACTCCTCACCGATCAGGAACAGCGCGCCAAGGACGTCATCACCCGCCATCGTCGCGGTCTCGAGCTGATCGCCGAGGCGCTGCTCGAGGAGGAGACGATCGACGGACCGACCGTCGCCCGCCTGATCCAGCAGGGCATGATCGAGTCGGGCGAGAGCGCTCCCACCCTCGACGACATCGTCCTGCGCTGACACCCCGTATCAGCTGGGGTCAGACCCCAGTTGATACGTCAGTCGGCGTGTTGGTCGCAGGAGTCGGGGGTCGAGCCCGGGTCCCTGACCTCGGCGACGGCGGCCCACAGGTCGGTGGCCGACATCGGCCCGAGGAAGCTCCGCCTGGTCACGCCGTCGGAATCGACGATGACGAGGGTCGGCACCGCGTCGATCTGGTACCGGGCGTGGAGTTCACGATCGGTGGTGAACTCGATGTTCGCCACGGCGACATCGTCGCTCTCGAGGACCGCCGCCTTGGTCGCAACCTCGATGCACTTGTCGCAGCTGTCGGAGGTGAACACCGCGACCAGCCACGGCGCCTCGGGCCGTACGAAATCGGAGCGGTCGAGCTGCTCGGGCGTGCTGTAACGGCGCTGTGTCGGCGCGTCGGGCACGCGACGCCGCTGCACCCACCAGGCCACGGTCGCGGCCACCGCCACGATGGTCAACGCGATCAACAACCGAGTCACGATGCCACGCTAACGACCGAGCCGACGACTGACCGCGGAACTCAGCCCGAGACCGGCAACAACCACGAGCCCGACCGGCCCGGCAGGTCGTGGTTGCGTGGCAGCGAACGCTCGATGAAGACGCGGCTGGTCGACGTCACGATCAACTCCCTGCCGAGGATGTCCGGATCGACGAGGTCGATCGTGATGATCCCGCCACTGGGCAACGCCACTTCCTCGAGCGACGGAACAGCGGACGGACCGTCCGGCCCGACGGCGGACACCGTGACCGTGGAGTCGGCCTGGTCGATGTTGTAGATGACCAGCGCGTCCTCGGTCGCCTCGTCGGGACCGATTCCCATCGTCCACGAGTTGGCCACGTAGCCGTCGGGTCGTGGCGGTGCACCCATCACGACCGACGTCGCGATCGATCCGTCCACCGACCGTGTGACGACGCGATCGACGACGATCGAGGGTTGGGCGAGCGTCGAGAACACTGTGGCGTGACGTCCCTCGGGCAGCTCGAGCACGGGTTCGGCGAAATCGACGAAGTTCTCGTCGGCCTCACCATCGGTGCCGTCCTCCTCCGCGGGAGTGGAGTCGGTCGTCGCCGCGTCGTCGTGATCCTCACCATCGCCCGAGCCGCTCAGATCCGACGGATCGAACACGACGGTCCGCAGCGGCGGGACGACGACCGGATCGTTCTCGTTGACCGAGGTGGCCGACAGCGGCAGGCCGCCGAAGAAGACCGTCACCTCGACTTCCTCATCGGTCGGATTGTAGATCGAGTAGGTCTCGTCGACTCCCTCGGCGGTCTCACCGTCGGCGAACCACCAGTTGTCGCGCAGCTCCGGAGCGCCGAGCGACACGTCGTATCCGAATCGGCCGCCACCGTTGTACTCCTGGGCGCGTCCGGCGACCAGTCGGCCTGCCGACGCCTCGATGGAGACCGAGACCACGGGCTCGTCACGCGCCCCGAGTTCGGCGACCGGGATCGTCCGGACCGATCGCGGCAACACGGTGAAGCCGCGATACCGATCGGGCTCGGACTGGCTCTCCTCGGTGGAGAAGCGGAGATCGGCCACCACCGGTTCGTCGAACGGGTTCGTCAGGACCAGGGTCTCGACGCTGTCGGAGGCTGTGTAGCCGTCGGCGAAGTACCACGTCGGCGACGTGTCGTTGGAACACGCGGCGACCGAGTCGCCGAGGGCATTGCGGGCGATCTGCTCGACGAAACCGGTTCCGCCCTCGATCTCGACCACGACGCTCGAATACGGCGACGTCGAGAAGGCGCCGACGTCGATCCTGGTCTGGGACCACGAGTCGACGTTGAACGCCTCGTCCGCGGCCACACCGTCGTCGGACAGGATCATGTAGCGGCCGATCATCGGCGCTTCGCCACCGTTCGAGATGACCACGTCGCCACCGAGGTCGTCCTCACCGGTCGGCACGCCCGGGCAGAACCAACTGCCGGTCAGGTTTCCCGATCGACCGACGGCGGGCATCCACGTCGCTCCGGTGTCGGCGAAGAAGGCGGTCTGTGGCTCGGGTGTCTCACGTCCGACGAGGATCAGCCCGATGAAGCCGAGCAC
>NZ_JBAVYV010000250.1:0-3979 GCF_049588435.1 Ilumatobacter sp.
GGTCGGGGCGGCGGCTCACGCGGGAGCGAGCGACACGACGACCGGCGAACCGGTCGCGACACCGGACGACGACGCAACGCCTGAGGCAACACCTGAGGCAACACCTGCGGTCGAGCCGGAGGCAGCCCCCGAGGCTGCAGCCGACGAAACGGAATCGGCTCCCGAGCCCGAACCCGAAGCATCGGTCGAATCCGCACCGGCCGAGACGCCCCTCGATTCCGGAGTTCCCGCCGGCTGGTACGCCGATCCGTCCGGACGTTTCGAACTTCGTTACTGGGACGGCTCCGCCTGGACCGAGCACGTCAGCCGCGCAGGTCAGCAGTACACCGACCCGCCCGTCGCCTGACCGAGCCGGACGGAGTCGGACCGACCCATCCGGTCACGCCGGTCGCGGTCATAGCCTGAGTGACCATGCAGGTCACCTCCATCGGTCACGCCGGGATGTTGATCGAGACGTCGGGTGGATCGATCCTCTGTGATCCGTGGTTCGAGCCCGCGTTCTTCGGTTCGTGGTTCCCGTTTCCGCGCAACGATCAGCTCTCCGATGATCTCCGGGATCGCATCGAGAACGCCGATTTCCTCTACGTCTCGCATCTGCACGGCGATCACCACGACGAGGCCTGGCTGACCGCGCACCTGCGACGCGACATCCCGATCCTGCTGCCCGGATACCCGACCCGCGAGCAGCAACGCACGCTCGCGACGCTCGGCTTCACCGAGTTCATCCGCACGACCGACACCGAGGAACTCGAGATCGCGCCGGGCGTCCGCGTCGCGATCCACATCGAGTCGTCGATCACCGACGGCCCCGGTGGCGACTCGGCACTCGTCGTGATCGCCGACGACAAGATCGTCGTCAACCAGAACGACTGCCGCACGACCGACCTCGGCCAGCTCCGCGCACACGGGCCCGTCGACCTGCACTGGCTGCAGTTCTCCGGCGCGATCTGGTACCCGATGGTCTACGAGATGGACCCGATCACGAAGAAGGCCGCGTGTGACGCGAAGGTCGCCGCGCAGTTCGCGAGGGCGATGCGCTACGTCGAGAAGATCGACGCCCGCGCGATCGTCCCGAGCGCCGGGCCGCCGTGCTTCCTCGACCCCGATCTGTTCGCGCTGAACATGATCGACGGCTCCGAATCGAGCATCTTCCCCGACCAGACCCGATTCCTCGAGATGCTCGACGATGCGGGCCGCACCGGCATCTTGAACATCCCGGGCACCACCATCACCCTCGACGACCCCGACCCGACAACTGGTGTCAGGCACCCGTTGTCCGACGCCGCTGTCGAGTCGATCTTCAGCGACAAGTTGGCGTATCTCGAGCGGTACCAGGCCGACAAGATCGGCTGGATCGATGACATGAAGGCGAATTGGAACCCGCCGTCGACGGATCTGATCGACACGCTCCGAAGCTGGTGGGAACCACTCCTGGAGATGGCTCCGACGCTGCGCGAGCAGGTCGGCGCGAACGTCGTGATCCGAGCGATGGCGCCCGTTGATGTCAACTCCAACGTCGAGCAACTCGACGTCGTCATCGACTTCGACCATGGCGAGGTGCGCGAGCACGCCGGCGAACCGTTCTCGTACCGGTTCGACATCGATCGGCGACTCGTCGAAACCGTTGCGGCACAGCGCGCCGTCGACTGGTCCAACTCACTGCTGCTCTCGTGTCGTTTCGTCGCGTGGCGCGATGGCGAGTTCAACGAGTACGTCTACAACTTCTTCAAGTCGTTGTCGCGCGAGCGGATGAAGCGCGCCGAGGCCGAGGCGGTGCGCAAGGTCGCTCCGCCCGACGCCGAAGCGATGGCGAAGGAGCCCGACATCCAGCTCGGCGACTACATCGTCCAGCGACGCTGCCCGCACCGCGACGCCGACCTCGAAGCGTTCGGGGAGATCGACGGTGACGAGTTCGTCTGCACCCTCCACGGATGGCGGTTCGACCTCGAATCCGGCACCTGCAAGACCAGCGCCGGCCACCCCCTCCGCATCCGCCGCGCCTGACATGCACGTTCGTGCCAGGCACCAACGTGCATGTTCGCTCGGGTGACGGGGATCAGCCCGACGGTTGCAGGTCGAGCGGGAACGCGGTGAGGAGCTCGGGGCCGTCGTCGGTCACCAGCACCTGGTTCTCGAGTTTCACTCCCTCGAGCCAGTCGCCCGCTTCCGTCAGGTGGCGCGGGCCGACGAACGCCTCGACCGTGAGCACCATGCCGGCCTGCAACTCACCGTCGAATCCCCACTCGTCCCAGATCTCGGGGAAGTAGACCTCGGGATACTCGTCGCACTGGCCGACGCCGTGGAACAGGCACGAGTAGTGGCGGTACTCGTCGGGCGACGGATACCAGGCCTGGTGAGTCAGCTCGCGGAATGATCGGCCGGGGGTCAGCAACTCGATGTTGTGTTCGATCTGCTCACGGGCGAGGTCGAACGTGTGCTGCTGGTCGGGCGTGGGAGCGCCACCCGCACCGCGCCCCTCGCCGGCGATCCAGGTCCGACTGAGGTCGACCATCATCCCGTAGGCCCCGACGAGGTCGGTGTCGTACGCGACGATGTCACCCGATTCGATCACCCGACTCGACGCCTCCTGCATCCACGGATTGGTACGCGGACCCGACGCGATGATCTGCGTCTCGATCCACTCGCCTGCACGCCGGATGTTGCCGGCGTGCAGCATCGACCAGAGATCGCGTTCGGTCATTCCCGGGACCATTGCCGCGCGCATCTCGGCCAGCGTGGTCTCGCAGGCGTGGACGGCACACCGCATGGCCAGGATCTCGTCGGGGCCCTTCACGGCGCGGGCGAGCTCCATCACCTCCTGACCGAATCCGATCTCGAGTCCAGCCTCCTCCAGCATCCGGTACCCGACGTGATGGCACTGGTCGATCGCGATCCGCGGATTCGCACCGCAGTGCACGCCGATCACGGCGATCAGCTCGGCGCTCCACCGCGCGGCCTGCTCGGCGTGACGCGGCCCACCGAGGAAGTAGGTGGAACCGATGGCGGGGCGAACCTCGTCCACCACCTCGCTGTGCGCGGCGAGGAACTCGCACCCGTAGTAGTCCCAGAGGATCACGTATCCGTCGGCCGACACGAACGCGTAACGAGCACCGTTGTGCATCACCCACAACTGCATGTTCGTCCCGTCGGTGACGTAGCGGATGTTCATCGGATCCATCACGATGATCCCGTCGTAGCCCTGGGTGACGAGTTGCGCCGCGACGCGATCTACCCGGTAGCGACGCATCGCAGGCAGGTCGGGCAACGACAACCCTGCCGCCGACCACTCGGCGACCACCCGCTTGCCCGGGCCGATCACGAGATGGTGACCGTCGCCGGCGGCGAAGCGGACCTCGGGAGGAGCTGTCGCCAACGACGCCGCGATCTTGTCGACCATCGCGAGAATCTACGCGACCGGTGAACCGGGCCGAGGCGCCGGTCGATTTGTTGTTGACCGCTCCGACGCCGACGCTGAGAATGAGGCGGTGACGTGGACCGACGAGACCGCATGGAGTGCAACGCGCCAGAACATGCGATCGGCGACGGGCCTCGACCCGGCCGCCTACTCGTCGGCGGAGTTCTTCGCCATCGAGCAAGAGCGCGTGTTCGAACGAGCCTGGGTGTGTGTCGGCGTCGCGGACGAACTCGCTGGACCGGGCCGACTGCTGGTACGCACGGTCGGCTCGCGATCGATCATCCTCACCCGCAACGGGGACGGTGAGCTGCGGGGGTTCATCAACTCGTGTCGCCACCGGGGAACCGAACTGGCCGAAGCCGACTGTGACATCAGGGGAACGATCCGCTGTCCATATCACCGCTGGGGGTACTCGCTCGACGGCGCGCTCAAGGCGACCCCGTTCTTCGAGGACGTGCCCCGGAACGACTTCGATCGAGCGGACTTCGGTCTGCTGGAGGTCCGCGTCGACACGTGGGGTCTGCTGTTGTTCGCCTGCCTCTCCGACGAGACACCGTCACTCGA
>NZ_JBAVYV010000251.1:0-6308 GCF_049588435.1 Ilumatobacter sp.
CCCCGGCCCCGCCCGCCGCAAGCCCCGGCCCCTGTCAAAATTTCGGGGCATCGTGACGCCACCCGCCACGATCTCTCAGAGATTCGTTTGCTCGCCGGTCCGACTCCGAAATTTTTCGAGGCATTCCGACGCTGGCCGTCACGATCTGGCGAAATTTCGGATGCTCGTCGGATGCTCGTCGGATGCTCGTCGGATGCTCGGCTCCGGGTGAGTGGCTCCGAGCGGGTGGGTCCGGATCGTTCGTGCGGGTGCCCGGGATCGAGGGGATCGGTCAGGAGTGGATCGGGCCGCTGGCGTCGCGGAGGCTCGGGACGCCTTTGCCGGTCCGCCGGGCGATGATCTCGGCACAGATGCTGACCGCGGTCTCCTCGGGTGTGCGGGCGCCCAGATCGAGACCGATCGGCGACATCAGGCGGGCCAGACCGGCTTCGTCGACACCGACGTCGGCGAGGCGCTCCATCCGTTTCGCGTGGGTCGTGCGACTCCCCATCACCCCGATGTAGCCGGCCCGCGTGGCGAGGGCACCCTGCACGGCGGGAACGTCGAACTTCGGATCATGCGTGAGGATGCACACGGCGTCTCGCGGCCCGAGGTCGGCCCCCAGCTCCTCGAAGATGGGGGTCGGCCACGTGACGCGCACGGCGTCGGCCATCGGGAATCGGCGCTTGGTCGCGAAGACCTCACGAGCGTCGCACACGGTGACCCGGTAGCCGAGCACCTTCGCGACGCGTGCCAGCGCGGCGGTGAAGTCGACCGCCCCGAAGATCCACATCTGGGGAGCGGGAGCGTGGGACTCGACGAAGACGCGAATCGTCGTCTGGTCGATGAGGTCCTCGGGTGTCGTCTGGCCCTCGGGTCCGTAGCTGCGCACACCGGATCTCGCCGCTTCGAGTTCGGCGCGCGCGTCGCGCGCGACCACTCGGTCGAGATCGGGGTGGCCCAGCGTGCCCAGCGGGTCGGCACCGTCGGTGGTGACGAGCAGTTTCGCACCGACGTGTTCGCCTTCGATGACGGTCACGAGGGCGACCGGGCTCTCGTCGGCGAGCAGTCGGGCGTAGTGATCGAACAACGGGGTGTCGGGGGCGTTGCTCACCATGCCAGTTCCTCGATGAACAGGTGGATCGTTCCGCCACACGTGAGTCCGACCGCGAACGCCTCGTCGTCGGAGTAGCCGAACGTGACGACCCGCGCCGTGCTCGTTCCGTCGAGGATCGACAATGCCTCGCCGACGACCGCGCCTTCCACGCACCCGCCGCTGACGCTTCCCGCGACCTCGCCCGACTCGGTCACGGCCATCGCTGCGCCCGGAAGGCGCGGGCCCGAGCCCTCGATGTCGACGACGCGCGCAACAGCGATTCGTTCGCCGTCGCGGCGCCACCGCTCGATGTCGGCAAGCAGGTCCTTCATGTTGTCGTCCTCCTCGTCGGAGCGGTCGTGGATGCGGGTGTGATGCGGGTCGTGCGGTGGTGGTGCGGTGGTGGTGCGGTGTCGTCGTGTCTACTCGCTGATCACGCGAGTCAATTCTTCCATCGCGGCGACGGAATGCCCCTCGACGAACGCGTCGATGTGGGGAAGTGCCGCCGCCATCCCGCGTGCGAGTGGGGCGTAGCCGGGCGTCACCTTGAGCGGATTGACCCACACCAGCCTGTGCGTGACGCGATGGAGTCGTTCCATCTGTTCGGCCAGGGTCTCGGGATCGCCGCGGTCCCAGCCGTCGGAGAGGATGACGACGATCGAGTTGCGGGCGAGACCGCGTACTCCCCATTCGTCGTTGAAGTGACGCAAGCCGTCTCCGAGTCGGGTCCCACCGCTCCAGTCGACGACCCGCCCGGTCGCAGCCGAGAGTGCGACATCGGGGTCGCGGCTCTGGAGTTCACGGGTGAGCCGGGTGAGTCGCGTGCCGAGTGCGAACGCCTCGACCTTCTGTCGGCCTGCGACTGCGGCGTGTACGAAGCGCAGGAGGGCACGTGCATACGGCTCCATCGATCCGCTCACGTCGAGCAGGATGACGAGTCGACGCAGGCGTGTCGACGGAGCGCGGTGGTGACGTTCGATCGGTTCGCCGCCGGTGCGCAGCGCCGCCTGCATGGTGCGCCGAATGTCGGGGCGGGTCGTCGCTCGGCGCGTGGTCTCGAGACGCAGTGAGGAGCGCGGTGACCCGACCAACCGCAGCCGGGACATCAGTTCGTGGGCCTGCACCAGCTCGTCGGCGCTGTACTGGGCGAAATCCTTGTTGCGCAGGACCTCGTTCGCCGAGAAGCGGAGCTCGATCGTCGGATCGTCGTTCGGTTCGCCTGCGTCATCGTCGCTCGGATTGTCGTCGTCATCGTCGACGGCGATCGTGATCGACAGTTGCTCCTCGTCGTCCGGGTCGACGTGTGCGTCGCGACGGTCGAAGAAGACCGCGAATGCCCGGTCGTAGACGTCGATGTCCTCCGGGTTTCGTGCCAAGGTCGCCCGACCAGACCAATAGACGCCGGCGCGATCATCGAGCCCGACCGCGCAGAGAGCCTCGGCGAACGTGTGCGTCGAGCTCGTCGGAACCCGCAATCCTGCACCGCGCAGGACGCGGGTGAAGGCGACCGCGATCCGCGCCGGGTCGCCGTGACGGGGGACGGCCCGTTCGTCGGCCGACGGCGGGGCCCAGCTCACCCGTGCAGGAGCCCCTTCTCGAAGGCCTGCTTGACGATCGCTCCGACTCCGTGCTGGTCGAGCCGCTGATGGTCCTCGCGGTACTTGAGCACCGTGCCGAGCGTGTTGACCACCAGCTGTTCGTCGAGCTTCGTCGCCCCGAGACGTCCCAGGGCGTTTGCCCAGTCGATCGTCTCGGCGACCCCGGGGGGCTTGTACAGGTTGAGTTCGCGCAGCGCCTCGACGGCTGCGGCGACCTGGCGCGCAAGCCCCTCGTCGACTCCCGGCACCCGGAGACGCACGATCGCCACCTCGCGTTCGAAGCCGGGATGTTCGACCCAGTGGTAGAGGCAGCGACGCTTCAGCGCGTCGTGGACATCACGGGTTCGATTGGACGTGAGCACGACCAACGGTGGCCGTTCGGCGCGGAACACGCCGATCTCGGGCACGGTCACCTGGAAATCGGACAGGATCTCGAGGAGATAGGCCTCGAACTCGTCGTCGGCTCGGTCGATCTCGTCGATGAGCAGGACCGGCGGCGGACCTTCGATCGGCTCGATCGCACGCAGCAGGGCCCGCTTCACCATGAACCGTTCGCCGTAGAGCTGCGTCTCGAGGTCGTCCGATGACATCGTCTGCGCCTCGCCCGTCGCTTCGGCGGCGCGCAGGTGCAGCAGCTGGCGGGCGTAGTCCCAGTCGTACACGGCCTGGGCGACGTCGATTCCCTCGTAGCACTGGAGCCGGATCAGTTGCCCGCCTGTCGCGGCGCTCAGCGCCTTCGCGAGCTCGGTCTTGCCGACGCCGGCCTCTCCTTCGAGCAGGAGGGGGCGCTGGAGGGTCATCGCCAGGAAGACCGACGTCGAGATCCCCTCGTCGGGCAGGTAGCCCTGCTCGGACAGTGCGGTGCTGACATCGCTCGGAGTCACCTCCGGGAGGGTACCGTCCGGTGCTCGGTCCCGGAATACCTCGGTTGGACCTCCGCTGGGCACGGTGTCTCGTCGGCGGTGTCGGAATCGATCGTCCCGAGGTCGCGAGCGGTCAGGACTCGGTGGAGCGGACCGTCATGATCTGCGTGACCACGTTGTACGGCCAACCGGCCGGCAGCAAGGTCGGCAGCGGGGGAAGCGGCAGCACGGTGGCTCGATTCTCACCGATTTCGACGAAGCCGTAATCCTCACGTGCAGCTTCACGGATCCCGTCCGGGGTCTCGAGCCGGATGGTCTCCGCCTCGAGTTCGTTGTTCACCCGCTGCAGCTCGTCGAGCTGTGCTTGGCGTTGGTCGAGGTCGACGCCTTGGCTGCGCCACGTTCCGACCGGCAACACGAACACCGCGATCGCGATGAATGCGAGGATCCCGAGTGCGAACAATCCGGTGAACAGCGCCACCCGCGGTCGCTGGGAGATCCGCTTCTCGACCGGGATCGGTCGGGTGAAGTCACCGAGGCGCGAACGCCCGACGTCGGCGGCCGGCGCCTCGACCGGGCGCGGGATCGACGTCGTCTTCGAGCGGGGCACCGCACCATTGTGGCAGTGCCGTGACCGGTTCGGTGGTCATCTTGCGATTCGACCTGTGGTCGAGGTCGAGATCGGACCGGGAATCGGGCCGAAATGCTGCGGATGGTGGTCGAAGCCCTCCTCACCGTGCGATCGAGCGCCCAGCGGGATCGGATCCGGCCGGGCCGGACCGGTTCAGCGGATCGGTGCGAGTGCCGAACGGCCGCGGTACTCGGCGGTGTCACCGAGCATCGACTCGATCCGCAGCAGCTGGTTGTACTTGGCGACCCGGTCGGATCGGGCCGGTGCCCCGGTCTTGATCTGACCGCAGTTGGTCGCGACGGCGAGATCGGCGATCGTGGAGTCCTCGGTCTCGCCGGAGCGATGACTCATGACGGACGTGTATGCGTGGCGCGTCGCGAGGTCCACCGTGTTGAGCGTCTCGGTCAGCGAGCCGATCTGGTTCACCTTGATGAGGATCGAGTTGGCCACCGACTTCTCGATCCCGGTGCGGAGACGATCGACGTTCGTGACGAACAGGTCGTCACCGACGAGTTGGACCCGGTCGCCGACGGCAGCGGTGAGCGTGGCCCATCCGTCCCAGTCGTCCTCGTCCATGGCATCCTCGATCGACACGATCGGGTAGGTGTCGACGAGGCGGGTCCAGTAGGCCGACATCTCACTCGGCGTCAGCACCTTGCCCTCACCCTTGAGCTGGTAGGCCCCGTCCTCGAAGATCTCGGACACGGCGGGGTCGAGCGCGATCGCGATGTCGTCGCCGGGGGTGAACCCCGCTCGCTCGATCGCCTCGATGAGCACGGTGATCGCCTCCTCGTTCGAGTCGAGGTTCGGCGCGAATCCGCCCTCGTCGCCGACGGCGGTCGACAGGCCACGATCGGCGATCACGCTCTTGAGGACGTGATACGTCTCGGTGCCCCAGCGCAGGGCTTCGGAGAAGCTCGGCGCCCCGACCGGCATGACCATGAACTCCTGGAAGTCGATCGAGTTGTCGGCGTGGACCCCGCCGTTGATCACGTTCATCATCGGCACCGGCAGGACGTGAGCGTTCGGGCCGCCGATGTACTGGTACAGCGGCATGTCGAGTTCGATCGCGGCAGCCTTTGCGATCGCGAGGCTGGTGCCGAGGATGGCGTTCGCCCCGAGCCTGGCCTTGTTGTCCGTGCCGTCGAGGTCGATCATCACCTGGTCGACGAGACGCTGGTCGAGCGCGTCGTAGCCGATCAACTCGTCGGCGATCTCGTCGTTGACGAATCCGACGGCGGTCAGGACGCCCTTGCCGCCGTAGCGCTCGCCACCGTCGCGCAGTTCGACCGCTTCGTGGACGCCGGTGGAGGCCCCGGACGGGACGGCTGCTCGGCTCTCGGCGCCGGAGTCGAGGATGACCTCGACTTCGACGGTCGGGTTTCCCCGGCTGTCCAGGATCTCGCGTCCGGTGATGCCGATGATCTCACTCATATCCGAGGAACGTATCCGATCCAGCAGGCGAAGAATTCGATTCCTCGAGCGCAATCGTGACTTCGTCGGGTGCCGAGGCCAACACGTTGTCGATGTAGGAGACCAGCGCTTCCTCGAGTGTCACGTCGGCGCCCGAGGTCTCCGACAGGAACCACCGGTGTTCGAGCAGTTGATGATAGATCTCGGCGGGTTCGAGCTTCGAGAACAGTTTGGGTGGGATCTGCGCGATCAGCGGTTCGAAGCGGTCGTCGAGCCACCGCACGGCGATGACGTTCGCGGGCAGGCTCCGCACGGGCGCACCTCCGTACCCGGTCGTCTCGCCCGCGTCGATGCGTGCCTGGCGGTCCTGGTTGAGGGCCTGGCCGAAGGAGCGGATGTCCCCGAGCAGCCGGCGGGCCTGGTTCTCGGTCGTGTCGAGGCCCGTGAGGGCGCGGAGACGTTCGGCGTGGAAACCGTGCTCGACGACGCGAGGGATGTATCGCAGATGGCCCTCGCCGGCGTCGTCGACGATGTCCATCTCCTCGACGTCGAAGCCGAGATCGTGCAGGCGTCGTAGGCGTTGGTCGATCGTGTGCGTGTCGCCGGGCGCGAAGTCCTGCGAGGCGGTCAGCTCCTCCCAGAGGCTCTGGTACCGATCGCTGATCTGGAGTGCGACCTCCATCGGGTCGATGTCCTCGCGCAGCCGACCGCCGGCCTGCAGATCGAGC
>NZ_JBAVYV010000252.1:0-1929 GCF_049588435.1 Ilumatobacter sp.
CCGCTGCTGCGCGGTGAGATCCGCTCCGCGTACGCGATGACCGAGCCCGACGTCGCGTCGTCGGATGCGAAGAACGTCGCCTGCAAGGCAGAGCGTGACGGCGACGAGTGGTTGATCAACGGCGAGAAGTACTACATCTCGGGTGCTGGTGACCCGCGTTGCAAGATCATGATCACGATGGTGCAGACGAGCCAGGACGGCCCGCCCCACCAGCGTCAGAGCCAGATCCTGGTCCCGGTCGACACGCCCGGCGTGCAGATTCTCGGCCCGATGCACGTGTTCGGCAAGGACGATGCACCGCACGGTCACATGCACATCAAGTTCGACAACGTGCGCGTGCCGTACGAGAACGTGCTGCTCGGTGAAGGCCGTGGTTTCGAGATCAGTCAGGTGCGTCTCGGCCCGGGCCGGATCCATCACTGCATGCGTTCGATCGGTCAGGCCGAGAAGGCGCTCGAGTTGATGGTGTCGCGCGGTCTGAGCCGTGACGCGTTCGGCAAGCCGCTCGCCAAGCTCGGTGGCAACACCGAGATGATCGCGAAGGCGCGAATCGAGATCGAGTCGATGCGTCGCATGGTTCTCACCGCCGCGAAGGCGATGGACGAACTCGGTAACGCCGAAGCTCGGGTCTGGGTGAGCGCCGTCAAGGCGATGGTCCCGATCCGCGTCTGCGAGATCATCGACCAGGCGATCCAGATGCACGGTGCGACGGGTGTCTCGCAGTGGACGCCGTTGGCCGACATGTACGCGAGCCAGCGGACGCTGCGCCTGGCCGACGGCCCCGACGAGGTGCACTGGATGGTCGTCGGCCGCTCCGAGGTCAACAAGGGCGAAGAGGCCGCCGCCGGTTACGACCCGAAGGAAGCCTTCCTCGCCAACGACAGCGCGGTCAAGGACGGCGCCTTCTCCGGTCCCGCCTGATCGACAGCGGTACGCATGCGGGGCTGGTACGCCCGATGGTCGGCAGCGATCCGGATCTGATCGTCGAGCGTTTGGATGCTGGGTGACTTCACCGTCGTCGTCTGCTCCGGCGTCGTCGTCGATGTCGGCCGAGCGGACCAGGTCGATGGCGTCACGGTCCAGCGACTGACGCTGCGGGCAACGAGCGGCCTCGACGGCCTGGCGACGGGCCGCTTCTCCCAGGCGACGGGCGGGGTGCGCTGGTCGGCGACGGCGTTCGATCCGAGCATCGAGTTCGTCGGATTCGCCTTCACCCAGTTTGCGCTTCCGGTCACTGCGGGTGCCGATCTCGCCTTCGACTTCCACCCCGCACTGGACCTCCGCTCGCCGAACACCGTCTCACCGCTGATCGCGCGGGTCGGTGGGTCCGTCACGCTGCTCGCCCCGATCGCCCAGTTCCACGAACAGGTCATCGCCGTCGACGCGGACGGCCTGCGGTGGGGATGGCACGGCGACCTCGATCGCGTACCGGCCGGCTTCTCGAGCACCCTCGGGATCTACCGCGCCGACACGGTGGGCGCCGTGCTCGCCGCATGGCACGCCAACCTGTCGATCGATCCGCACCTCGACCGAGTGGTCGCCAACCCGCTCTCGACCCATCTGTCGTACTGGACGGACAACGGTGCCGCGTACTGGTACCGAACGGAGGCCGACCGCACGATCGCGGAGTCGGTGGTCGAGGTCGTGGATCGCCTGCGGGCCGACGACGTACCGATCCGCGCGGTCGAGCTCGACTCGTGGTTCTATCCGCACGTCACGCCACGCCCGATCGCCGAGATCGGGTACCCCGAGGAGGTCCCTCCGAGCGGGATGGCGACATGGACCGCTCGGGAGGATGCCTACCCGCCCGCCGTGGGTGATGCACTCGGCGAGCTGTCCGATCGACTCGACCGCCCGCCGCTCGTCCTGCACGCCCGCCACATCGCGCCGTCGTCGCCGTACGTCACCGGCCCGGACGAATGGTGGATC
>NZ_JBAVYV010000253.1:0-1755 GCF_049588435.1 Ilumatobacter sp.
ACCACGGGGAACGGTTCCCCACGGTCGTAGCTGTTGTCGAACTCGACGGCGTCGGAGGAGCGCACGCCGACGTAGTTCACGAAGACCGTGTCACCGGCGACTGCGGGGTCACCGGTTCCCTCGACGAGCACCGTGCGCTGAAGTTCGGTCGGGGGCTCGGCGGGGATCTCCACCTCCGGCTTGTCGGGGTTCGCCGTCGTGGTCGGGATCTCGTCGCTCGTGGGGGCTGCGTCCTCGGACGCATCGTCGTCCGCTGTCGTGTCGGTGGTGTCACCGGTCTCGTCGGTCACCGTCGTGTCGGCCGTGTCGGTGGCCTCGGTCGCCGCGCCGGTGTCGGCGGGCTCCGTGTCGTTGTCCGAGCTGCCGCACGCGGCGAGCGACAGGGCGGCGATGATCGAGATGGCGAGAGTTGTCCGACGCATTGCGTCGACGCTATCGCTGGTCCGATGCTCGGTGTCGTCAGCGGGTGTGACCGTTGCCGCGCAGCCACTCGGCCTCGGCGCGGCCGAGCTCGGTCGACGGGCCGGCGTCGACGAACGGCCAGAGTTCGGAGGCGATCCGCCGATAGTTGCCGCGTGCGCCGAGCTCGCCGAGCAAGGCGTACAACCCGAGGTTGATCCGTTGGATGAACACGAAGGCGCGCGGAACGGTTGCGTACTGGCTGATCGGGCTGCTGCGGTCGAAGGTGTGGCGCACGACGGAGTTGGCGTACTCCCGTGTCCAGGTCATCTCGGCGTCATTGCGGACGGTGTCGTAGAACAGCGAGAAGTAGGTGCCGACGTCGTCGGTGTCGACGGGTGCATCGGGGAGCAGCATGCCCGCCTCCTCCACGATCCGCCGGAACTCGACCGCGTCGTGGTCGACCGCCGCCGCCTCGACCATCGACGCGAACATCGAGAGTTCGTCGGCGGTGAAGTGCTTCACCAGCCCGAAGTCGAGAAACGTCACCGTTCCGTCGTCGTGGAAGAGGTAGTTCCCGGGATGGGGATCGCCGTTGAAGGCTCCGAAGCGGTAGAGCGAGCGGAACACGAACCGGAAGATGATCTCCCCGACCCGGTCGCGTGTCTCCTGGCCCCTGTCGAGCATCTCCGACCAGCGGTACCCGTCGACCAGATCGGTGGTGAGGATCCGCGACGTGCAGTACCTGTCGACGACGTCGGGAATCCGGATGAACGGGTGGCCGCGGTAGTAGTCGGCGAACTGGCGCTGATTCGTCGCTTCGAGGTCGTAGTCGACCTCGTCGATGAGCCGGATCCTGATTTCGTCGACCATTTCGGCCGGGTCGAGCCCTCCGAAGCTCTGCTTGAGCAGCGCTCCCAGCATGTCTGCGTTGCGCAGGTCGGATGCGATCGCCTCGCCGACTCCCGGGTACTGCACCTTCACTGCGACCGCGCGTTCGGCGCCATCGTCGTCGATGACGATGGCGCGGTGCACCTGCCCGATCGATGCGGCGGCGATCGGTTCGGGGTCGAACTCGACGAACAGTTCGTCGATCGGCGCGCCGAGTTCGGACTCCACCGTGGCCCGGGCCAGTTCGGTCGACATCGGAGGCGCGTCCGATTGGAGTTGTGCGAGTGCGATGCGCATCGGCTCGGGCAGGCCGTCGTCGAGATAGCTGGCCATCTGACCGAGCTTCATCAAGGCGCCCTTCATCTGACCGAGTTCGTCGGCGACCTGCGTCGCGGTCCGGAACTCGCGTTGGCGATCGAGTCCTTCGCGACGCTCGCTCGACGCGAAGGTCTTGCGCGCCGCGGT
>NZ_JBAVYV010000254.1:0-13604 GCF_049588435.1 Ilumatobacter sp.
TCCGATGGGCGCGCCGGCTTGGCGATGGTCGACGAATTCCGTCCCGACCTGATCGTGCTCGACGTGATGATGCCCGAGCTCGACGGCTTCGAGGTGCTCGCCCGCCTCCGCGACACCGGGTCGCGGACGCCGGTGATCTTCCTCACCGCCCGTGACTCGACCGATGATCGGGTCCGGGGGCTCACCATCGGCGGCGACGACTACATGGTCAAGCCGTTCGCGATCGCCGAGCTGGTCGCCCGGGTCAAGCTGCGCATGCGCCAGGCGGGCCAGATCGAACAGACGACCGTGCTGCGATGCTCCGATCTCGAACTCGACGTCGATGCACACCGCGTCACCCGCGCCGGGACGACGATCGAGCTATCACCGACCGAGTACAAGCTGTTGCACTACCTGCTCGTCAACACCGGTCGGGTCTTGAGTCGTGCCCAGTTGCTCGATCACGTGTGGGAGTACGACTTCGGCGGCGATTCGTCCGTGGTCGACACGTACATCAGCTATCTGCGACGCAAACTCGATCAGTCGGAACCGAAGTTGATCCACACGATTCGCGGTGTCGGATTCTGCCTTCGGGTGGACCCGTGACGCTGCGGACCCGCCTGCTGCTCGGCCTCGGCGTCGTGTTCCTCGTGATCGTGGCAGCGGGTGTCTTCACCGTTCGCACGCAACGCGCCCAGCTGTACGACGAGGTCGACACGCAACTCACGACGACACCGCTGCCACCGCAGATGCGGTCACGCGTTCCTCCGGTCCCGCCGGGCGCCGACAATCCGCCGATCGACGAGGAGAGCATCTCCGACCTCTACCTGGCGACGATCGACGACTCCGGTGCGCTGCGCGTCGCGGTGCGCGGTCAACGGTTGGCCGACGTTCCCGATCTCGACGCCGCTGATCTCGATGAACTCGTCGCGTCGCCCGGCGGGTTCTCCGAGATCCGCACGGTCGAGGGAGTGGCGGGACAGTCGACGTTCCGGGTCCAGTTCATCGCCGGGACCGACACCGCCCCGCCGACGATCATCGCGGTTCCGATCGATGACATCGAGGACACGATCGACCAGTTGACCTACACCCTGCTCGCGGTCGCGGCGCTCGTCGCCGTGGTGCTGGTTCTGATCGGCGTCTGGGTCAATCGATTCGGGATCCGCCCGATCGAGGAGATGACCGACACGGCCGATGCGATCGCCGGAGGTGACCGCACCCGCCGCGCCGAGGGGTACGACAGCGGGACCGAGGCGGGCCGGTTGGCGACGGCGTTCAACGTCATGCTCGACGAGCGTGACGCGACCGAGCAGCGGCTGCGGTCGTTCGTGTCCGATGCATCGCACGAGTTGCGCACGCCGCTCACGTCGATCCGCGGCTATCTCGACCTCTACGCCCAGGGCGGTTTCCGTCAGCCCGGTCAACTCGACGATGCGGTCCGGCGGATGCAGGGCGAGGCCGCGCGGATGACGTTGCTCGTCGAGGATCTCTTGATGCTCGCGAAGTTCGACGAGGAGCGGCCCCTCGATCTGGCACCGTTCGATCTCGGCGAGATGGTCCGCGATGTGGCTGAGCTCGCGATGGCGGCACATCCCGAACGGTCGATCGCGGTGGACGACCCCGACTCCGTCGAGTTCGTGGGCGACCGTCTCCGACTCCACCAGGCACTCGCGGGACTGGTCGACAACGCGATCGTCCACACGCCCGACGACGCATCGATCTCCGTCGGGGTGGCGGCCGACGAAGCTGCGGTGTCGATCTCCGTCGTCGACACCGGATCGGGCGTGCCTGTCGATGTCGGCGCCGCCGTTTTCGACCGGTTCACCCGCGGTGACGACTCGCGGGCGCGGACGACCGGAGGGTCGGGCCTCGGACTCGCGATCGTGAAGTCGATCGTCGAGGCCCACGATGGCGAGATCTCCGTCGAGTCGACCCGCAAGGATGGCGACCACGGGAACGGAGCCACGTTCCGGATGACTTTCCCCAGGAGGAATCGATCATGACCAACGAGCAACTTCCCGACGGGCTCACGCTCCAGCGGTCCACACCGACGTTCGATCAGGACACGACCCCGGCCGGACTGCGTTCGGCGCACTCGGTGGCCGAAGGGGTGTGGGCTCGACTCGTCGTCGAGGAGGGGTCACTCGGATTCGTGTTCGAGGACGCTCCCGACGACGTCCGAACGGTTGCGGCCGGCGAGCACCAGGTGATTCCTCCGCAGCTCCCGCATCACGTCGTGCTCGACGAGCCCGTCCGCTTCGCCGTCGAGTTCCATCGGCCCCCGGATTCGGCTGGTGTGGACGGTTCGTCCTTCTCGTCCGGTCTGGCGGACTGAGTCAGTTGGACTCGGCGGACCCATCGGGGTCGGGCATCTCGAACGGAGGGATGTCCGTGACGGCGATCTCGGGGCCGAGGGTCGCGCCGTTGAGTTCGAGGTGGTGGCCGCTCCAGAACTTGCCGGGGTCGTACCAGTTGGGTGGTCGCTTCGACTCGAGCAGTCCCATCCGTTCGTAGGTGATCGCGACGACCTCGGCGCAGAACAGCTGCTCGAGATCGGACGTGCGCCGGACCCGACCCTTGACCCAGCCGGTCGCGAGCGATCGCGTCGCCGGGAACGTGCGTCCGTCGAGTTCGGCGACCGTCTCGATGACGGCATCCTCCATCTCGGTGGTGACGTCGATGTCGATCTGGCGCATCCACGCTTCTTGCCCGTAGCGGTGGTTCCACTGGCCGGCGGCATCGACGAGGCGGTGGAGTTGGGTGCCGCGATGAGTGACGCCCGCCCAGACGTCGGGGATCGTCCGACCGAGTTCGGCGTGCCAGATCAACGGCGGAAGATCGTCGAGGGCGATGACCATGCCGACGTGGTTGACCGGGCTGTTGGTGAACGCCCGGATCGCCCGGTCGGCGGTCGACCTCCCGCGGAACAACCAGACATCACCGGTGCGGGTGACACCGGCTGCCTCGTCGAACGACATCGTCCGATACCCGCTGGAGGTTTCGTCGGTGCTCGCGGTGGGGTGCTCGGTCCCGGTCATCGTGGGCCCTACGGTAGTGAGCATGAGGATCTGGAAGTGGGTTGGTCTCGCCGGCATCGTCGGGGCGGCGGCGCTGGGTGTCGCCGCGGGTGCCGCGACCGTCAAGCGCAAGCGACGCGAGTTCATCGACGCGAACCCCGACGAACTCCGCGATCGCCTCCACGCGCGCCTCGCAGAAGCCCAGTCTCGCCGAGCCAGCTGAGTCCACGGTCTGCGTGGGTCGTCAGGTGGTGGTGATGCGGAAGACCGGGAATCCGGGTGCGACGGCGAGCAGCTCGGCGTCGGTCGAGTCGACGGTGATGCCCTCGAAGAACGCACCGACCTCGAACGCCCACTTGTCGAGGTAGGCGCGCAGGATCGGCAGTCGATCGTGAACGTCGACGATCTCGACGGCGCCGAACTCCTCGACGCGACGACCCTTGCGGAGTCGGCCCGTGCCCGCCACGCGGAGGTTGCGAACCCACTGGGTCTCGCCGCGCGGCGCCACGAGGTACCGTCCGCCGTCGAGCGCGAGCGGATTCACCGGAACGGAGCGCCACTCACCGCTCGTCCGGCCGCGAATCTCGAGAACCCGTGATCCCCACACGCTGATCCCGACCCGGGTCATCGCGCTGATCAGCGGGTTCATGAACCACCGGGTCAGGCCGTTGGGCTCGAGGTAGCGGGTGGTGTCCGTCGTGGTGATGGTCATGTCTCGTCTCGTTTCGCTCGGTGTTCGTATCGATTCGACGAGAGCAGTGCTCTCGTCTGTGATCATTGAACACACATGGCCCCGAGAAGGCAAGAGCAGTGCTCTCATTTCGTGTCGGGCGTGTGTCACACTGACCGGATGGCGACGTTGAGAACCGCACGCGAGCGTGCCCGCGACGAGGTCAACAACGAGATCCTCCGAGTCGGTCGTGAGCAGCTCGCCGAGGTCGGCGCCGCGGCGCTCTCGGTGCGCGCCGTCGCCCGTGAGCTCGGGATGGTGTCGTCGGCGATCTACCGCTACGTCGCCAGCCGCGACGAGCTGCTCACGCGGTTGATCGATGCGGCGTACACCTCGCTCGGCGAAGCGGTCGAGCACGATGTCGAGGCCAGTGCCGATCGGGCTCCTGCCGACCGTTGGGTCGGTGCGGCGCTCGTCGTTCGGGCCTGGGCGATCGAGCGTCCGCACGAGTACGCGCTGCTCTACGGTTCGCCGGTTCCGGGCTACGCCGCGCCGGAGCGGACGTCGGTCTCGGGCACCCGCGCGTCGCGCGCGCTCATCTCGATCGTGCGCGACGCCACCCGCACCGACGCAGGCGATCTCGTGAACTCTTCGCGCACGGAGCGCCGGAAGAGTTCACGAGAACGGGGTGTGGGGGCGGGGTGGAGCGTGGAGTCGGTGGTGGATCCGGAGCTGGTGGGCGACTTCGTCGAGCTGCGGGCGAGCGTCGACCTCGACATCGACGACGACACGCTGCTCGACGTGGTGATTGCCTGGACGCAGCTGTTCGGATTGGTCAGCTTCGAGTCGTTCGGCCAGACCCGCAATCTCGTGCAGAACCACGCGGCGTTGTTCGAGAGCACCGCCCGGCGAACCGCTCAGATCATCGGCCTTCCCGATTCCTGAACGTCAGCGAGCGAGTCGTTCGAGGAACCGGCCGAGCCCGGCGGGGTCGAAGCGTGCGATCAGATGGTCGTCGGCATCCCGACCGAGGTCGAGCGCCGGGCAGAAGAAGTCGTCGTCGCCCACGAAGTAGTGCGGCGAGCCGATGACGCCACGCACCTCGCCCGCCTCGTGGTCGGCGTGGACGGCAGAGTCGTCCTCGACGTCGAACTCCACTCCGTGCTCGGCAGCGATCCGTGCGAGTTCGTCGTGGTGACTGACGTCGATGCCGTTCTCGAACAGCGCCGTGCGGAGCTCCGACGCGACTGCCAGGCCGGTCGACGGATCGTTGTCGTAGGCAGCCGCCTCGAGGGCGAGAGCGGGGATCGTCGTGTTGGGCCACCGGTCGGTGCGCAACCCCGAGAACTTGTCGACACCCAACTGGTCGCGGAGCGCCAGCGCCTTGGTCTGCACGCCGTCGACAGCGAGACCCGTACCGTTGACCCACTCGAGTGGCCAGGCGCGCACGATGACGTCGACGGGTCGATCGAGTTCGGCGATGTGTTCGACGACGTGCTGCAGCCCGATGTAGGCGAACGGGCAGGTGATCTCCGCAAACACCTCGACCGTCGTCATGCGGCATCTTCGCAGACGGTTCGGAACCGGTCGAGGGCGGCGTCGATGTCGGCGTCGGATGTCTGCCAGCTGGTGACCAGGCGGATCGATCCCGGCATGCGGTAGAAGAGGAGACCCGCGGCTTCCAGCTCGGTCGCGACGTCGTCGGACATGCGGGCGAAGAGCATGTTGACGTCGGGTCGGTTCACGAACTCGACTCCGAGGTCGGCGAGACCCGCCGCCAGGCGCGTCATCTGACGGTTGCTGTTGGTGGCGAGCCGGAGCCAGAGGTCGTCGGTCAGGTAGGCGTGAAGCTGGGCGGACTGGTAGCGCATCTTGGACGTCACGTGGCCGGACCGTTTGGTGCGGTACACCAGCTCGTCCGCGGCAGCGTCGTCGAACGTCACGATCGCTTCGGTCGACAGCGCGCCGTTCTTGGTCGCGCCGAGCGAGACGACGTCGACCCCCGCACGCCAGGTGACGTCGGCCGCCGAGCAGCCGAGCGCCGCGATGGCGTTGGCCATCCGAGCGCCGTCGAGATGGACCCGCAGACCGCGTTCTCCGGCGATTGCAGTGAGCGTCGAGATCTCGTCGAGCGAGTAGATCGTGCCCATGTCCGTGGGCTGGGTCAACGAGAGGACCGCCGGCTGTGAATGGTGCGGATCGCCCCAGCGGACGGCCTCGAGTGCGGCGCGGAAGGTGTCCGGCTGGATCCGGAAGTCGTTGCCACGTACGCCGCGCATCACCGCGCCACCGCCGAACATCGACGTCGCGCCGCACTCGCTCTGCAGGATGTGGGCGCTGTCGTGGCACAGCACCGATCCCCACGGTGGGCACAGTGCGGCGAGTGACAACGCATTCGCGGCGGTGCCGCTGGTGACCGGGAACACCCGTGCCGTCGGGTGCTCGAACACCTCGCGGATCAGCCATTCCAGCGATGCCGTCAGGTCGTCCGCACCGTAGGCGATCGCAGTGCCGGTGTTCGCGTCGCCGATCGCGGTCAGGATCTCGGGCGCCACACCGGCGGCGTTGTCACTCCGGAATTCGATCTGGGTCACGTCGCGTGTCTCCCAGCGATCAGGCACCGGTCGAGTCCTCGGTCCAGACGTAGTCGATCTGGTTGGCCGTCCGTTCGGCGAGGGCGCGCCCGGCGAACCGCTCGACGAGGTGGAGCGCCATCGCGATCCCGGAGCTCAGCGCACCTCCGGTGACGACGGATCCGGCATCGACCCAGCGCACCCCACGTCGTGCACCGTCCGGTCCGGCCTGCTCGGTGAGGAGATCGATGTCCTCCCAGTGGGTGGTCCACGGGCGATCGGCCAGCAGTCCGACGTCGTCGAGCAGGAATGCGCCCGTGCAGACGCTCGCGACGGTCGTCTCGCCGCGTCGGGCGACGACCGCGATGGCCTCGAGCATCTCGGTGTTCGCACGCGGACCGGCGAGGTCGACCGCGCCCGGGACGATGAGGAGATCGGTCCGTTCGAGCACATCGCCCGATGCCGTCGGGATCAAGCCCAGGCCGCCGTACGCGGTGACAGGCTCACCATCGAGCGTGACGGTGTCGATGTCGAAGGGCGCGTCACCGCCGCCGCGTGCGGCGAGTCGGTTGGCCGTGAGCAGCACCTCGTACGGGCCGCCGGAGTCGAGGAGGTCGACGTCGTCGAAGAGCAGGATCGAGATGTGCACCCCGCCATCTTGGCCGAAACGGCTCGACCCACCGGCAGGCATTCCCGGGTGCGTGGCGTGCAAGAGTGAGGGGATGAGCGAACAGCGAATCGAAGTCGACCGAACGATCGCCGCCGATCCGGGGGCGATCTTCGAGGTTCTGCGGAGTCCGGACGGCCACGTCCAGATCGACGCGTCGGGGATGTTGATGTCGTCGACGGGCGATCCAGCGAGTGCGGTCGGGGACCGGTTCGTCGTGCACATGGATCGCGACTCGCTGCGCGACTTCGACCTGGGCGAGTACGACGTCACGGTCGTGATCACCGACTTCGAGCAGGACCGTGCGATCGCCTGGACGATCGACGGGCAGATGCAGCCGCCGATCGGGCACGTCTACGGGTACCGACTGGAGCCGACCGACGGCGGGACGAAGGTGACGTCGTACTACGACTGGTCGGACATCCACGAGCAGTACCGCCCGATGGCCGCGGACATCTTCCCCGTGATCTCGGAGACCAACCTGCGCGCCACGCTCGGCATCCTCGCCCGCACGGTGGCGCCCGGTGCCCGACGCCCGGGTGCCTGAATGACGGTGCCATGACGGCGAGCGGCCACGGGGTGGATCACGACGAATTGTTGTCCGACGCGTCGCCCTCGATCGTCGTGCTCGACGGTGGACTGTCGACGGCGCTCGAGCTCGCCGGCGCCGACCTGCGTACCGAGATGTGGACGGCCCGGCTCCTCCGGGACGATCCCGAATCGATCGTCGCGGCGCACCGGTCGTACTACGACGCCGGCGCCGACGTGGCGACGACCGCGAGCTACCAGGCGAGCGTGTCCGGGTTCGAGGCCGTGGGATTCGGTCGGGCCGAGGCAGAGCGCCTGATCGCGTCGAGCGTGACGTTGGCGAAACGGGCGCGGGACGAGGCCGACTCCGATGGACGACGGCTGCTCGTCGCGGCGTCGGTCGGGCCGTACGGGGCGGTGTTGGCGGACGGGTCGGAGTATCGCGGAGCGTACGGATTGTCGGCGTCGGAGCTCCGAGAGTTCCACGGGCCCCGGCTCGAACTCCTGGCGGCAGCCGAGCCCGATCTGTTCGCCGTCGAGACGATTCCCGACGTGCGCGAGGCCGAGGTTCTCGTACCGTTGCTCGACGATGTCGGACTCCCGGCCTGGTTCGCCTACACGATCGATTCCGGCCGGACCCGCGCCGGCCAGTCGCTGGCAGAAGCGTTCGACGTCGTGGCAGGGAGCACCGAGATCATCGCCGCTGGAGTCAACTGTTCGGCGCCGGAGGAGGTGACCGGCGCGGTGCAGGCGGCCGTCGCCGCGACAGGTGTCGCCGGGGTCGCCTATCCGAACCGTGGCGAGCGGTGGGATGCGGTCGCCAACGCCTGGTGCGGTGTCGACTCGTTCTCGCTCGACCTCGTGCCGGAGTGGCTGGAAGCCGGTGCGCGCTACATCGGAGGGTGTTGTCGGATCTCGCCGGCCGACATCGCGATGCTCGCGAGCGCTCTCGACCGCTGAATCGCCCCGATCAGGGACGCGGTTCCACGGTGGCGAGGCCGAAGCGACACGCCGCAGTGGCCGCGCCGTCGCGGACGTCACCACCTTCGTCGACCAGGATCTCGTTCAGGTCGGTGTCGGAACCGAATGCTCCGTTCTTCCGGGAGACCGGACGCCCGTCGTCCAAGCGAATGCGGTGCCACGGCAGGTTCCACGGCTCGGCCGGAATCCGGTGGTCGATCGCCTCGTCCGAGACCAGTTCGACCGCGAGATGGTGCGCCGTCATACCGCATCCCCACCCTCGTCTTCGACGACGGAAATGCCGAATGCGCTCGTCGCGATGACTCGCGGGCTTGCGGTCGCGTCGCGTGTGGTGTTGGCCGTTGCGCAGGGATCGCCGAACGTGACCGTGTACCTCGAGGCTGCCGCGCGGGTCGATGTCCCAGTCGAGGACGTCGACCTCCCCAGGAACACCGGGGTCCGCCATGCGCTCGAACTCTGTGGCACACGCGAGATCTACTCCGCCCATGTCCCGCGGGTCGACGTGCATCCGGGCGAACAGCTCCGCAAGATCATCCAGGCGCCGGCGGAGGCGGAGACACGAGGCTTGCCGGTCCTCGCGGTCACCATCGTTCACCCCGATGCGCCCGCGACGGGTCCGGTCGTCGAACTGGACCCGGCGCACACCGACGCCGGATTTGCCGCGCTCTTCGCCGCCGGTCTCGCCGGCACGACGCGCAGTCCGCTGCACGTGCTGCGGTCCCCGGTGATCGTTCCGGAGCGAGCGTGCGGTTCGCCGACGCGCTCCATCGGGCCCGCGAAGCGATCGTCGACGATCAGATCGCGGTGTACGAACAGACCGGTGAGCGCGATGTGATCGATGAGTCGATCGAGAGCGCGCGGGGCGCGCGGTCGTGATCGGGTTCGGTGGAGTCGCGATGCGGGGACGCAAGTTGGCCCGTCCGGACGAACTTCCGGACTCTGTTCCGGAAACTCCCGACGGGCACCTCGCGCACGTGCTCCTCCAGCAGATCTCGACGGACCTCGTGGTGGTGTGTGACGACATCGAGACCCACACGGGCATCTCGCACGCGCGGACGCGGCGCTCGGCGTCGCCGCCGCAGGATTGGTCGTCGCCGGTGACGACCGGGACGCCGACGAGTAACCCCGAAGCGAGGTGTTACCTTCGTCACATGGACGGGGGATTCGAGGGTCAGGTCGCGCGGATCGTGGAGGGGTTCTATCCCCGCTCGCACCAGGTGGAGATCGTCGATTTCGGCCCGATCCCGGGTGGCTTCTCTCGCGAGACGTTCCGCTTCGATGCGATCGTCCACGCCGCCGGCGGCCAGCAGCGTCATCAGCTGATCCTGCGCAAGGACCCGCCGCCCGCAGTCGCCCTCCTCGAGACGAGTCGAGCAATCGAGCACGATCTGATCGAAGCGGTTCGGCTCAACACCACGGTCCCGGTGACGCAGAGCCTCGGGTACGAGATGGACCGGTCGGTGCTCGGTGAAGCGGCGATGGTCCTGCGACGGGCCGACGGCAATTCGATGACGACCGACCTCTTCCACGATGGGCCGGACGTCGACCAGGTCGACGACGTCGTGCGGCATCTCTGCGAGTCGCTCGTCGAGCTCCACCAGACCGACATCGCCACCCTCAATCCGAACGGCGATCTCGACGATCCTCGTCACGTCGGGATCGATGTGGCGTCGTGGGACCGCTACATGGACTCCACGTTCGACTACTACCTCGATCACTACTCGCAGATCAACCGTGATCCGATGTTGTGTCTCCTGCTCGACGTGTTCCTGACCCTGCGTCGCACCAAGCCGCGACCGCTTCCGCTGTCGGTCGTCCACGGCGATTTCAATCCGGCGAACTTCCTCTACGCCGATGGCCGGGTGACCGCGCTGATCGATTGGGAGAACGCACGCGTCGGCGACCCGCGAGAGGACCTCGGGTGGATGGCGATGATGGACGGTCTGTCCAACACGAGCATCATGTCGCATCCGGCCGACGAGGGTGGGTTCCTCGCCTACTACAACACGTTGACGGGGTACGAGATCACCGAGCAGGAGATCGGCTACTTCGTGCTGTTCGGCAGCGCCAACATCGCCGTTCCGATCAATGCCGCGATCAACCGTCGGGTCCTCCTCGAGAACCGGGAGCTGCTCCACCTCTATCTCATCCAATCGAGTGCGCCGGCGTTGCCCGGGATGGCCCAACTTCTGCAGTACCCGGGGGTCCCCGCATGAACACCTCACCGTCCATCGACCAGATTCTCGAAGGTGTCCTCCTCGCGATCGAGGACGAGATCCTTCCGGCGTTGAACAACCCGAAGGCGTTCGCGACCGCCCAGATGATGCAGTCGTTGCTCCAGGGCGTGCGCCAGACGCTCCCCGTGATGGACGCTCAACTCGTCGACGAACACAACGACATGATTCGCACGCTGGTCGACACGGCCGCGGCGTTGGGCGACGCGACCGGCGACGCCGCCGATCGTGTGCGCGGGAGGGCGTCTGCGTTCGGCGCGTGGGATCCGCTCCCTGCACCGGTCGATCGGGACGCGGTCATCGCAGCCCACACCGAACTGGGACGAGCGATCGAGACCACGTTCCTCGATCTCGACGAACTGCAGCGTGCCGGCATCTCGTCCGCCGACGATGCGGTCCAGGTCGTGCGCGCCCATCTCGGGCCGCGCTACGTGCGCGACGTGCAGACGATCTGCGTCGGTGAGGGATTCATCGGCCGGAGCTGAACCGGAGCTGAACGAGCTCGCGACGGTCGTCAGCTCTCGCGTTCCTGGACGACGGCGTTGATCCGTTCGGCCACGGTCGGGATCTGCTCGGTCATCGCCGTGAAGTCCCAACTCATCATGCAGGCGACGCGGCAGCGGCTCTTGGTGGTGACGCGAGCGTTGCGCTTCTCGTGCTTGACGAGCGCCATCTCCCCGAAGACCTCGCCGGGTCCGAGCGTCGCGACAAACGTGAAATCGCGATGGATGTCGACCTCGCCGTCGAGCACGACGAAGAACTTGTAGGCGTAGTCATCCTGCTTCGCGAGGCTGCTGCCGGCGACGATCTCGACCTCGTTGAACCGTCCGGCGCAGTCGGCGAGTTCGTCGTCGCTCAACCCCTCGAACAGTGAGAGTGCGCGCAGTTGATCGACTTCCATGGCTGGTTCATCCCCGTTTCGGCTTCGACGATCGCCGTCCCACGGGCGATGTGCGCAACCTAACACCCCGTCCGAGCGCGCCTGACGGGTCGTGCCGTCGACGAGACTCGGCCCCATGGCCGATGTGCGACGCTTCGTGATCCAACAGCACGACGCGACGCGACTGCACTGGGATCTGCGGCTCGAACACGACGGTGTACTGCTGTCGTGGGCGCTGCCTCGGGGCGTCCCGTGGAATCCGAAGGAGAACCGACTCGCGGTCCGGACCGAGGACCACTCGCTCGACTTCCTCGACCACGAGGGCGACGACTTCGACGGACAGTTCGGCGCCGGTCGGAGCACGCAGTGGGATACCGGGACGTTCGAACTCCACAAGCTCGAACCCGCCGACGATCCGACGAAGCTCGTCATCACGCTGTCGGGCACGCGGGTGTCGGGAAAGTACTCGTTGTTCTCGATGCGTGGGAGCCGGGACTGGCTGATCCACCGGATGGACCCACCCGTCGACGAGAATCGGCGTGCGGTCCCGATCGGCGTCGTTCCGATGACCGCCACCGACGGTGATCTGCCCGACGACGTGATGGCCGGCGGGTCGGGTGACTCGGCCTGGTCGTGCGAGCGGCGGTGGAACGGCATCCGGGCGATCGTCACCGACGACACCGGCCGGGTGGTGATCACCGATGCCGGTGCCAGTGACATCTCAATCCACTTCCCCGAGGTCCGGCGGATCGGCCGCGCGATCGGTCATCGCGAGTTGATCCTCGACGGCGTCATCGTCCCGATCGATCCGGACAGTGGCGACGTGCTCCACGATGGTTCCGGCCTCGATCGACGGCTCCGCATCGGCAGCGACAGTGGCGCGCGCAACGCGACCAAGACTGCACCGGTCGTGTTCATGGCGTTCGACGTCCTCTGGAGCGACGGCCACCCGCTCACCGGACTCCCGTGGGAGCTTCGCCGCCGACAGCTCGACGACCTCCGCCTCGACGGTCCCGGCTGGCGAACCTCGCCGATCCTCGAACCCGACGAGGTGTTCGCGGCCATGGACGCAGGCGAGACCGGCGTCGTCGCGAAGCTCATGGCCTCCACCTACGCGATCGGCACCGAATCGCCCGACTGGATCCGTACGACCTGAGTCCGGGCGATCGGCTCGCTATCGTTGCGGGAGACAACGGGTAGAAGCAGTCAGCGTGCGATCGGCACGCAGGTCATTGCCCCTCGCAACCACGAGGAGACCACCATGTCCGCACCCACGACCGGATCAGTCGAGACCGAACTCGCCAAGGAACGCACCTTCGGCGGCGACGGCGTCGACGTCGACCGGGAGATCCGGATCATCGACCTGTCCGACGCATCGGCCACCCAGTCCGACATCGACGACGCGCTGTGGTCGGCCGCAGCAGAGACCGGGTTCTTCCAGGTGACCGGCCACGGGATTCCCCAGGCCGACGTCGACCGAGCCTTCGCGATCACCGAGCGCTTCTTCGACCTCCCGACCGAGGTGAAGGAGCGCCGTTCGATGCCGCCGCGCACGAACAGCGGCTGGGAGTTCAAGTCGCAGAAGCGACCGTCGACCGGCACCTACGACCACAAGGAGACGTTCCAGGTCACGATCTCGCGGATGGAGAAGTACGACCTCTGGCCGACCGAGGACGAGATCGCCGACTTCCGCCGGATCCTCTCCGACTTCGAGGCGGCCAACCACGCGCTCGCGATGCGGATCCTGTCGTCGTTCGCCCGCAAGCTCGGCTTCCCCGACGCGTTCTTCGCCGAGCGCCACGATCCGACCTCACCCGAGTACCAGTCGACGTTGCGCGTCCTGCACTACCTGCCGATGGACGCGAGCGACCTGCAGCCGGGGGAGTGGCGCGCCGGTGCCCACACCGATTTCGACTGCCTCACGCTGCTCCACCAGCGCGTCGGCCAGCGCGGTCTGCAGTTGTGCCCGGGTGCCGAGGCGGCGAGCCGCGAGTCGACCGATCCGCTCGGGTGGACCGACGTCGAGCCGGTCCCGGGGACGGTCACGTGCAACATCGGCGACATGCTCATGCGCT
>NZ_JBAVYV010000255.1:0-1719 GCF_049588435.1 Ilumatobacter sp.
TGGGTCCGTTCGGCGTGCGTGCCAGCGCGATCGCGCCCGGCAAACACAACACACCGATGAACGCCGACGTGATCTTCGGTGATCCCGACGCCCTCGACCGCTCGCTCGAGTACTTCTCCACCAAGGGCACTCCGCTACGGGGCCGTCCCGGACTGGCGGAGGACATCGCCGAGGCGGCCACGTGGCTGGCCTCCGATCGGGCCGGATTCGTCACCGGCCACACGCTGGTCGTCGACGGCGGGTTCACCACCGGATCGGTGGAGGGAGCCGAGCCCGGCGGCGGACGGTTCGGAAGCCACGAACCGATGCTGCGCGAGGGCGGACGCCGAGGCCTCTGACGCGAGTACTGTCATGCGATCAGCATGTTCGCTGTTCGACTTGGGGAGTCCACATGAACGTTTCCACGCGATGGGTGCGGGGAGCTGTCGGCCTGGCCGTGCCGCTCGCCCTCATCATTCCGATGACCGCCACGGCTGCGCCCGACAGTCCGGGCAACCCCCGGTACGCGGCCGGTGCCGAAGGTGCCGGTGACTCGTACTTCCCGTACTCGGGGAACGGCGGCTTCGACGTCCAGCACTACGACCTCGAGCTCACCTACACGCCGCCCGAGCCGAGCCCGGCCGAACTCGTCGGCCATCTCGAGGGACAGGCCACGATCCGGCTCGAGGCGACTCAGGATCTCGACCGGTTCCAGCTCGACCTGCGCGGGCTCGACGTGTCGGCGGTGACCGTCGACGGCAAGTCGCTGAAGGATCTCGGCACACCGGATTCGACCGTACGCAAACCGGGCTACTGGCACGTCCAGGACGACGATGCACGCATCTGGGAACTCGTGATCCAGCCGCGTCCGAAGTTGAAGACCGGCGACGTCGTCGACGTGGTGATCGACTACGCGGGTCAGACCGGACGCCCGACCGACGTGGAGGACGCGCTGTACGGGTGGGTGACCACACGGGACGGAGCGATGGTCGTCGGCGAGCCCGAGGGCAACATGACGTGGTACCCGGTCAGCGACCACCCGACCGACAAGGCCACCTACTCGTTCGAGATCACGGTCCCCGAAGGCTCCGTCGCCGTTGCGAACGGGCTGCAGGATCGGCCCGAGGTGACCGCTGCCGGCTGGACCACGTGGTACTGGAACGCACCCGATCCCCAGGCGAGCTACCTCACGACCGCCTCGGTCGGAAACTTCGACCTGCGGTACTCCGAGACCGCCGACGGTCTCCCGATCGTCGACGCGGTCGATCTCGATGTGACCGGAACCCGCCTGACTTCCACGAACGCGAGTCTGGCGCTGCAGCCGGCGATGATCGACTTCTTCACCTCCCAGTTCGGTCTATACCCGTTCGTGGCCTACGGATCGATCGTGGACGACGACAGCGTCGGGTACGCACTCGAGACCCAGACCCGACCCGTCTACTCACGGTCGGCGGGCGAGGGCACCGTGGCGCACGAACTCGCCCACCAGTGGTTCGGCAACGCCGTCAGCCCATCGCTGTGGGCGGACATCTGGTTGAACGAAGGTTGGGCGACCTACGCCAGCTGGATGTGGGCCGAGCAGCAGGGTGGAGCCTCGACGCAGGCTCGTTTCGACAACGTCATGGCGATCAGCGACACCAGCTCGTTCTGGTCCCTTCCGATCGGCGACCCCGGACCGATGGGACTCTTCGCATCGGCGGTCTACAACCGCGGCGCCGCGACCCTGCACGCGCTGCGCGT
>NZ_JBAVYV010000256.1:0-6156 GCF_049588435.1 Ilumatobacter sp.
ACCTTCACCGAACCCGAGCCTGATGCACTGGTGTTCCGGTCGATCAAGAAGAAGCCGCTCCTCAATCGATACTTCCAACCATCGTGGAGTCGAGCCAGGCGCGACGCAGGTGTCGCCGGGAACCTCCGGTTCCACGACCTGCGACACCTCGCTGGCACCACCGCCGCAAGTTCCGGGGCTTCCACGGCGGAGATCATGGCACGGCTCGGCCACTCGACTCCCGATACATCGCTCCGCTACACCAGGGCGACCGAGGCACGCGACGCCGAGATCGCCGCCAGCATCGGCGACCGCATCAGACGCGAACTCTCCTAACGGCGGCTGCACGCAGTAGACGACGATCCGCGTCATGCGCGGTTCGAAACTGTCCCCTGCGGGCGACTCGGGGACGCGATTGCACGGGTGGTCCTGCGCGCGTTACGGGACGGTCGTTCGTTCGCGCAATGCCGGTTCTGTGCGGGCAGAGTGCAAACGGGCTGGAACGTTTTGAGCGGTCCCGACCGAGCGGATTCGCCAGCAACCGCTGACCGCCACGCTGACGTGGGCCGGACTCGGCATCCAAACCCCGTACCCGAGGCGATGGCTTCCCTCGGACGCGGGCCGCCTCCTTGGGGATGTCCAGCTCAACCTCCGTCGCCGACACGGAAAGCCCGATCGCTGTTTGGTTCGGCAGCGTAGCTACGAACATTCTGACCTTGATTTCTTGGTCGACTGCGAACCGGGGAGTTTCGTGTGAAGCACCGCCTGGTCTCCGATGGTCTGGAACATGATGACTCACGAACCACGCCGGCCGAGTTCTCAACGCGCGTGGACGTCCGCTCTGTCGAGAACAGCATCCACGATCTCGAGGCCGTGACGGATCTCCTCCTCGGTGGTGGTGAGCGGCGGCACGATGTGTAGCCGGTTGAAGTGCGTCAGCGGCCACAGGCCCTGTTGCTTGCACGCGTTCGACAGTTCGGCCATCGGTGCTGCTGACTCGCCGCTGGCATTGAACGGCACGAGTGGCTCCCGTGTCGTCCGATCACTGACCAGTTCGATCGCCCAGAACACCCCGAGGCCACGCACCTCGCCCACCGATGGGTGCCGGCCGGCGATCTCCCGAAGCGTGGGTCCGATGACGTCGTCACCGAGGTGGCGGGCGTGGTCGACGACCCCGTCCTCTCGCATGACGTTGATGGTGGCCACGGCTGCTGCGCATGCCAGTGGGTGCCCGGAATACGTGAGCCCACCCGGAAAGGGGCGATTGGCGAATGTGTCGGCGATGCTCCGGCTGATGACGACTCCCCCGAGCGGCACGTACCCGGAGTTCACGCCTTTGGCGAAACAGATGAGGTCGGGGACGACGTCCCACCGGTCGACGGAGAACCACTTGCCGCATCGACCGAAGCCCGACATCACTTCGTCGACGATCATGACGATGCCGTGCTGGTCGCACAAGTCGCGAATGCCCTGGAGGTAGCCGTCGGGCGGAACGAGAATGCCGTTGGTCCCGACGACGGGCTCGATGAGGATCGCCGCGACATTCTCAGCGCCCTCGACCATGAGCACATCGGCCAGATGGACGAGCGCGCGCTCGGACTCCTCGTGCTCATTCGAGGCGTGAAACGACGATCGGTAGAGATATGGCCCCCAGAACTTCACCATGCCGGGCGGGCCGGGTTCGCTCGCCCATCGGCGTGGGTCTCCAGTCATCGCGATGGCGGCCGCTGTCCCGCCGTGGTAGCTCCGGTACATCGTCAGCACCTTGTGCCGGCCCGTGTGTATCCGCGCCATTCGGATCGCGTTCTCGTTCGCATCGGCTCCGCCGTTGGTGAAGAAGACGCTGTCGAGATCAGCCGGGGCGAGCTCGGCGATAAGACGTGCGGCCTCGCTGCGTGCAGCGTTCGCTTGGTACGGCGCGATCGTGCACAACTGGTCGGCCTGTTCCTTGATGGCAGCAACGACCTTCGGATGCTGGTGACCAACGTTGACGTTGACGAGCTGGCTGGCGAAGTCGAGGTAGCTGTTCCCCTCGCTGTCCCAGATCCGGCTGCCTTCTGCCTTGACGATGTCAGCTGGATCGAGCGACGCCTGAGCCGACCACGAATGGAAGACATGGGCGCGGTCGTCGACCAGCGTACGTGAGAGAGCGGATGCGAGATCGGTCACGAAGTGACCTCCTTGAGGTTGGGGCGAGAAGGTGTCGGCGTTCGTGTCGTCACGTGCGGGCGGAGCGTTGCTCGGCAAGCGACGGCATGATGCGCTCCCCGTACGCCTGCATCGTCGCGTCTTTTCCGTCGTGCTGGAGATAGATGGCGAACTGGTCGACGCCGAGCGACTCCAGCTCACGAAGTCGTCGTAGATGGTCCTCCACACCTCCGAGAATGCAGAACCGGTCGATGATCTCGTCCGGGACGAACTCGGCATGGGCATTTCCGGCTTGGCCGTGCTGGTTGTAGTCATAGCCAGCGCGTCCCCGGATGTAGTCGGTGAGCGAGGCAGGGACGTCGGACGTATCGCCGTAGCGTCCGACGATGTCGGCCACGTGGTTACCGACCATCCCGCCGAACCACCGGCATTGATCTCGCATGTAGTCGAGGTCGTCGCCGACGTACGCTGGCGCAGCAACACAGATTGTGATCTCGTCGGGATCGCGGCCGGCCTGTTCCGCGGCACGACGGACCTCGGTGACCATCCACTCGACGATTTGCGGATCGGCAAGTTGCAGGATGAAGCCGTCGCCAACCTCTCCGGTCAACGCGAGCGCCTTTGGCCCGTAGCCGGCAACCCACACACCGAGTCGGCTACGCGTCGCCCAGGGGAGGGTGATCGTCGATCCCTGGTACTCCACCGACCGCCCGTTTGCCAGTTCTCGTATGACGTTGATCGATTCGCGCAACGTCGCCATGTTGACCGGTCGACCGTTCGTGACACGTACTGCCGAGTCACCTCGACCGATGCCGCACACGGTGCGGTTTCCGAACATCTCGTTGAGCGTCGCGAAGGTGCTCGCCGTGACAGTCCAGTCGCGGGTTGCGGGGTTGGTCACCATCGGTCCCACGGTCAGGTTCCGCGTCCGGTCGAGGATCCGGCTGTAGATGGTGTACGGCTCCTGCCACAGGATGTGGGAGTCGAAGGTCCAGGCGTGCGTGAAACCGTAGGCGTCCGCTTGTTCGGCGAGCTGCACCACTCGGGCAGATGGTGGTGTCGTCTGGAGAACGATTCCGATGTCCATGCTCATCTCACCACCGGAAAGCCGAGGTCAACGGTCGAGCTCTCGGGGTCGGGCCAACGGGTCGTGACGACTTTGCCCTGGGTGTAGAAGGTGACGCCTTCCGGACCATAAATGTGGGCGCTGCCGAACAGACTCGACTTCCAGCCCCCGAAGCTGTAGTAGCTCACCGGCACAGGGACGGGCACGTTGACGCCAATCATCCCAACCGACACGTCTCTCGCGAACTGGCGCGCGGCCCCGCCGTTGCGTGTGAAGATCGCCGTTCCGTTGCCGAACTCGTTGTCGTTGATCAGTGCAACGCCCTCGTCGTAGGACGCGATTCGCACGACGGCGAGCACGGGTCCGAAAATTTCGTCGCGATACACGGCCATGTGAGGTGCCACGTGGTCGACCAAGCTCGGACCGACGAAGTAGCCCTCGCTGGGCAGATCGGTTCGGCCGTCGATCGCAACGGTCGCGCCGTCTGCGGCCGCGCCCTCGATGTAGCTGCAGACGCGGTCGCGGTGTTCGGCGCTGATCAACGGACCCATCTCGGAATCGGGGTCGTTGCCGGGACCCATGCGGATGTCGGGGATTCGTCGGGCGAGCCGTTCGACCAGTGCGTCAGCGATCGTGTCGACCGCCAGCACGACGCTGATCGCCATGCAGCGCTCGCCGGCAGAGCCGTACGCCGCACTGACGGCGGCGTCCGCCGCACTCTCGAGGTCGGCATCGGGTAACACCAGCATGTGGTTCTTGGCTCCGCCGAGTGCCTGCACTCGTTTGCCGTTGGAGGTGCCGGTCGCATATACGGCTTTGGCAACCGGCGTGGAACCAACGAAGCTGATCGCGGCGACGTCAGGATGGTGGAGCAGACGGTCGACGGCGACCCTGTCGCCCTGTACGACGTTGAAGCACCCACGCGGCAACCCGGCCTCAGCAAGCAACTGCGCGAGGAACAGCGAGACGGAAGGGTTCTTCTCGCTCGGCTTCAAGACGAACGTGTTGCCGCACGCGAGGGCGTTGGCGAACATCCACATCGGCACCATCGCCGGGAAGTTGAACGGGGTGATGCCGGCCACGACGCCGAGCGGCTGACGGATCGAGTACACGTCGACCCCCGTTGCAGCCTGCTCCGAATACTCACCTTTCATCAGCTGTGGGATACCGCACGCAAACTCCACGTTCTCGAGGCCGCGAGCGACCTCGCCGAGTGCGTCGGAGAGCACCTTGCCGTGCTCGACCGTGATCAGTCGAGCGATCTCCTTTCGATTGGCGTCGACGAGTTCACGCAGCCGAAAAAGAATCTCCGCGCGCCGACCCAGTCCGGCCGATCGCCAAGCGGGAAATGCTGCCGAGGCGGCGGCAACCGCTGCGTCGACGTCGTCGATCCCGCCGAGCTCGACGGTGCCGGTGATCTCTCCGGTCGATGGGTCGAAGACCGGTCCCGTGCGTGCCAAGATCGACGGGGCGGTCGCTCCGTCGATCCAGTGCGAGATACGTCTACTCATTCGTTGGCTCCTGAAAGATGATTGGGACTCGAAGCGCGTTGGGCGGGGAGACGATCAGGCGTTCGTGCCGAGTGCCGGCGATCGCATCGCGGCGAGCTTGGCGGTGATGTGCGCGCCCGAGGTCGTCGATCCATACTTCGCCGGACGACCCGGCCCGGTGCAGGTTGGAATGACCTCGATCCGCGCGTCGTAGTTCGGCTGATGGAAGAACGTGAAGGACAGTCGGTCCGACTTCGCGTCCTCGACGTTCGGGGGCAGGGCCACGCGATGCACCGTCGAGACCCATTCATCGTTGGTCCATTCGGCCATCAGGTCGCCGAGGTTGACCACGAAGGAGTCGTCGACGTAGGGCGCGTCGACCCACTTGCCGTCCAGCAGAACCTGGAGTCCTCCGGGTGCAGCGTCGCGTTGAACGATCGTGATACTGCCGAAGTCGGTGTGTGCGCCGCCGCGGAGTTGACCGGGCAGGGGTTCGTTCGACAGCGGTGGATAGTGGATTGCGCTCATGTTGGTGATGTGGTGATCGATGCTCGCGTCGAACGCGTTCTCGTCCAGGCCGAGGGCCAGCGCAAAGATGCGCATCACATCGGCGGCCAAGAGCGACAGCGCCCGGTAGTACTCGCTCCAGACCTCACGTAGGCGCTCGGGTCGCGCTGGCCAAAGGTTGTCGGCGAAGAACGCACCGGCGATCTCGGGCGAGTAGTACGGGTTGTCGGACGGCACGTCGATCGGTCCGATCGTGAACGACTCCTTGAGGTCGGGCGGAGAGTCCTGGCCGTAGCTCGCTGCGAGCGACTCCGCTTCGGCCATGTACCCGCGGTAGCGGTCGGCCGGCATTTCGACGGCGTACTTCTCGTCGTCGGGCAGCATGAAGAACTCGGAGGTGACCTCGCGCATCCGTCGAACGAGACCGGGGTCGACGCCATGGCCGGTCACGACCAGAAAGCCGATCGAACGGCAAGCCTCCGCCACTGTCCGGGCGACCTCTTGCTTGCCCTCGGGCGAGCCGCCTCGGTACGGGCCGAGGTCGACGACCGGTATCTCACGTGGTGTCATCATGTCAGTCATCCGGGACTCCTCGTCTGGTGTGGTTCGGTAGTGAATGGTGGTCTGAAATCGATCGAGTGGCGACCGCAGGATCACCGTCGCAGATCGGATGGCAGCGCGGATCGCCTCGTCCGGGTGATTCGCGCGGCACGTGTTTCGACGGTGTTACCCCGATACCGACGGAACGGTGGCGTGGAGTTCGCCCGTCGCCACCAGGTCGATTGCCCGTCGGCACGTCCGGTTGAAGGCGTCGGCGGCCAACATCAGGTGGTCTTCCGATGTGTCCTCCTCCTTGGTATGACTCAGCCCGGCGATCGAGGACGAAAACAACATGACCGTCGGGATCGCCCGGGCGATCTCGCTGGCGTCGTGCAGCGCCCCCGACGGCAACTCGACCTCGTGTCC
>NZ_JBAVYV010000257.1:0-3537 GCF_049588435.1 Ilumatobacter sp.
GTCGTCGACTCCGAGGCGTTCGGAATCCTCCACCATTGCCACACAATCGGCACCGTCGGGCATCGGAGCACCGGTCATGATCCGGATCGCCTCGCCGGGACCGACCGGGCAGTCCGGAGCCGCACCCGCCGCGATCTCGCCGACCACGACGAGTTCGACCGGATCCGTGTCGGCCGTGCGGACGTCGGCGGAGCGCACGGCGTACCCGTCGACAGCGGAGTTGTCGAACGGCGGGACGAGCTCGGCCGACACGACCGGAGCGGCCAGCACCAACCCGTTGGCCGCCTCGCGGTCCAGCGCAACGGCCCGTTTGGGCGGGCACGACCCCAACACGAATTCCTGTGCATCCTCCAGCGGCGTCATCGCGTCACCGTATCCAGCCGATCCCCGACCCCGTATCAACTGGGGTCAGACCCCGGTTGGATACGGAGGCGTCCGTAACCTTGGCGTGATGACGACGGCGATGACGGCGTTCCCGGCCGATGGCTACACGGCCCGGTGGCAGACCTGGGAAGGCGACGGTGACGAAACGGTCACCCTGCGCTGGGAGAACGAGGGCTGGACCGCGCTCGGCGAGCTGACCCGGGAACGAGTCAGCTACGTGATCCGGCTCTCCCCCACCTGGAGCGTGCGCCAGTTCCTCCTGTTCCGCGACACCGACGAACCCGACCTCTGGCTGGGAACCGATGGTTCCGGGCGATGGGGCGAGCTGAACGGGGCCCACCGACCCGACCTCGACGGATGCACCGACATCGACCTCCACGCGACGCCGTTCACGAACTCGATTCCGATCCGCCGCCTGCAACTCGATCCGGGCGATGCCGCCGATGTGACCGTCGCAGTGGTCGATGTCGACACGCTCGGCGTGACCCCCGTGGAACAGCGCTACGAACACCAGCTCGACGGCGCGTGGCGGAAGGTTCACGCGAAGACCGGAACCGCGAGCGAGTTCCGCGTCGATCCGTACGGTCTCGTCCACGACGAGCCGGACCTGTTCCGCCGCGTCTAGAGCGACGTGTTCCCGGCGGGGCGACGTCGTACGTCTGTCGACCGGCTCACAACTCGAGATTGCGGAGGAACGCGCGCAGGTCGTCGCCGAGCTCCGGGTTCACCAGCCCGAGCTGAATCGACGCAGTGAGGAAGCCCAACGGATTTCCGGTGTCGTAGCGGCCGGATTCGGCCAACACGGCGTGGAAGGGAGCCCGCCGAGCCTGGGCCCGCAGCGCGTCCGTGAGTTGCAGCTCGCCGCCGCGGCCGGGTTCGAGTGCGTCGATCTCGTCCCACGCGTCGGCGGTGAGGACGTAGCGACCGGTGATGATCAAATTGGACGGCGCCTCGTCGATCGCCGGCTTCTCGACCAGATCGCGCACCTCGACGACTCCGTCGTCGGACATCGGGCCGATCGGGTCGATCACGCCATACGAGCTCACGGCGTGACGCGGGACCTCGGCGACGGCGACCACGCTGCCACCGGTCGAGGCACAGACGCCGTTCATCTGAGCGAGCAGGCCCGCCGTTGCCATCATCTCGTCGGGGAGCATCACCGCGAACGGCTCGTCGCCGACCGTCGACCGGGCGCATCCGACGGCGTGGCCGAGACCCTTCGGGTCGTCCTGGTACACGATGCTCACGCGCCAGTCCCGACCGATGGCGCGCAGCCGATCTGCGGTCTCGATCTTGCCCTTCTCCTCGAGTGCTGCGAGCAGCGCGTCGTCGCGTTCGAAGTACTCGGCGACGGCCGGCTTCGAGCGGCTGGACACGATGACGACGTGATCGATCCCGGCTCCGAGCGCTTCGTCGATCACGACCTGGATGGCCGGCTGGTCGCCGATCGGGAAGAGTTCCTTCGGAACCGCCTTCGTCGCGGGCAGGAATCTGGTCCCCAGTCCGGCGGCCGGAATCACTGCACTGCGTACCTGCATCAGTCGGACGATAGCTTTTCACTTCCGATGCCCACCTACGTCTACAAGTTCGTCGAGTCTGGCGAGACCATCGAGGTCCAGCAGGCGTTCACCGACGACACGCTCACCGAGTACACCCATCCCGACTCCGGCGACCTGCTGCCCGTCAAGAAGGTCTTCCAGCCCGTCGGCGTCACCTTCAAGGGCTCCGGCTTCTTCAAGACCGACAATCGCGGCTCGAAGTCCACGACCCCGCCCGGGTCGAGTTCCGAGTCATCGAACGGTTCGAAGTCGTCCGAGTCGTCGAGCGGATCCTCGGATTCGTCGTCGTCGAAATCGTCCGAGTCGTCGAAGTCCGGATCGGATTCGGGCTCGTCGGGGTCATCCGGCGCGTCGTCGAAGTCATCCAACACCAAGACATCGACCTCGTCCGGCTCCGACTGACCCGATGCAGGTCCCGCCCGATCCGCGTGCCGAGCAGTTCGGTGCCGAGGTCGGAGTTTTCGGCGGCTCCGGTTTCTACGATCTGGTCGCCGATGCCGAGGACGTCGAGGTGTCGACGCCGTTCGGCCCGACCGCCGCTCCGGTGCGCCTCGGTACCGTCGCCGGGCGCCGCGTCGCGTTTCTGGCCCGTCACGGTCGAGCCCACGAGTTCGCCGCCCACCGTGTCCCGTTTCGGTCCAACGTGTGGGCGCTCGCCGCGCTCGGCGTCCGATCGATCGTGGCACCGTGCTCGGTCGGAGCCCTCCAACCGCATCTCGACGTCGGCGACTTCGTCGTGCTCGATCAGCTCGTCGATCGCACGCACGGTCGCACCGGCACCTTCCACGATGTCGGCTCCGGTGACGGTCTGCCGGGATCGGACGGTCCGGTCCACCACCAGCCGTTCGCCGATCCGTACGACGCGAGGATTCGCGAGGTCCTCCTCGGTGCTGCCCGCACCTCGAGCGGCCCGGTCGTCCACGACGGCGGAACCATGGTGGTCATCGACGGCCCCCGGTTCTCGACCCGCGCCGAGTCCCACTGGTACGCGGCGATGGGGTGGGACGTGGTCAACATGACCGGCGCGCCCGAGGCGGCACTCGCGGCGGAGGCCGGCCTCCCCTACGCCTCGGTCGCGCTCGTGACCGACCGTGACGTCGGCGATGACGACGGGGTCGAACCGGTGACGATGGATACCGTGATGGCAGCCGTCCACCGCAATGTCGCCAACGTCAAGCAACTGATCGAACTCGCCGTCCCCGCGCTGCCGTAGACGACGAAGCGGCCGTCTCCGATCCGCCGCTACGCTGACCGCGCCGACTCCCTCCCGACGTTCACGCGATCACCTGATCAGAGGAGAGACCCGATGACATTCGCCCTCCGCGAGTTGTCCCCCGCCCGGTTCGGCGCCCGACTACGCCTCGTCCTCGCACGTCGCCCCTGGTTGCGATGGTTGTGTGTCGCAATGATCGCCGCGGTCGCCGCCGTCACGGTCCACGATCGACTCGAAGCCACCGAAGCCGCTCGCTCGGCGTGGAGTGACCGGGTCCGCGTGCCCGTCGCCGATGCACCTGCCGCGGCGGGCGAGACGGTGGCGTGGCGATGGCGCGAACTCCCTGCGATCGCCGTTCCGGACGACGTCGCCCACGATGTT
>NZ_JBAVYV010000258.1:0-2445 GCF_049588435.1 Ilumatobacter sp.
GTCCGGGGGCGGGCGACTTCTTCGGTCGGATCGACGACGAGGAGGGCACCTGGTACGTCGGCCGACGTCACATCGAGGACGATTCGCACGATCCCGTCGTCGTCGACTGGCGCGCGCCGATCGCGTCGCCGTTCTATCGCGCCACCGCGGTCGACCCGCTCGGCGTGGCGTTCCGGCGCCGCTTCACGCTCGACGAGGGCGTCCTGGTCGCATACCTCGACGAGGATCTGGACGACCCCGACGGTGGGGGAGCAGCGGCTGGGATCCCTGATCCGGTCCTCGCCGAGATCGGGGCGGAGCGCAGCGGCGAGATGCGTGAGATCGTCGCCACGATCCAGGGCGAGCAGGACGTCGTGATCCGCTCCGACATCGACCAGGTGTTGATCGTGCAGGGCGGTCCCGGAACCGGCAAGACCGCGGTCGCCCTGCACCGCGCTGCGTTCCTCCTGTTCGAGCATCGGGGTCGCCTCGCTCGTGACGGCGTACTCGTCGTCGGCCCGAACCGGGCGTTCCTCGACTACATCGGCAACGTGTTGCCGTCGTTGGGAGAGCGGACGGTTCGCCAGTCGACCGTTCACGATCTCTGTATCCCCAAGATCACGGTGAGTGCGACCGACGACGCGGCCACCGCGCGCTGGAAGGGTTCCGCCGACCGGCTGAGCGACCTCGGCGCAGCGGCGCTCGCCGCGATTCAGCCGCCCGACGATGACGTGATCGTGCCGATCGGCGTCCGCAATCACGTGATTCGCGTCGACGAGTTCAGCGAATGGGTGGACACGGCGAAGAGTGGTTCCACACCGATCAACGAGCGGCGCGCGCGTCTCACCGCGATCGCGAGACGTGAGCTCACGCGGCGGACCGGCGACGACGGTTGCTGGTCCAAGGCTGCTCCGCTCAAGGCGGCGATCAACAAGGCCTGGCCGACCCAGAAGCCCGAGAAGCTCGTCGATTCATTGCTGCCGGGAGTGTCGGGAAAGCGGCGGCAGTGGACCTCCGCGGATCAGTTGCTCGTCGACGAGGCGAACTCGATGCTCAACGGCTCCCCGTTCACCTACGGGCACGTGGTCGTCGACGAGGCGCAAGATCATTCCGACGTCGCACTGCGCGTGATCGGACGGCGCAGCCCCGGTGGCTCGATGACGCTGGTCGGTGACGTCGCGCAGTCGACGGCACCCGCCGGTCAGGAACGCTGGGCCGACGTGTTCGCACACCTGTCGCCGACGGGGACGACGGGAACGGTCGCCGACCTGACGATCGGGTACCGCGTTCCCGAACCGATCCTGACGATCGCGAATCGCCTGCTCCCGCTGACCGAGGTCGATGCCACCGAGAGCCGCAGCGTGCGTCTCTCGGGTGAGGCACCGTCGTGGGACATCGGAGCGGAGGATGACCTCGCCGCCCGGATCGCGGCCGCGACCCGCGAGACGAAGCGCCTGCACAAGCTGACCGGGATCGTCGCGCCGATCCGCCTGCACGAGGCTATTGCGGCGCAACTCGACGCGGTCGGCCTGCGCGCCGTCGACCACGTGCACGAGCTCGCTCCCGACGAGGTGCCGCTCTTCGAACCGCACTCGGTGAAGGGCCTCGAATTCGACGGCGTGGTCGTCGCCAACCCGCACGAGATCCTCGGCAGCAGTGCACTCGGTGCCCGTCTGCTCTACGTCGCGATGACCCGCGCGGTACAACGACTGTCGTTCGTGTCGGACGCACCTGCACCCCCCGTACTCACCCCCCGGTCATTCCCGTGACGTATCACTGGGGTCAGACCCCAGTTGATACGGATCCACGGCGAGCAGCCGGAATCCGGCCTTGGAGGCGACCCGGACCGCGTGATGCCCCTCGGCGGTGAGCCAGCGTTGGAGTGAATCCGCACCGAGATGTTTCTGCACGACGAGCGTGGCGCTGCCGTCGTCGGTGAGTCGGCCGAGCCACGTGAGCAGCAAGGCGCGCAGTGCAGGCTTTCCGATGCGGATCGGGGGGTTCGACCAGATCGTGGCGAACCGGATCCCGTCGGGGACGTCGTCGGGGGCGGCGACCCGGACGTTGTCGAGACGATTGCGCTCGGCGTTGCGCCGACAGAGGTCCCGAGCGCGCGAGTTCACGTCGACGGCCCACACCGTGGCATCGGGCGAGCGGCGTGCCATCGCGAGCGCGATGGCGCCCGATCCCGCTCCGAGATCGAGCAGATTCCCAGTCGAGGAGATCGCCGCCTCCGAACGCAGGAGCAGTGATGTTCCCGCATCGAGGTGGCCACGACTGAAGACGCCGGTGTCGGTTTCCATCGTGAACGCGGTGTCCGGGAGCGTCACGTCGATGACGACCGGGTCGGATCGCACGGTCGGATCCTCGAAGTAGTGGGACTCGCCATCGGGGGGCACGTCGGAGATGGGCTTGACGGTCATCTCCCGTAGCCTGGCAGCAATGTCGTACAAGATCAGGACATAC
>NZ_JBAVYV010000259.1:0-11574 GCF_049588435.1 Ilumatobacter sp.
CACCCGACGCCATCGCGAGCTGGGGCTGGGGCACGTTCGGCGAGGCAATGACCGCGTCGGACGCCTGCACGGGAGGATTCGTCGCCACGAACCATCCGGCCGAGCCGATCAACGCGAGCAAGATCGCGATCCGAACGGTCGGCCGCTGCTTGCGGACCCGCCCGCTCGTTGTCGCCCGGTCGAAACCGTCGCATCGAGGTTCGTTGTTCTGCTGCACCGTGCCTCCCGACGGATCGTGCAGGCCCGAAATGTGGGGACCGCGATCAGACCTCACCGGAGCGGAGTCCCCGGCACCCCCGACTCTGCGTGTCGGACGGTCGCGTGTACAGCGCCGAATTCCGATGCCAGCCGTCGAGAGATCCGATGACTAACCCGACGTGCCCGAACCGATGAGACCGTGACACACGTCGGCGAACATCCTCGCCGCTCCACTGAGGTCGGCCACGGCCGGATAGGCCAGCACCAGTGCGACGTCATCGACCTGCTCCGCGATCTCGACGCCCACGAACGCGAGCCCTTCGAAGCTCCGGCCCCGGCGCGGACGACCGGTCAACAGCGACCATCCCATTCCGCTCGCCACCATCGACCGCAGCGTCTCGATGTTGTCCGTGGTCCGCACGACGTTCGGCGCGAGACCGAGGCCCTCGAGAATCGGTTCGAAGAAGGGCTCGGGCGCGTCCTCGAGGAGCACCATCGGCTCGGCCTCGAGGTCAGCCAGCGCTACGCGAGGGCGGTCGGCGAGGCGGTGGCCTTCGGCGAGGACGATGAATGGCCGGTGGCGACTGATCACCTCCGTTTGGAGCGAAGTCGGCAGCGCGTGATCGTAGAGCAGGGCCAGATCGATGGCGCCGGAAAGTAGACCCTCGACCAGTCCCCCCACCGGCGGTTCGAGCATCTCGACGTCGATCGGCGGGTCCGCCGTCGATGCCGCCTTCAACAGCCGCGGTGCGTAATGAGGCGAGAACGGCTTGAAGCAGCCGAAGCGCACGACGTGACGACCGACCCGGGTCCGAGCGCTCGTCTCGATCCGGTCGGCGAGGTGAAGCAGTCCATCGACATCGTCGATCACCGTCCTGCCCGCCGCGGTCAGGGCGAGCCGTCGACGTGGGATCCGGAGCAGGAGTGTCGCTCCGACCACCGTTTCGAGGTCGGCGATTCCGCTTGAAATCGCGGACGCCGAGGTACCGAGGCGTTCGCTGGCACCAGCGATCGTGCCCTCCTCGTACGCCGCCCGGAAGTAGCGCAGCTGCCGAATCGTCAGTTCGGTCGGCATCACTCAAACGTAGGCCATCGCCGTCAGACCGAAGCGACGACCGGGTCATGCGCCTGCGCAGCCGGTTGGCGTGAGGATCGGGTTCGCTCAGCTGAGGCCGTTGACGAGCACCGCGAAGTGCTTCGACGTGGCGGCGTGGCGGGTGCCGACGATCGCCTGGTACTCACCCGACTCGTAGATCTCCTTGGCCTTCTCGATCGATTCGAACTTGAGGACGACGGTCTGCTTGCCGGCCCCTTCACCCTCGACCTGGGTCGAGTCGGGATCCAACACGACGACGTCACATTCGGTGCCGATCCGCAGCGCGCCCATGGCACCGCCCTGGTACTCGGCGTACTTGGCCGCGTCGTCGACGTCGTAGTTCACGATCAGATATGCGCTCATGCGCTTCAGACTGCCAGATTCAGGCCGTGAAACCCGTGCCGGTCGCGGTGAGGCGCGCAATGGCTCGGGCCTTGCCGGCGACGGCGTCGGCGATGTGCGCCTCGACCGACTCGGTCTTCAGCGTCAGCTCATGACGTTCGAGGTCGGCCTTGGCCCGCTCGACGTCGATGTCCTCGGCCAGTTCGGCCTTGTCGGTGAGCAGCGAGATCCGCGTCGGCGAGCCGCCGCTGACCTCGACGAAGCCGCTGTGCACGGCGATGTCCTGGATGGTCCCGTCGGTGAGATAGACGCGCGTGTGGTTCTCGATGAGCGCGCCGACGAACGGCGCGTGCCCGGCTTGGAACGCGATCTCGCCGCCACCGAGGGTGCGCGTGATCACCATGTTCGCTTCACCCGTGAAGACGACCTCCTCGGGCGACACCAGGTCGACCTGCATTGGCTCAGCCATCGTGTGTCAGCTCTCGGCGAGGGCCTTGGCCTTCGCCTGTACCTGGTCGATGTTGCCGACGTTGAGGAACGCCTGCTCGGGAAGGTCGTCGAGGTCACCGTTGATGAGCGCCTCGAAGGACTCGACGGTCTCGGCGACCGGGACGTACTCGCCGTCGAGGCCGGTGAACGTCTTGGCGACGAAGAACGGCTGCGACAGGAAGCGCTCGACCTTGCGAGCACGGGACACCGTGAGGCGGTCCTCCTCGGACAGTTCGTCGAGACCGAGGATGGCGATGATGTCCTGCAACTCCTTGTAGCGCTGCAGCGTTTCCTGCACCCGCCGGGCCACGTTGTAGTGGTGGTCGCCGACGACCTCGGGGCTGAGGATCGTCGACGTCGACGCCAGCGGGTCCACCGCCGGGTAGATGCCCAGAGCGGCGACCTGACGGGACAGCTCCGTGGTGGCATCCAAGTGGGTGAACGTCGTGAACGGCGCCGGGTCGGTGTAGTCGTCGGCGGGCACGTACACGGCCTGCAGCGACGTGATCGAGCGGCCCTTTGTCGAGGTGATCCGCTCCTGGAGCTGGCCCATCTCGTCTGCGAGCGTCGGCTGGTAGCCCACCGCCGACGGCATGCGACCGAGCAGCGTGGAGACCTCGGAACCGGCCTGCACGAAGCGGAAGATGTTGTCGACGAAGAGGAGCACGTCCTGGCCGGCGACGTCGCGGAAGTACTCCGCCATCGTCAGCGCCGACAGGGCGACGCGCAGGCGCACACCCGGCGGCTCATCCATCTGGCCGAAGACCAGGGCGGCCTTTTCGTACACGCCCGACTCCTGCATCTCGAGGCGGAGGTCGGTGCCCTCACGGGTGCGCTCGCCGACTCCGGCGAACACCGACACGCCACCGTGTTGCGAAGCGACACGGTTGATCATCTCGGTGATGAGCACGGTCTTGCCGACGCCGGCGCCGCCGAACAGGCCGATCTTGCCACCGGCGACGTACGGGGTGAGGAGGTCGACGACCTTGATGCCCGTTTCGAACATGCGGGCCGACGGCTCGAGTGCGTCGAAGGTCGGGGCGTCGCGGTGGATGTCCCAGCGCTCGACGTCCTCGATGCCCTCCGGCTGCGTGTCGAGCGCTTCGCCCCACACGTTCCAGACGTTGCCGAGCACCTTGTCGCCGACGGGCACCTGGATGCCGTGGCCGGTGTTGCGCACTGCGGCGCCGCGCACCAGACCGTCGGTCGGCTTCATGCAGACGGCGCGGACGCGACCGTCACCGAGCTGCTGAGCGACCTCGGCGAGCACGGTGATCGTGTCGCCTTCGAGCGTGACGTCGAACTCGAGCGCGCTGTTGATCTCGGGCAGTGCGCCGCGCGGGAATTCGACGTCGATCACGGGGCCGGCGATTCCGACGACCCGGCCGTCCTGGAGTTCATTTTCTGTGATGGTCATTTCGGTGTCTCCTGAGTCAGGTCAGATCTGGTCGTCGGGGTACTTCTCGTTGTGGAGCCGGCGGGCTTGTCCCTGCCAGTCTTCGCGTTGGACGCGGTCGGTCTCACCGACGCGCTCGTTGATGCGTGCGACGTCGTCGGACGACAGAGTCGCGATCTGCTTGAACGTCGACACGTTCAGGTCGCTCAACACGGCGCCGACCCGCTGGCCGATACCGGCGACTCGCGTCAGCTCGTCACGTTCGAGGGTCGCCACTCCGACGCCATCGAGTCGGCGTTCGGAGGACGTGTCGTTCGGTCGGGTCGCCATGGCCGCAACGTCGATGACGTCGTCGCTGTCGTCGAGGTCGATGTATCCGACGTCCATGTCGTCGCCTTCGAGGGCGGCGGCCCCACTGACGATCTCCATGATCTCAGCGGTGATCGACGCTTGACGGGCACGGTTCATGACGATGCTGAGGTTCTTGATCAGATCCTCGGCGTTGTCCGTCGCCGACTTCATCGCCCGCTGGCGGAACGCGTGCTCGGAAGCGGCGGCGTTGAGCAGCGCGGCGTAGATCCGTGCTTCGACGTACCTCGGCAGGAGTGTGTCGAGGATCGTGAGCGGATCCGGCTCGAAGTCGAAGTCGCCGCCGACGCTGTCCTTGCCGTCGCCACCCGCCACGGAGTCGCTCCCGAGGGGCACGAGCGGCCGCAGCACGACTTCCTGGTTTCCGGCGGTGATGAAGCGTGTGTAGACGAGTTCGACCTTGTCGACCTCGCCCGAGGTGAAGAGCTCGACGACGTGTTCGCCGATCCGGCGGGCGTCCTCGTAGCTGGGCTGATCGGTGAAGCCCATGAAGGACTGGCCGACCTGGTAGCCACGGAATCGGAAGTAGCCGAGCGCCTTCTTGCCGATCGGGATGATCGTGTAGTCCTTGCCGGCGAGCACGTCAGCCTTGACCTCACCCTCGGCAGCACGCTGGACACCGGCGTTGTAGCCGCCGCACAAGCCGCGGTCGGCCGACATCACCACGTAGCAGGTCTTCTTGATCTCGTCACGTCCGGCCAGAAGCGGCGAGTCGGACGTTCCTCCGGCAGCGGCGAGGTCCTTGACGACCTCGGTGATCTGCTCGGAGTACGGGACGGCCGCCTGAACGCGTTGCTGCGCCTTGACGATGCGTGAACCCGCGATGAGTTCCATCGCGCGCGTGATCTTCTTCGTGGACTGCATCGCCTTGATCCGGCCACGCAGAATTCGCTCTTGGCCTCCGGCCATGATGAATCAGTACTCCCTGATCACTCGGTTGCGAGGGTCTTGGCCGACTCGGCGTCGCCCATCTCGTCGGCGTCGACCGAGGTCGGATCGGTCGACGAACCGGCCTCGTCGCTGGTCTGGAATCCGGTCTTGAACTGGTTGATCGCATCGCCGAGCTCGTCGGGCAGACCCGTCGTGCGGATCTCGTGGAGCAGGCCCGAGTGGCTGGAGCGCATGTGCTCGAGCAACTCGCCTTCGAAGCGGACCACATCGGCGACCGGCAGATCGTCGAGGTAGCCATTGGTGCCGGCGAAGATCGACACGACCTGTTCCTCGACCGGCATCGGCGAGTTGAGCGGCTGCTTGAGCAGTTCGACGAGGCGATACCCACGGGCGAGCTGCGCGGCCGAGATGGCGTCGAGCTCGGAACCGAAGGTGGCGAACGCTTCGAGCTCACGGAACTGCGCGAGGTCGAGCTTGAGCGTGCCGGCGACCTTCTTCATCGCCTTGATCTGGGCGTCACCACCCACACGGGACACCGAGATGCCCACGTCGACGGCCGGGCGGATACCCGACTTGAAGAGCGCGTCCTGCAGGAAGACCTGGCCGTCGGTGATCGAGATCACGTTCGTCGGGATGAAGGCCGAGACGTCGCCTGCCTTCGTCTCGATGATCGGGAGAGCGGTCAGCGAACCGGCACCGTTCTCGTCGGACAGCTTCGCCGCACGCTCGAGCAGACGGGAGTGCAGGTAGAAGACGTCGCCGGGGTAGGCCTCGCGGCCCGGCGGGCGACGCAGCAGCAGTGAGATCTGACGGTATGCGTCGGCCTGCTTGGAGAGGTCGTCGTACACGATGAGAGCGTGCTCGCCGTTGTCCATCCAGTGCTGGCCGATGGCGCAGCCGCCGTACGGGGCGAGGTACTTGAAGGGCGCCGAGTCGGCGGCGGGTGCGGTCACGACGACCGTGTACTCCATCGCACCGGCGGCACGCAGGGTGGCGACGGTCTGTGCGACGGTCGAGCCCTTCTGGCCGATCGCGACGTAGATGCACTTCACGCCGAGACCCTTCTGGTTCAGGATCGTGTCGATCGCGACAGCGGTCTTGCCGGTCTTGCGGTCACCGATGATCAGCTCGCGCTGGCCACGACCGATCGGCGTCATGGCGTCGATTGCCTTGATGCCGGTCTGGAGGGGTTCGTGCACCGGCTTGCGTCCGAGGATGCCGGGCGCCTGGATCTCCATGCGCCGCTGGATCGCTCCGACGAGCTCGCCGCCACCGTCGACCGGCTCACCGAGCGCGTTGACGACTCGGCCGAGCAGTGCGTCGCCGACGGGCATCGAGAGGATGCCACCCGTCGACTTGACGGTCTGGCCTTCTTCGATGTTGTCGACGTCGCCGAGCACGACGGCACCGATCGAGCTCTCGTCGAGGTTCAGTGCGAGGCCGACCGAGCCGTCCTCGAACTCGAGGAGTTCGTTCACGGCGGCGTCGGGAAGACCCGAGACACGGGCGATGCCGTCGCCGACTTCGGCGACGCGGCCGACGGTGCGGGCCTCGACCGACGGCGAGAAGCCGTCGAGGTTCTTCTTGAGCGCCGATGCGATGTCGGCGGCGGAGATGGTGAGTTCAGCCATAATTTTTGTCCCTGACGGAAGTCAAGCGGGCTCTCAGAGCCGGCTCTTGAGTTGGTCGATGCGGGTGCGGACGGAGTCGTCGATGACGTCGTCTCCGACCGTGGCGACGACACCGCCCACGACGGACGGGTCGACGACTGCCTTGAGGTTGAGCGTCTTGCCGGTCGCGTTCTCGAGCGCCGCCTTGAGCCGGTCCTTCTGGTCGTCGCTCAGCGGCACTGCGGTGCGCACCTCGGCGACGTCGAGCTGCTTTGCGTTGCTCGCACGGTGCACGAGCACGTCGACGATGGCGGGAAGCTCACGGGCACGGCCCGAACCGACGACCATCGACACCAGCTGTGTCGTGGTCGGCGTGGCGGTTCCACCGAGGAGGTCTTCGATGATCGCCTGGCGCTTCTCGGCCGGGATCTGCTCATCGGACAGGGTGTTGCGGAGTTCCTCGCTGCCCTCGTACGAGCGGGCAAAACGGAACAGCTCGTCCTCGACCTCGTCAAGGGTGCCGTCGGCGCGGGCGATCTCGAAGAGCGCCCGGGCGTAGCCCTGGATCTGTGCGTCACTCATGACGTGGCTCCGTTCTGGATCCCGGCGCCGGCTCCGACGCGTGCGATGAAGCTCTCGATCAGTTCCTGATGGGTCGCCTCGTCCAGCGATGCGTTCACGCTGGCTTCGACGGCCTGGTTGGAGTACCGGGCGATGTCGGCCCGCAGATCGTCGGCACCGCGGCCGGCGGCGGCGCTGATGTCGGCATCGGCCTTGGCCTCGAGTTCGGCGATCTCCTCGACGAGGCGCTGGCGCCCGTCGACGAGGAGTGCCTCCGCCTGCGTGTCGGCCTCGGCGAAGAGGCGACTGCGTTCACCGTCGACGTCGCCGAGCGACGTGCGGATCTCGGCTGCGTCCTTCTCGGCCTTCGCTCGAGCCGCGGTGGAGGAGTCGAGCTCACCCTGGATGCGGGCGGTACGCGCTTTCATGCCATCGGAGATGGCTGGCCAGGCGAACTTGTAGAGCATGACCAGGACGATCAGCGAAGCGAGGCCACCGATGATCACTTCCTCGATCGGCGCGAAGTACGGGCTGAGCGAGGTCGATCCGACCCCGTCGTTCGGCACCGATTCCGCTTGGAGAACGACATTGGTGAGCGCTGCGTTGATCATGACGTTGCTCCCGTCGTGGCGCCCATGGCGGAGTCGACCGCGGCCTGCACGGTCGAGGGGTTCGGGACTTTGCCGGTGGCGATCTCGGTCGCCCGGCTCACGACGTCGGTGACCGCGGCCCCGACGTCACCCATGGCAGCCTGACGAGCGGCTTCGACCTCGGCGGTTGCGGCGGCACGCTTCTCGTTGATCCGCGCGTTGGCGGCACCGATCTGCTCGCCGCGCTCGGTCTCGAGCGTCGCGCGAGCGGCATCGACCTTCTGCTGGGCTTCGGCGCGCACCGAGGTGAGGCGCGCCTCGTACTCGGCGACATCGGCCCGGGCGGCAGCGGTGAGCGTGTCGGCGCTCTCCTTGTCGCTCTGGATCGTGTCGTAGCGCAAGCGCATCCCGTCCCGAACCTTCGGGAAGAGCCAGAAGTACAGGACGACGAACAGCACCGCGAAGGCGCCGAATCCCCAGACCATCTCCTTGACTTCAGGCGCGATCGGGTTCAGTTCGGGGCACTCCTCCGAACCGACGGGATATTCCTCGCCGTTCAGATCGGTGCGTTCACACGTCTCGGCTTCGAGCAGGTTGACCTGCACGACGCCGCCGGAGTGTGAAGTTGTGACGACGGCTGTCAGCACGTCAACTCCATTCCTGGATTGCAATACGGATGGGACTCATGGCTGGTGCAAGAACCGGCCGAACGCCGATCAGGCGAACTTGAGAAGAATGAAGACCACGAAGCCGATGAGGGCGAGCGCCTCGGTGAAGGCGATGCCGAGGAACATGGTGGTCCGCACCATGCCGGCAGCTTCGGGCTGGCGGGCCATCGCCTCGACGGACTTGCCGACGAGGTAACCGATGCCGATGCCCGGGCCGATGGCTGCGAGGCCGTAGGCGAAACCGGCTCCTGATGCAGCAGCGGTGTTCTTGGCATCTGCGGGGTCGACGCCTGCGGTATCGGCGGCGGCGACCAGTGCGCTGAAAGCTTCCATTGGGGTGCTTCTCCTCAGTGATTTCTGTGTGTTGAAGATCGTGGGTGGGTGGGAATCAGTGCTCGTCGCCGTGACCGGCGGTCGAGTTGCTGATGTACACCGCCGCCAGGATGGCGAAGATGTAGGCCTGCAAGAAGGCGACGAGGATCTCGAACGCCGTCAGGAAGACGAGCATGCCGAACGGCAGGATGCTCGCCGGGACGAGAAGCCACTGGCTGGTCTCGGCAGTGGCCAGCGCCGCGGTCAGCAGGGCGAAGGTGACGAGCAGGATGTGCCCGGCGAGCATGTTCGCCATGAGTCGGACCGTGAGGCTGAACGGGGTGACGATGATCGTGGAGATGAACTCGATGGCGCCGACCAGCGGCTTCAGTGCCGTGGGGACTCCGGGAGGCCACAGCAGGTGACCGAAGTACGCGCCACCCTGGTTCTTGAGTCCGACTGCGATGTAGATCACCCAGACGAGCAACGACAACGTCAGCGGGATCGCGATGCGTGCGGTCGCCGGCATCTGGAAGAACGGCAGGATCCCCGGGATGTTGCAGAGGAAGATGAACATGAACAGGCTCAGCAGGAACGGGGTCCACTTCAGACCCTCCTTGCCGAGCGTCTGCATGACGATGCCCTCTTCGACGAACTCGATCGTCTGTTCGGCGAGGTTGCGCGTCCCGGTCGGGGCGACCGTGGGATCCTTCCGACTCGCGAGCAGGAACAATCCGATACTGATCAGCGTGGCCAAGGCGGCGATGAGCGCGATCTTGTTGAAAGACGGGAAGATGTCCTGCCAACGAAGCAGTTCGTTGATGGGCGGGAAGACGAGTCCTCGTTCTGCGAGCACGTAAGTTCCGTTTCAGTCGTGGAGTGGGCGAGTCGATGGTCGATGTGCGTGGTCACGCACGGTCGGGCTTGAGACCGGGATGGGCGAGCGAAAGGGCGACGAACTTCATCTCCCAGAACAGCAGCCCGAGGTGAGTCACGATGATGGTCGATCCGAGTGCCGGAAGTGAAATCCAGGAGGCGTCCTTCACGAGAAACACCGCGAGAAAGATCAGACCGAGGCGGATCAGGTAGCCGAACAACGTCGCCGCCATCATCAGGCCGAGCGAGATGCGGGCGGCACCGGCGATCAGTCCGGCGGCGAGAGCGAAGTTCGCCAGCACGATGGCGATGCCGTAGGCGCTCGACCAGGCGCCGTCGGCACCCCAGATCACGGTGCACACGGCGATCAGCAGCGGGGCGACGAGGAGGCCACGCTTGATCATGTCGTTCGAGACGCCGACTTCGGGAGCCGGGCCGTCGAAGCGGATCATCACCGGGTCGACGTGCTGGCTGTGCTTCTCGGCCACGGTCACGCTGCCTCACCGTTCATGTCGACGGCTTCGGCTCGGTCGGAGGTACCGGAGCGATACGCCGGACCGGCCAACTTGGCGAGGCGGTCCTGGTCGTGCTGATCCATCTTCTCGGCGTACTGGTAGTAGAACCGGGCGAAGAGACCGACGGCACCGATCACGGTCATCACGATCATGAAGATCGGCTGCGTGCCGGCCAGCCAATCGAGGCCGTACCCGATCCCCAGGAACAGAACCAGCATGATGACCGCGTCCATGCCGTGGCCGAGAGAGTCCTGCGAGTTCACGCGGACGTTCTTGGGCGGGCGAGGGAAGAGCTTCATCGATCCAGAGGTGTCACTGCGGCACCGGTCGGTGGCGCTTGTGAATGCATGCACAACCTAGTGCCGCCGCTGCGGTCCGGCAACCCGGAAACGTTGCTCAATCGCGCATGGATTCGAACAGACTCGGCTGATCCTCGCTCGGGACGGGTCGCTCGACGCCACTCGCAGGAGTGTTGTTCAATCGGCGCTGCTCGCGCACGCTCGGGTGCAGCAGCGTGAACAGCAAGATCGCGATGGCTCCGATTCCGAACGGCAGGTATTCGGGGTTCTGGTCGGTGAGGATCGGATAGAGCACGAAACCCGACAGCAGCGCGGTCCAGGTCCACAGGATCAGCACGCTGCGGCGGTGCCCGTGACCGAGGTTGATCAGCCGGTGGTGGAGGTGACCCTTGTCGGCGGTCGCCAACGACGACCGACTCGTGGCGCGGCGGATGATCGCGAACGCGGTGTCGAGGATCGGCACGCCGAGGATCAGCAGCGGGATCGCGATCGGAGCGAGCAGGAAGTAGGTCGTGCCGACGAACTCGGTCTCGAAGGAGTCGGCGCGCCCACCGACCACACTCGTCGACACGGCGAGCAGCAGGCCGAGCAGCAACGCTCCCCCGTCGCCCATCATGATGCGCGCCGGGTTGAAGTTGTGCGGGAGGAACCCGACGCACACCCCGACGGCGAGAATCGCGAACAACGGACCGATGTTGCTCGGCAGGATCAGACCGCGGACCGTCAGCTCCTGGCTGTACAGGAAGAACGCGAATGCCCCGATCGCGACCACACCCGCAGCGAGCCCGTCGAGCCCGTCGATCAGGTTGATCGCCTGGCTCATCCCCACCAGCCAGAGCACGGTCACCAACGGCTTGAGGTCGGCGGACAGGATCGTCTCGCCCAGCCACGGCAGGCGGAACGAGTCCATCACGACGCCGAAGTAGACGAGCGCGACACCGGCGAGCACCGTGCCGAAGACCTTCGCCGGGGCGCTCAACTCGCGGATGTCGTCGAGTAGACCGGTCCCGAAGATGATGATCGCCGCGATCAGCACGCCGAGCGGTTCCGAACTCGATGCGAACAGCGGATCGAACTCGTCGAGCTGCCACGCGACCGCGAGGGCAGCGACGAACCCGGCGAACATGGCGATCCCCCCGACGTCGGGGAGCGGTTCGGTGTGCACCGTGCGCTCGTTGGGTGGGTAGACCCAGCCGAACCGGTGCGCCAACCGTCCGACGACGGGGGTCAGCGCGAACGTGACGACCGCGGCGACCGCTCCGACGATCAGGTAGGAGGACACCTCGGGCACGACTCGACACTGTATGCCACCCGACTACACGGTCGGGCGCCATGGTCGACGCGTCGCGTACGCTCCACGGG
>NZ_JBAVYV010000260.1:0-21014 GCF_049588435.1 Ilumatobacter sp.
GTTGGTCGGTCCCCGACCCGCCAGCTCGATCTTCGAACACGTCAACATCAGCAACAAGCCCGTGATCGCGGAGGGCGCGGCCGGCGCGGTCGGTGCTGAACACGATGTCCACGACCGGCTCCGGACGCTGCCCATCCACCGGGACGGTCACGTACGCCATGTGGATCGCATACTGAGCAGCGAACCGCCGCTGCGCTGGGGACCTCGGCAACGGAAACCGATCCGCGAGTTCACCGTGCTCGGCTCGGCGCGCAGCAACGTCGGCGTCGAACTCGGCCTGCGTCGCGAGATCGAAGATCGCCTTCATCTCCGCCGCCTGCAACCCCGTCCCACCGGTGACTTTGATATTCACCCCGTCAGGCCCCGCAACCACCGTCGCGTTCGCATCATGATCCTCGCCCGGATCCGTCCCATCAGGATCCGCGTTCGACGCCACCCGATCGACCAGCACCGCGAAGTCCTTCACCGGGAAATGTTCCCCATACTCGACCAACTGGTCAACGAACTCGCCCACACGACCACCGACACGCGGATGCGCCACCGCCCTCGCGAGCAGATCGACATTGCTCACCGACACCCGACCCTCACCGACCGCCCCGAGCGCACACGAATGTTCGTTCAACAGCTTCCCGCGACGTCGGATCCGGTTCGCCTCGGCCCCCGAACAGTTCAGATGCGCTTTCAAGTAGGCGCTCATCGACCGATGACCATCGGACAAGAACTGCTGACGCTGCTCGACCACAGCCGCGACCAACGCCAACCGCGCCTCCACATCACGACGCTCCAGCTCGACCGCACGCAACACCTCATCGAGTCCCGCCGCCGGCATCGCCACCAGCTCCTCGACGAACCCCACGTCCATACCTACACAATACAACGAACACCCGTTCGATGCAAGAGCTTTGTGGAGGTATCGAGTACCTACTGACCAAACGCGGCCGCCGATCACATCCCTCGTGACCGCTCAGCCCGTCGCTTGTGCACATTCTTGCCCGCGACGCACTCCGACTGGTGACGTCGACGCGACCACTGCTCGCCCTCGTCACGATCGAGGCGCTATGGGGATTCGGGATGCCCGCCTTCGAACTGTTGACACCCGCCAAACTCGATCAGGTGCTCGGATCCACGACCCGAGCCGCCCAGGTTCTCGGGCCGACCCAGACCATCGGCTGGCTCGCCAGCGCTGCGGGCGCAGCACTCGTGCCGCTGATCTGCGCCCGGATCGGGCTGGCCGGGGCAGGCGCCGCGATGCTCGGTTGCCAAGCGGTCTTCATCCTCGGAATCGGACTCGTCGCGGGAGGAACGGGTGTCCTCGTGGCATTCGTGCTGACGATGACCGCTCACGGCGGTGCCAACAGCGTGCACTCCGGTCTCCTGCATCGGGCGGTGGACGGTCCAGGCATGCGCGTGTCGGTGGTGTCGGTGAACAGCCTGTGTGGGTTGACTGGTGGAACCCTCGGTGGTCTCGCTCTGGCCGCCCTCGCCGACGTGCACAGCTTGTTGATCGCCATCCTCGTCGGTGCGGCGGCGATCGGGGCCGCCGCCCCGCTCTACCTCATCTCGACCTCGCCGGACTCGGCCCACGGCCGGCGCACGCCGACGCACAGCTATTCTGCAACCGATGACCGCTGAGGAAGCAGAGTCCGCCGCGCGTGTCGTCCGGCTCGACGGATCGCAGCTGCGCTGCCTCGCGCATCCGCTCCGCACCCGCCTCCTCGCGAGCCTCCGAGTCCACGGACCTGCGACGTCGGCACAACTCGCCACCCGACTCGAGACCAACACGGGTGCCACCAGCTACCACCTCCGGGAACTCGCGGACGTCGGCTCGTCACCGAGGACGAAACACGCGGGACCGCCCGCGAACGGTGGTGGCAATCCGCGCATGACTACTCGTCGTGGAACGACATCGACTTCGACGACGACCCGGACGAACACGCAGCAGCGGAATGGTTCAGCGGCCACCACTCTCGGCTGAAGGCAACCTGGCGCGACCACTGGCACGCCACCTCCTCGACCTGGACCACCGACTGGCGCGCCGCCGCCGACTCGTCCGATCTCCGGCTCGAACTGACTCCCGACCAACTCCGCGCGATGAACGCCGAGATCCTCGACGTCATCGAGCGCTATCGAGGAGCGGGACCCGCCGCCGGCGACCCGCAACCGGTCGCAGTGTTACTCGACACATTCCCGGCGCCCGACCTTCCGATCTGATCGGGAACCCCCCCGTCGTCGGACCGGCCATCGCCACGTCCACGGCATGTCGTCATGACTTCGTTGCCAGGCCGACCGGCGGTGTGGTGATCCAGCTGATCTCCAGATCGTCGCGTGCCGCAAGCTGACGCGCGAACGACACCGTGTCGACTGCCCACGTCGGGCCCGCGAACCGTTCCCAATCGTTGCGCGGCTGCCCGGTGAGCGCGTCGACGAGCAGGAACCAGTTGGCCATCGTCAGCACACCGCCCGTTCGGAGAAGACCGATCGCGGCGTCGAGGTGCGCGGGAGGACGAGCGAACCACGCGTCGTCGTGGATCATGTCGACCGGCGAGTCCAGGGTGCCCAGCACGTCCACGACGGCACCGCACCGATACGTGATCCGGTCACCGAGTCCATGCGCCTGAGCAAGTCGCTCCGCCTCCTCGATGTGCCGTGGGTCGTCGTCGATTCCGATCACGTGTGCATCAGGCCCGGCGGCCTGCGCGATCCACAGGGTCGAGTAGCCGAGTCCACAACCGAGATCGAGGACTCGTTGCGGACGTGCGGCGCGCGTGATCGATGCGACCAGCTGCATGACCGGGCCGCCGGCGTGGTGGAGACCGCACCCATGCTCGATCTGATGCTCCTCGCTGAGGACCCGAACAGCTCGGAACGGGTCGCCGCCCGCCAGTTCCAACAACCGTTCCGCGACGTCGTCCACGTCGACACTGTGGCACGCGCCACCGTGCCACGATCACCGGAAATCCACGCCGTCTGCGGCTCCCGGGGAATCGCGCCTAGATTGCCCTGCGGCCATGAGCACATCGACCGACGCATCGACCACGCGCGTCGAGATCCCGACCCCGGTTCGGGCGTTGCTCGTCGGCGGCCTGATCTATCTGTTCCTCATCGGCGTGTCGTCGCTCGAAGAGGGCATCAACATCATGGGTTCCGAGACCCAGGAGCGCCTGTTCTCGAGCGTCTCGAACCCGATCGCCGGCCTCTGCATCGGAATCCTCGGCACCGTGCTCGTGCAGTCGTCGTCGGCGTCGACAGCGATCATCGTCGGACTCGTCGCGACCGGCAACATCACCGTCGACGACGCCGTCCCGATGATCATGGGTGCCAACATCGGCACGACCGTGACGAACACGCTCGTGTCGCTCGGACACGTTCGCCACTCCAACGAGTTCAAGCGCGCATTCGCCGCTGCGACGGTGCACGACTTCTTCAACGTCTTCGCCGTGATCGTGCTGCTTCCACTCGAACTGATGACGGGCATCCTGTCGAAGCTCGCGACCTGGCTGACCGACGTCCTGGTCGGATCGTCGGGCTCCGACTGGGAGAGCCCGGTGAAGAAGTGGGTCAAGGGCCCGGTGCAGTGGATCGTCGACTTCTGGGAGAAGATCGGTCTCTCCGGCAACTGGCTCGGCACGATCGTGGTCCTCTCCGGCCTCGTCATCGTCCTCGCATCGCTGACATTCATCACGAAGAACATGCGCAAGCTCGTCGCTGACCGAGTCGAGCGCTCGATCAACACCGTGCTCGGCAAGGGCAGCGGAACGGTCGCGATGATGCTCGGCATGCTGATCACCGTTGCGGTGCAGTCGTCCAGCATCACCACCTCGATCCTCATCCCAATGTCGGCGGCCGGTGTCCTGTCGCTCCGCAACGCCTACCCGGTCACGCTCGGCGCGAACGTCGGGACCACGATCACCGCCCTGCTGGCCGCACTCGCGACGTCGGTTCCCGCAGCGCTGACCGTCGCCCTCGTCCACACATCGTTCAATGTCGTCGCAATTCTCATCCTGTACGTGCCACCATGGTGGCGCGATCTCCCGATCCTCGCCGCCGAGCGACTCGCCGAACTGGCGGTCAGGCGGCGAATCTGGGCCGTCACGTATGTGATGGGATTCTTCATCGTTCTCCCCCTCGTCGGTCTCGTGCTTCTGCGCTGACCGGAAAGCAGGTCAAATCATGGTGATGTCATTCTTCAAGAAGAGCTCCGGCGGGCTGGAACACGTCGTGACGCGGTCCGTCGGCATGCTCGGTGACGCCCGTCGATCCTTCGACCTGGCGACGCTCGCGCTGTTGACCGATACCGATTGGACCGCCGTCGAGTCCGACATCCGCGAGACGGATCAGCGGATCAACCATGCCGAGCAGGAACTCCGGTCCGAGCTCGTGGTCCACGTCGCCGTGCAGGGCTCGACCGACATCGGATCGGTCCTCGGCATGATCCTGTTGCTCAAGAAGATCGAACGCATCGGCGATCAGGCGAAGAACGTCCTCGACCTCGCAGAGACCGGGGTGCTGCTCGACAACGAGCCCGACACGGATGCGCTGCTCGCCGAACGCGGCATCATCTCGACGATGTTCGGTGAAGCCGCCGAGCTGCTGGCCGAGCCCGACGACGAACGGGTCGCCGACTTCACGGCACGCGCCGGGGCGATGATCGACGCCCACCAGGCCGAGATCCTGGGCTACATGCACTCCGACCGGCCGGGCCGCGAGGTCGTCCCCCGCGCCATCTACTACCGATACCTCAAGCGCATCGTCGCGAACCTGCTCGGCATCGTGCGATCGGTCGACGAACCGATCCCGACGCTCGACTACCTCGATGGCGGCGAGACCGACACCGAGGACTGATGTATCAACTGGGATCTGACCCCAGTTGATACATCAGCGGGTGTACTTGTAGCCGAGGCCGCGGATCGTGGTGATCCGAGTGGGCTGCGACGGATCGGCTTCGATCTTGCCCCGCAGTCGTTTGATGTGGACGTCGAGGGTCTTCGTGTCGCCGACGTAGTCGAGGCCCCACACTCGATCGATGAGCGTCTCGCGAGGGAGGACCTGCCCGGCGTTCGCGAGGAGCAGGTGCAACAGCTCGAACTCCTTGAGCGGAAGCGTCAACGGCTCACCGTCGACGACAACGAGGTGCTGGCCGGCGTCGAGGGACACCCCATCGACCGTGAGACAGTTCGAATCGAGGCCGGCCCCACCGTTGCCGTGTTCGGGGGCCCGCCTCAGCACCGCGTGCATCCGGGCGACCAACTCGCGCAGTCGGTACGGCTTGGTGACGTAGTCGTCCGCGCCGACCTCCAGCCCGACGACGGTGTCGATCTCGGCACCCTTCGCCGTGACCATGATGATCGGGACGGAGGTGCGCTTGCGGAGCTGGCGACACACGTCGATCCCGCTGACCTTCGGCAACATCACGTCGAGCAGCACGAGATCGGGGTTCACCTCGTCGAAGCGTGCGAGCGCCTCGGCACCGTCGGTGGCAAACTCGACGGTGAACCCCTCACGGGTCAGCCCGATGGTCAGGGCGTCGACGAAGCTCGGCTCGTCCTCGACCACAAAGATGGTTGCTTCGCTCATTGGTGCTGCTCACGTGTCGGTTCGGTGGACGTCGGTTCGGTGGACGTCGGATCGGTGGATGTCGGATCGGATTCGGATGAGTGATGCGGGGCCGAGTCGTCCGTGGAGGAATCGATGAGTGATGCCGGGAGTCGGAGGACGAAGGTCGACCCCTCCCCCTCCTGCGAGGAGACCAACACTTCGCCCCCGTGATTCGACGCGACGTGTCGGACGATCGACAACCCGAGCCCGGTCCCACCGGTTTCGCGGCTGCGAGCACGGTCGACGCGATAGAAGCGCTCGAAGATCCGCTCGAGGTCGCGCGCCGGGATCCCGATCCCCTGATCGGCGACCATCACCTCGACCGCGTGGTCATCGACGCGGACCCGGACCTGGACGGCCCCTCCCGGCTCGCTGTACTTGACCGCATTCTCGACCAGATTCCCGAGCGCCGCGACGAGTTGGCGGCGGTCGGCGCGGAGCCGAACCGGCTCGTGGCCGTCGAATGCTGCGACGGCGACACCCTTCGTCTCGTCGACGACCTGCCCGCGAGCGATCGCCGTCGCGACCACCTCGTCGAGCGCGACGACATCCTCGAGGAGGGGACCGGATTCGATCCGCGACAGTTCGAGCAGGTCGTCGATCGCCCGCACTGCGCGATGCGACTCGTCGACCATGCGCCCCGCGACCCGGTCGATCACCTCACGGTCGTTCTCGCCGAACAATGCTTCGGCGAGGACTGCGATCGCTCCCACGGGCGTCTTCAGTTCGTGTGAGATGTTGGCGACGAAGTCGGTCCGCATCAGGTTGATCCGGGAACGTTCGCTCACATCTTCGACCGTCGCGACTGCGAGGCCGTTCGGCATCGGTTCGGCAACGAGCTGCAAGGCGACTCGCGGCGGGCCGTGGAGTTCGACCAGATCGTCGGTGCGCTCACCATTGCGTGCCGCATCGAGCGCCCGTTCCAGATGCTCCTCCACGATCAGCCCGACGTGGGTCCCGTTCATCACAGAGGCCGCACGGTTGCGGTAGATCACGGTCCCGTCCGCCGCCGAAACGACGAGACCGAGGTCGAGTTCGTCCGCGGCGGTCATGAGGACCGAATCGACGTCGGGGGACCCGTTCTGAGCGGCATCGTGTTCGGGCAGGACGTCGCCCGGTTCATGGTGGTCCTCGGACGGTTTCTCCGATGCACGCTGCTGGGTCGCTCGGCCGGGAACGACCCAGCGGGCGACGAGGATCCCGATCATGCCGCCGAACAGGAGGGACAGGAGGATCGCGGCGGCCATGGGGTCAGGTCTGGCCGGCGTCGGAGCCGTCCGGAGCCAACACGGCGTCGCTCTCCGGGTACGGCTGCTCGGGCAACCAGCCGTCGACGATGTAGCGGGTGCGCATCCCGACGTTCACCGCGTGGTCACCGATCCGCTCGTAGAAGCGCGCCACCACGGCGAGCTGCACCGCGACCTGGAGGTCGATGTTCCCGGCGGCGTGGCTCTCGAAGATCACCTGGATGAACTGGCGATGCAAGTCATCGAGATAGGCATCCATGTCGTTGAGCGCAGCGGCGCGCACACCGTCGCTCGTGAGATAGGCCTCGGTGGCCTCCTTGAACAGCCGCGCCGCCTGGTCGCCGCACTTGTGGATGATGCCGCGCAGGTGGGAGTCGAGCTCATGACTGTAGATTCGCCGCGCCGCTTTGCAGATGTTGACGCAGAGGTCGGCGGAACGTTCGATGTCGGCGATGATCTTGATCGCCGACACGAGCTCACGAAGATCCGCCGCGACCGGAGCCTGGAGCGCGATCTCGCTGAAACAGAGTTCCTCGATCTCGAGTGACTTCCGGTCGTACTCGACGTCGCCGAGGATGATGTACTCCGCCCCCTCGAGATCGGAGTCCAGCAGGATCTCGGTCGCCCGCGGGACGAGTTCGGTCACGCCGGCGCCCAGCCGTGCGATGCGCTGTCGAATGTCGGCGAGTTCTTCGCGGAACTTCACGCGCAGGTCCTGCTCGGTCATCCGAACCGCCCGGTGACGTAGTGCTCTGTCCGGACGTCGTCGGGAGAGGAGAAGATCTTCTCGGTCGGATTCATCTCCACCATCAAGCCCGTCCGCATGTCGCTGTCCTCGGAGCTCTCCACGGAGAAGAACGCCGTGTTGTCGCTCGTCCGCGACGCCTGCTGCATGTTGTGCGTGACGATCACGATCGTGTAGTCCTCCTTGAGTTCCTGCATCAGATCCTCGATGCGCGCCGTGGCGATCGGGTCGAGTGCCGAGCAGGGCTCGTCCATGAGCAGGACATCGGGCTCCGCGGCGATCGCACGGGCGATGCACAGCCGCTGCTGCTGACCGCCGGACATGCCGAGGGCAGACTTGTCCAACCGGTCCTTCACCTCGTCCCACAGTGCGGCGCGACGCAACGAGCGCTCGACCAGATCGTCCAGATCACCCTTCTTGACGGACTTTGCGACACGCGGCCCGAACGCGACGTTGTCGTAGATTGATTTCGGGAACGGGTTCGGCTTCTGAAAGACCATCCCGATGTTGCGACGCACCTGCACCGCGTCGACCGCGCGGTCGTACAGGTCGATGTCGTGGTAGCGGAGCGAGCCCTCCACGCGGGCGGTCTCGATCAGGTCGTTCATCCGATTGAAGCACCGCAGGATGGTGGTCTTGCCGCAGCCGGACGGACCGATGAAGGCGGTGATCTCGTTCTTGTTGATGTCGATGTCGACATCGCGCACGGCGCGGAAGTCGCCGTAGTACACGTTGAGACCGCGGGCCTCGAAGACGTGTTCCTTGACGACGTCGTCGGACACCTCCGGCTCGATGGTCTGGGTCGTGGAGGGGCGGTCGGTCTCGGTCATGTGCGCTGCTCGTGTGCTGCTCGGGGATTCCATGGTGATACCTGGTTCATGCGTGGGGGGACGTGGTGGAGGTGCAGGATGAAAGATGGGGGCAGTGTCGGCGAGAAACCCGACGAACTCACGATCGCGGTCGTCATCCGACGCGCTTCTTCTCGTAGTGGTTGCGGAGGATGATCGCCGCCATGTTCAACACCATCACGAATGCCAGCAACACCACGATGGCAGCCGCGGCCGCCGTGAGGAAGCCGGCGTCGCGACCGGACTGCTGGACCCATGTGGTGATGATGATCGGCATCGCTGTGAACGCCTCGTCGAGAGACCCAACGTCGGTGATCCCCGGGTTGGCGGTCATCCCGCCGGTGATCGCACCGATGAGGATCAGCGGGGCGGCCTCACCGATCGCACGTGACATCGAGAGCAGGGTGCCCGTGAGGATCCCCGGGGCTGCGTACGGCAACATCTGCGAGCGGATCATGTCCCACTGTGTCGCTCCCACTCCGTATGCGCCCTCCTTGAGCCCGGCGGGAACCGACCGTAGCGCCTCCTGGGACGTGATGATCACGATCGGCAGGACGAGCACGGACATCGTCAGCCCGGCCGAGATGACGGTCGAGCCGTTCGTGATGTTCTCGCTCAGCCACCCTGAGTTCACGAACAGGAACAGACCGAGCAGTCCGTACACGACCGACGGGACACCCGCCAGGTTGCGAATCACGAGCTCGAGGAAGGACGTGAACCGGTTCTCCCTCGCGTACTCCTCGAGATAGATCGCGGCAGCGAGGCCCATCGGGAACGCCAGCACGGCGACGAACACGGCGATCCAGAACGAGCCGTACAGACCTTGGTGGACACCGAGGAGTTCGTCCTCGGACCGCGACCGCAGCGTCCCTTGGAGGAAGCCGCCGAGCCGCGTACTGAGCTGCGCCCAGCCGTCGACGATCTGGTCGACGAAGAGGACGGCGATGATCATCAGCGCCAGGCCGAGCGACAACATGAGGAGTGACTTGAAGATGCCACCCGCCACGTCGGAACTTGGTTCGGTGACGCTCTTGCGGATCTGCTCGCGGGTGCGCTCACCGACGAGGGGTTGCGACAGACTCATGGTTTCCTCAGTACTTCTCTCGGACTCGGGCGACGAACGCGTTGCCGATCATGTTCAGCACCAGCGTGATCAGGAACAGCACCAATCCGACGAAGAACAGACTCTGGAAGGTGAGTCCGGCGCCGACGACCTGATCGGTCCCGCTTGCGAGCGAGGCCATCGCCGCGGTCATCGTGAGGCTCCCCTCGTAGGGATCAGCGTTGAACACGGCGGCATCGGCAGCACCGCCGGCCAGGAAGACGACCATCGTCTCGCCGATCGCACGGCTCACCGCGACGATGAACGCGGCGACCAGCCCGGACACGGCGGCGGGGAGCACGACGCGGGTGACCGTGGTGATCTTGCGGGCCCCCAGACCCTCCGACGCTTCCCGGAGCTCTCTCGGCACCGAGCGCATCGCGTCTTCGGAGATCGAGGCAACGAGTGGGATCGTGAGGATTCCCACGCCGATTCCAGCCGCCATCAGCGACCCGCCGTCGCTGCCTCCGATGTTGGCCACCACGTTCGGAGCGATGAACGCGATCGCGAACGCACCGAGCACGACCGACGGGATCCCGGCAAGGATCTCGAGTGTCGGCTTCAGGACCTTGCGGACGCCTGGCCGGGCGTATTCCGACATGTAGATCGCCGCGCCGAGCCCGAGGGGGGCTGCGACGATCATGGCGATCACCGTGACGATCAGGGTCGCCACGAGGAGGGTCGGCATGTCGTAGATCCCGCGCCGCGGGAACCAGCCGATCTGTCCCCAGGTCAAGGACCAGTCGATCTCGGTCATGAAGACCCAGGCCTCACGGAGGAGCGACCAGACGATCAGAGCGGAGATCAGGACGCTGGCGATCGCCGCTGCGAACACGAGTCCGCGCACGATGCTCTCGCGTCGTCGCTGACCAGCGGGCGCAGCCAACTGCTCGAGCGTCAAGGATGTATCGGTCATCGTGCGTTGTCCAAACTCCGGTCTCGGGGGGTGTCGGGATTTCGGGGCGATTCGGCGGGTGGAACGCTAACTGGCCCTGGAATGATCACGAGCCCGCCAAGGCCGCCCCAGCTCGGTCGGATGACCGTTCGATGGGACGACCTCGACATCACTCGGGGGATCGGTTCGTCAGCCTGCGGCTTCCCAGGCGCTGCGGACCTCTGCCTTGGCGTCCTCGCTGAGAGCGACGTAGTCGACCTCGGCCACTGCCGTGTCGAGGCCCTCACCCACGTAGAAGTCGACGAAGGCCGACAGCTGCGGGTTCTCGGCGGCGGAGGCGTTGTTCACGTAGATGAACAGCGGCCGGCTGACCGGGTACTCGTTGGACGCAATCGTCTCCGGGTCGGCCGCAACGCAGCCTTCGCCCCCGTCGACCTGCAGCAGCTTGACGTCCTCGGCGGTGTCAGCGAAGGCGTAGCCGACCCAACCGAAGCTGGTCTCCGACCCCTGGATCCCCTGCAGGATCACGTTGTCGTCAGCCGACGGGTTGTAGTCCGGGCGGGTGATCGCCTCTTGTCCACGCTCTTCGGCGATGCCCTCGAGAACGATCTCGATGAAGCTGTCGAAGGTTCCGGACTCTTCGCCGGGCCCGTAGATTTCGAGCTCGGCGTCGGGCAGGTCGCCTTCGCCACCGACTTCGACGATGAGTTCGTTCGCGTCGCTCCAGTTGGTGACGCCGGTCGACTCCGGTCCGACGAGACCGTAGATCTGCTCGAACGACACGCACTCGACGGCGTCGTTGGCCGCATTCGTGATGACAGCGAGGCCGTCGATGCCGACCTGCAGTTCCGTGAACTCGATGCCGGCTTCCTCACAGGAGGCTGCCTCTTCGTCCTTGATCGCACGGGATGCGTCCGAGATGTCGGTCTCACCGCTGCAGAACAGCTGGAAGCCGTCACCCGTTCCCGGGCCGTCGACGGTGATGTTCACGTCAGGTGCCTGGTTGTTGAAGAGTTCCTGGACGCGAACCGAGATCGGCTCGACGGTCGAGGAACCCGAGATGGTGATGTCGCCGGAGAGGCCGGCCAGGTCGGTCTCGGCCTCCTCCATTGCCTCGGAGGTCTCGGTCTCGGTCTCCTCCATCGCCTCCGACGTTTCCGTCTCGGCTGCTTCTTCTGCCTCGGTCACCGCGGACTCTGCGTCCTCGCTGGCCTCGGTCTCTGTTTCTTCACTGCTCGAATCGTCATCGCTGCCGCATGCGGCGACAACGAATGAAAGGGCGACTGCCCCGGCGAAAATACGACGTTTGCTGTTCACGCTGTCGGACTCCATGTGTTGGTTGTTTGGGGGGGGTGAATGCCGCGCCCGGACCCAATGCCCGGAGCGACAGCCAGCAAGGTACGACGACAAGGTGAACCGCACGGCGCGTTCGGTGAACGGAGGGTGAACGATCGACGACGCGCGAGCGAACAAGGGCGTCCCAGCGCCTGGAGGGGGCTTCGGAACCGGCGGATGCTCAGTCCGTGGAGCGCGTGCCGGTGGAACCCGTCTGGCGTTCGACCGTCCAGTGATACATCCGCTCCTGGGGGTGCGGCTCGAACGCATTCGTCGGGCCGATGCGCGCCCACGAATAGTCGGGCTGCAGTTCCCACGCCACCACGTCGTCGGCGAGACCGAACTCGATCGCCTGATCGAGCCACTCCGTGTGCCGTGGGTTCTCGATCGGCACCATGACCTCGACGCGACGGTTCAGGTTGCGCGGCATCAGGTCGGCCGACCCCATCATGTGGAGTGCGTCGCTGTGCGCCCCGTCGACCCGTTCGCCGTGGATCAGGTTGCCGTGCGAGAACCGGTAGATCCGGCTGTGTTCGAGGTATCGGCCGAGGACGCTCCGGGCCCGGATGTTCTCCGACAGCCCGGGCACACCGGCACGGAGACAGCAGATCCCGCGTACGAGCAGGTCGATGCGCGTCCCTGTGGCGCTCGCTGCGTACAGCGCCTCGACGAGTTCGGGATCGGCGATCGAGTTGCACTTCAGCGTGATGTGACCGTCGGGGCCGAACGACGACTCGTGCTCGATCAGGTCGAGCAGCGCGCGGCGAAGATCCCGCGGCGCGACGAGCAGGGTGCTGTAGTCGACCGATCGGCTGTATCCGGTGAGGTGGTTGAACAACTCGAGCACGTCATCGCCGATCGCCTCCTCACACGTGAGCAGGCCGAGGTCCTCGTAGATCCGCGCCGTCTTCGCGTTGTAGTTGCCCGTACCGATGTGGCAGTACCGGCGCAACCGGTCGCCGTCGTCGCGCACGACCAACACGACCTTCGAGTGCGTCTTCAACCCGACCATGCCGTACACGACGTGGACGCCGGCACGTTCGAGCTGCTTGGCCCACTGGACGTTGGCGGCTTCGTCGAACCGAGCCTTGAGTTCGACGAGGACCGCGACCTGCTTGCCCCGTTCGGACGCCCGGATCAAGCTGCGGATGATCGCACTGTCACCGCCGGCGCGGTACAGGGTCATCTTGATCGACTTCACCTTGGAGTCGTCGGCCGACTGCTTGATGAACTCCTCGACGCTCGTCGAGAAGCTCTCGTACGGATGGTGCAGGAGGATCGAGCGATGCCGCATCACGTCGAAGATCGGACGATCGGCATCGTCGGCGGCCGCCAGACGTCCCGCCGTGACCGCCGGCCACGGCTCGTCCTTCAGGTCGGGACGGTCGATCGCCATCAAGTCCCACAGGCAGCTCAGGTCGAGCAGGGAACGGTGGTACGTGACGTCCGCGTGGGTCAACTCGAGTTCGCGGACGAGCAACGCCAACAACTCGGGCCCCACGTCGTGGGCGACCTCCAAGCGGACCGCCTTGTTGAACCGGCGACGGCGCAGTTCACTCTCGACCGCCTCGAGCAGGTCGTCGGCCTCGTCCTCTTCGAGGTTGATGTCGGCGTTGCGGCTGACGCGGAACGGTGTCCACTCCTCCACGATCATGCCGGAGAACAACGTGTCGAGCTTCGCAGCGATCAACTCCTCGACGGGCAGGAACCGGCCCACGGCGACCTCGACGAGACGCGGGAAGACGTTGGGCACCTTGAGGCGCGCGAAGCGTCGGTCGCCGGTGTCGGGGTCGGCGACGTTGATGGCGAGCGAGAGCGCAAGATCGGAGATGTACGGGAACGGGTGACCGGGGTCGACGGCGAGCGGGGTGAGCACCGGGTAGACCCGCTCCTCGTACCACCGATCGAGGGCGACGATCTCCTCGGTCGAGAGCTCCGCGTAGTGGATGATCTCGACGCCTGCGTCGGCGAGTGCCGGCACGAGGTCGTCGACGAACGTGCTGTCGAGGCGTTCGACGAAGTCGGGCACGTGCGCCGTGATGTCCTCGAGTTGTTGCGCGGGCGTGCGCCCGTCCGGGGTGGGACGATCGAACCCCGCCGCGATCTGATCCTTGAGCGCCCCGACGCGCACCTGGAAGAACTCGTCGAGATTGGTCGAGACGATCGCGCAGAACTTCGCCCGCTCGAGAAGTGGGACCCCGGGTTCGGAGGCCAGCTCCAGAACGCGGTCATTGAAGGCGAGCCAACTCAGTTCACGGTTGACGAACCGTTCGTCGGTCCCGTCCCGGCGGCTTCCGTCGGGACCGCGCAGCGGCAACTCGATCGGAGGGGTCGAACCCTGCGCCTCCGATTCGAGCGGAGCCGGCCAGAACGGTCCGTTCACGAACGGGCTCCGTTGCTCAGGAATCGGTCGCGGGCGCCTCTGCGGCGTCGCTCGGAGCGTCCGCCACCGCGGCTGCGTTGTCGTCGGTCTCGGGTGCGGTCTCGCCGGACTCGGACGGCTGGTCGGCGGCAACGGTCGCCTCCGTGGACTCGGCCGATTCAGCGGGCGCGGTCGCCTTCGCCTGCTGCTGCACGACCACGCCGAGATCCCATTCGATCGAGATCATCTCCCGCTCGGCGTCGCGCACGATCCGTTCACGGTTGCGGCGGAACTGCGGGTCCTCGCGCGGCAGGAGCACGAGGCGTGCGAGGACACGCGCGCGGAACTCGTCCAGCGTCTGGCGGTCGCCCCAGTCGCCGTAGACCTCCCAGTGAGGCGAGACGGGGCCGAGGTAGACGATCCGCGCATGCGCCTTGGGTCCGGCGGATTCAGCACTGGTGTCGAGGTCTGACATGGCGCGCACTCTAGCGACTCGGATCGAGGTCCAGCCAGGGGTGACCGGCGCATCGACCCGCACGAGGGGAATGCTTGCCTCGACATTACGAACGTGTTACAGTTCGCCATCGTTGTTACGACAGTCTCGAACATTCCGAGTCGAACACGTCGACACCGAGAACCCCCGCGAAACGAATCAAAAACTGGGAACCAACCACACCCCCCGAACGTCAATATGTGTGAGGTGCCGATTGTCCAACCCTGTTCGATCGGACGCCCGTTTTCTCTCCACGAAAAGGATCCTCGATGATCAAACGCAGCAAGCGAACCGAACGTCGCAACCCCACCGGGCTGAGCCCGGAAGCGATCGCCGCACTCAATGGTCGGCCTGCAACACTCACGACGGCGCCGCCCGACCCCGACTCCGAGACTGCGTGGATGTCCACGGGAAACTGTCGCTTGCATCCCCCGGCAACCTTCTTCCCGAGCGACGGGGTCGGCGTCGACAAGGCACGCAAGATCTGTCGTGACTGCCCCGTGATGGGTCGCTGTCTCGAGTACGCGCTCGAGGAACGCATCGACCACGGCGTCTGGGGCGGCTGCTCCGAGCGCGAGCGTCGTCGAATTCTCAAGTCACGACGCCAAGACGTCGACGCCTCCGTCTGAACCTGCGCGTCGGTGCCAGGCACCGACGCGCGTTTTCAGAGCTCGAGGCGATACACGCGACGCGCCGTGCCGGCGAACATCGCGTCGCGTTCGGTCTCGGTGTACTGCGCTGCCAGTTGCTGCATGGCGTTCCAGTACACGGCATACGAGAGCGAGAACCGGTCGACCGGGAAGTTGCTCTCGAACATGCACCGCTCCGGTCCGAAGCACTCGATCGCATGCTCGTACCACCGCCGCTGTGCAGCGAGCAGTTCGTCGGACGTCGGGGGCTTGTCGGCGGTGTGGAAACCGAAACCGTTGTCGGGCATCGCGAGACCGCCCAGCTTCGCAACGGTGTTCGGACACGCGGCGACCTGCGCGATGTCGAGCTTCCACTGCTCGAAGATCTCGTCGTGGCGGCCGGCGAACCGGCCGACACCCACGGGCGTCCCGAAGTGGTCGAGGACCATCGTGGTCTCCGGCACAGCCCGAGCGAGGTCCGCGAAGTCTGCGTTCTGGTGGTGGTAGTGCCAACTGTCGTAGGTGAGACCGCGCACGCCGAGGCGCTCGACACCACGGCGGAATGCGGGGTCGGCGGACTTCCCCTCCGCGTACCCGCCCGGGATCATGTGGGCGTCGGGCTCGAGCGCCCGCGCCAAGGCGTCGCGGATACCGCGGAAACGGCCACCAGCTGCTGCTTCGTGGGCATCGAGGATCTCGTCGAGACCATCGTCGGTCAGGTCGGCGTGGGCGACGATGCCACTGATCGGCGCCGCGTCGGGGTGGCGGACGGCGAGGTCGTCGGCCGCAGCCGCGACGAACTCGGTCTCACCGACCGGACGGAGTCGTTCGGGACCATCGGGGCGGTAGGCGGCGTGACACTCGATGAAGACGGTGGCAGCAACCCGATGGCTCCCGGTCGTGTCGCCCACGAGATCGTCCACTCCGTACGGAAGCGCCCCGTCGCTCGGCCACAGATGATGGTGAGGATCGACGATCGCACGAAGGTCGTCGATGGGCCCCTCGACGACTTGATCGAGCCATTCCTGCGTCCCCGGTTCCATGACGCGACCGTACACAGCGTGCGGATGCCAACCCGTCATCGCAGCCCGGACGCGAGCGTGCCCCGACACAGAGGTCAGGGCACGTCGGTCGAACCGTTCAGTTGTGGTGCGGCAGGCGCCTCAGGATTCAGCGGATGACTTCTCGTCGTCGGCCTCGGCCGACTCGGCCTTGCCCTGGTCGAGACCGTCCTTGAATTCCTTCTGTGCCTTACCGAGATTTCGAGCCAACTTCGGCACCTGCGAGCTGCCGAACAACAGCAGGATCACAGCGACGACGATGATGGCTTCGTTTCCCGAGAGCATGATTCGATGCTACCCCCTCGACGTGAGCGGAGTGCACCGGCCCGATCAGGCTCCGATCGTGCTGCGGGCCACCTGCGCACGCTGACGACGGATCCGTCGGCGCTCACGTTCGGAGAGCCCGCCCCAGATCCCGAACTTCTCGCCGTTCTGCAACGCGAACTCGAGGCAGTCGTGACGGACCTCGCAACCGCGGCAGACCTCCTTGGCCTCGCGGGTCGATGCGCCGCGCTCGGGGAAGAACAGATCGGGGTCGACGCCCAGGCAGTTGGCGCGATCGTGCCAGTCGGCTTCGGGTTCGACCGGCGTTGCGCTGATCGTGATGCTCGATGTGGTGATGAATTGCATGGTGTGGACCTCCTGCCAAGGCGCCGGGTCCAGCGGCACAAGCGATTGATGAAGCGATTTCGTGTGGTCGAGACGCCCTCTGCACGGTGTCTCCCCTGCTCAGGGAGGATGCTTGACGTAGCGGTTTCGACCTTGTAACTACAGTGCTGTCATTCTGCCAGACGTCTCCCCCGGTTCGCAAGGGGTCATTCGCAGAAATCGCGCGAAGCGCGCGCAGAGGTCGACCCAACGCGCGAATCCAGATGGAGCCCGCCGGTGCCGCTGGTGAACTCGTGAACTGTTCTCGCGCTCCGTGCGCGAAGAGATCACGAGATCGCACGATGCGCGTCGCGCGCGGCGGGGGTCAGGCGGAGCGGCGGCCGGCGCGGGCCTGTTGGCGCTTGCCGTCGAGGAAGTCGACCAACACGTAGTCGCCCAGGTTCTCGGGCGTCGTGAAGAAGGCACGACCGCCGTTCATCTGCGTCATCCGTTCGATGAACGCGCGCAGCGAACCGTCGGCGCCGAGCCCGAACGTGTTGATCCGGATCTGGCTCTTCGTGCAGCGCACGACCTCGCGCAGCGTGGCCTCGACGGTCTCGCGTGCCGGCGGATAGTTGAAGAACGGGTACCCGTCCGGGGTGATGTGCGCGGTCGGTTCCCCGTCCGTGATCATGATGATCTGCTTGTTGCCCGACTCACGCGCGAGCAACTGGCGGGCGAGCGTGAAGCCGTGATGCATGTTCGTCCCGTACACGAAGTCCCACGACACCTCGGGCAGCTGCTCGGCGGTGAGGATGCGTGCCGTCTCGGAGAATCCGACGATGCCGAGGTAGTCGCGCGGGAACTGCGTCGAGATCAGGTGATGCAGCGCCATCGCCACCTTCTTCGCCGGAAGGAAGTTGTCGCGCATCGGCATCGACAGCGAGAGGTCGAGCATCAGGACGGTCGACGAGCGGGTGAGGTGCTCCATGCGCTCGATCTCGAAGTCGTCGGGTGAGAGACGCACCGGCATGCTCGTCGAGCCCTCGCCGGCCTGACGTCGGATCGCGTTGCGGATCGTGCGGTTCAGGTCGAGCTGGAACGGATCGCCGTACTCGTACTCCTTGCTGTCGTACGTCCGCTCGTGACCCATCCCCTGTTCGTTCAATTGGTGCTGCCCGGCCATCTCTTTCGAGAGGTTCGAGAACAGCTCGCGCAGCGCGTTGGCACCGATCTTGCGCAGCCCCTTCGGAGTCAGCTCGAGGCGCCCCTCCTTCTGCTCGACCAATCCCGCCGCCTCGAGTTGCTTGGTGAGCTCGGCGAGGCGTTCGAGTGACTTCGCGGCGTCGTCACCCATCAGGTTGCGGACCTTGTCCATGTCGGCCTCGGCCAACGCGCTCGGGCTCGACGCGTTGCGCAGCAGGTTCTCGAGCTGGTCGATGTCGCCGAGGTCCTGCATCGCCTGCATCGCCTGCGAGAACCCCATCGGGTCCTGCCCCTCGAAGTCGTAGCTGCGCTCCCACTGCATCTGCGGGAACATCTGCTGCAGATTGCCCGACAGCTGCTGCATCTGCCACTGCAGATCCATGTCGCCCATCAGCTGATCGCTCAGGTCCTGGAGCTGCGCCCGCTGCTCGGGCGTCATCGAGTTCATCATCGCCTGCATGGCCGCCATCCGCTGGGCCATCTGTTCGAGCAGTTCCTCGACGTTCTCGGGGTTCTCGGGGAAGAAATCGCCGAACTCCTGCATGAACTCGTCGAAGCCCGGGTCCTCGCCCCGCTGGTGCTTCTCGAGCATCTCGTTGAGCGCGGCCATCATGTCCTTCACGCGCGCCATGTCCTCGGGCGACATGTTCTGCATCGCTCCCGACATCTGGTCGACCATCTGCTGCATGAGCTGCTCTTTGAGCTTCTCCATCAGCTGTTCGAAACGCTGCTTCGCCTCGGCCGACTCGAAGTTGTACGAGTCGAGTTCGCGGACCTTGCCGGCGAGGTCGTCGGGCATCAGGTCGAGACGCATGTTGCGGTCCTGAGCGGCGGCCTCGGCGTTCTCCGCACGACGTTCGTCGCCCGAGTTCTGCGCGTCGCGCAGGGCGTTGTCGATCGCGTGGCGTTCCTCGTCGAGGATGTCGTTCAGCTCGTCGTTGATCTCGTCGTAGACGCCGCCGAGGTCGCTGTTCGCCAGTCGCTCTTCACGCTCGGCCCGCAACTTCTCGAGCAACTCGCGCAGACCCTGGAGCTGGTTGCCGTCGCGATCGGTCATCCCGTCCTGCATCATCCGGCGCAGTGCGGCGTCGACGTCTCCGTGGTACAGCAGTTCGTCGGTCAGTTCGTCGAACGCTCCGTCGGCGTCGAATTCGAACCCTGTCTGCGTGCCATCCCAGGCCGAGTAGGTGAATCGGGCGCTCATGGGCCGAACCTACAACAGCCTGTGGACCGCGTCGCAGCGGAGAGTGTTCAGCTGCAGTTCACATTCGAGCGAATAGCATGCATGAGATGCGTGTGCCCCGGACCTTCGTGTTCGTGGACCTGTCCGGGTTCACGAACTACACGGCGGCGTTCGGCGACGACGCCGCGGGGCGCATCCTGAGCGCGTTTCGCACGATCGTGCGATCGGTCGGCTCCGAACGTGGTGTCCGGATCGCGAAATGGCTCGGTGACGGATGCATGTGCGTCGCCGTCCAGCAAGTCGACGCGATCGCGTTCGTCCAGGATCTCGAGCGGCGTGCCGCCGAGGTCTGCAACCCGTTGACGGTGCGAGCGGGAATCGCAACCGGCCACGCGCTCCTCTTCGAAGGCGACGATTACATCGGCTCGGCCGTCAACATGGCCTCACGCCTGTGCGACCGGGCGAAAGGCGTCGAGGTGCTGATGCCCGCGATGCAGATCGAGCGACTGCCCGAAGGCGTGACCGCCGAACCGTTCGGCGAGATCGAGTTGCGTGGCTTCCCGGGAACGATCAGCGTCGTCGAACTGCGCGGCGCGCCCCAACCGGTCGATGCCGACACCGCCGACCTCTGGACCCGCACGCCGTTCATCTGACGCCCGGGTGACTCGACCCGCTGTCGAGCGGACGGGCTACCGCTCCAGAGTCGAGGGGTAGTAGCCGCCGATCTCCGTGTTGAGCACGTCGGATGTGAAGTCCGAGGTGAACGGCCAGTCGGACTCCTCCCCCTTGATCGGCGCTTGCACGAACTGTCCGTACTTCCCGCCGACGCGCTCGCGTCCGAGCAGCGACCACGCCTGGCGCTTGTAGGTCCAGTTGTCGGGCTGGAGCCGATGACATTCGTTGAAGTGGTCGATCGCGGCGTCTCGGTCTCCGTCGGTCCAGAGTCGGTTGGCCAACTCGAAGTGGGCGGCCGCCGCGGACACGTCGGCCGACCGTGGTTGTGACCGCGCGACCACCTCGGAGGGAGACATCGCGTACTCGCTGTCCGCACCCTTCGCGACCCAGTCTCGGATGGCCGCGGAGTAGGCCTCACGGTCCTGTCCCGAGCCGAGCACGTCCCACTGGCCGGGCCCACCATCGGGTGCCGGCGGTGCCGTGGGTGATGTACCGAGTTCGGGGATCGCGCCGAACATGTCGTCGGGCAGCGCGAGACGGCCCGACGGCCAGCCTGGCTCGGGCGGGCGGACGATCGTCCCCGATTCGTCGATCCAGATCACGTTCGGGATGTTGACCACGCCGAACAGCGCACCCATCCGATGCGTCGGGTCGAGCAGCGACGGGTGCTCCGGCGATGCCGCCTCGATCAGCGCTCGAGATGCGTCAGGTCCAGCCAGCTCGAGCGACACCGTGACGACCTCCAGGCCGTCGGCGTGGAGTTCGGAGCGCAATGCCTGCCACCCGGGCAGATCGAAGGAGCAACCTCAATAGGGAGCCCAGGAGACGATCACGACCTTCTGGCCGCGCAGCGACGACAACCGGAACTCGTTGCCGTCGAGATCATCGAGCACCAGCTCGGGGGCCGCAGCGGTCGTCAGTGCCCGATCTCCGAGCGACTCGGGTCCGATCGCCCATCGTCCGTGCGGCTCGTCGTGCACGATCGCCATGCCCAGCCGTCCCGCGACGTCGGTCGCGTCGAACGCACCCGCTCCGAGTGGGACACAGACC
>NZ_JBAVYV010000261.1:0-6538 GCF_049588435.1 Ilumatobacter sp.
CCTCGAGGCCGAATCCATTGGACTCGTCGACCGGGTCGTCCCGCTCGGCGACCTCGCGTCGACAGCCCGAGCTTTCGCGGTCGAGATCGCAACGTCGGCTCCGCTGGCCGTCGAGAGCATCCGGGCCACCTTGCGCGGCGACCTCGCCGATCGGGTGGAGTCCGCCACGCGTCGCGAGCTCGCCGAGCAGGAACGGCTGCGTCGGACCGACGACTTCCAGGAGGGGACGCGAGCCATGTCCGAACGCCGTACCCCCGATTTCACGGGGATCGAATGATGGGTTCGAACATCGACAGGCGTTTCACTCGGGGGGCCGGGCGGGTACTTCCGCACCGATGACTTCACCCAAACAGATCACCATCGTCGGTGGCCACGGCCAGATCGCCCGCCATCTCTCGCGGAAGCTCGTGGCGCGCAGCCACGCCGTCCGGGGCCTCGTGCGCTCCAGCGATCAGTTCGACGACCTCCGCGAGGACGGCGCCGAGCCCATCCTCTGTGACATCGAGGCGGCCGACGAGTCACACCTGGACGCGGCACTCACCGACAGCGACGTCGTCGTCTTCGCTGCGGGAGCCGGTCCGGACAGTGGCCCCGATCGTAAACGCACTCTCGATCGTGACGGAGCGGTCAAGTCGGTCGAATCGGCGATCCGGGTGAACGCCGAACGGTTCGTGATCGTCAGCTCGATGGGCGCCGACGATCCGCCCGACGGCGATGAGACGTTCAGCGTGTACCTTCGGGCCAAGAATGAGGCCGACGAGGCCGTGCGCGACGCGTCCGGTCGCTCGAAGCTGGCACACACCATCGTTCGCCCCGGCAAGTTGACCGATGGCGACTCGACAGGTTCGGTGCAGGTCGCGGAGCACGCCGACCGAGCCGAGATCCCCCGCGTCGACGTGGCCGAGGTGCTCGCCGAGCTCATCGATTCCGGGCGGGGCATCGACGCAACGTTCGAGGTCGTCTCGGGTTCCGTCCCGATCGCTGACGCCGTCCGCGCGCTCGGCTGAAGCGATCCACGAGTCGGGAGCGGGGTTCGGTCTGTTGACGGGTGACCTCGAGCAACGAGGGAAACGGGCGTGATCGCCCCGACGCTGCGAAGGCGGAGCCCGCCGAAGTCGCCATCGACTCGGAGCGCAGCGAATCGGTGGGACGGAACCCGGGTCGGCTTGGAGTCGGATCGGCATCGTGACAGCCGCTCGTGACCACCGTCGTAGATTGACCGCTGGGGCGGTTGGCGGACGGCATCGCCACGAAACGAGGAGGACCCGTGGACACTCTGACGCTCAGCGATGGAAGAACCCTCGCCGACGAATCGTGAACACTGTTACACAACCCGACGACCAGACCTTCCTGGACGACGTCGAGGGCTACTGCGGAAAGCTCAGCTACGCGCCCGGGGAGCAGGTGGCGCTGCACGTGTCGACCCGACGAGATCGGTACGCCGTTCGAGTCGAGCGATGGGGTGCGCAGCGCGAGGTGGTCTGGAGCGCACGCGACCTCCCTGGCGAGTTCTTCGAGCCGCCGACCGATGCCGACTCCGACGGGTGCCGGTGGCCGATCGCGGTCCAGTTCCCGGTCGAGCATGGATGGCGCTCCGGCTTCTACCTGGTCACGCTCGAGGCCGCCGACACGTCCCCGGGGCGTGACGTGGCCCACGCCTGTTTCGTCGTGCGGGCCGATCCCGCCGACCGCGCCCGGGCGTTGTACGTGCTCGACACCAACACGTGGCACGCCTACAACACGTGGGGCGGACGGAGCTTGTACACCGGCGGCCACCAGGTGTCGCACGCGCGACCGTTCGGACGAGGAATGCTGTCGCGGCCCGATGTCGACCGCGACGACCGCAAGGCTCGACCTCGACGCTGGGGCGAGGAGCCCGACGTCGACGGCGCGGCGTTCCAGCGCTACCGCACCGAACACGACTACCCCGCCGCCATCGGATCGGCGGGCTGGTTCACGCATGCCCGCCGCTTCGTCGAATGGGCCGAAGGTGCCGGCTATCGACTCGACTACGCCATCTCGACCGACCTCGAACACCACCCCGACCTCCTCGACGCCTACGACCTCGTGATCAGCATCGGCCACGACGAGTACTGGTCGGCTGGTCAACGCGAGGCCATGGACGCCCACGTGGAGCGTGGCGGACACCTCGTCAGCTTCTCGGGCAACACATGCTTCTGGCAGGTCCGCATCGAGGACCTGCCCGGCGGCATCGCCATGGTGGGTCACAAATATCGCGCCCATCTCGACGACCCCGTCGTCGACGATGGCCGGCCCGACCAGATGACCGGAATGTGGGCCGATCCCCTCGTCGGCCGACCGGAGTGGGAGCTGCTGGGTGCGAGCTCGACGTTCGGTCTGTACCACCGCTTCGGTGCCGCGACGCCGCGCGGAGTCGGCGGATTCGTGGTGTATCGCAGCGATCACTGGATGTTCGCCGGAACGGGGCTGACGTACGGCGACGTGCTCGGCGTCGACGACGGCATCGTCGGCTACGAGACCCTCGGCTGTCCGTTGACGTTCGACGAGTTCCAGCTGCCGGTCGCGGCCCCGCGACCCGGACTCCCGGCTGACATCGAGATCGTGGCGTTCACCCCGTCGAGCAACCTCGCCGTCGGGGAGTACCCCGCCTCGATCTCCGCGCTCAGCGACCAGGGTGACCTCGAGTTCATCGCCGAGCGGGTGTACGGCGGCACGAGCGACGTGAACCTGGCTCGGGTGCGCCATGGGAACTCCGTCATGTTGAGCTGCCGCCCGAACGGTCCGACCGGCGGAGAGGTCGTCACCGTCGGCACCACGGACTGGGTCTTCGGTCTCGACGGGGACCCCGCCGTTGCTCAGGTCACGGCCAACGTGCTCGACCACTTCCTGGCGGATTGACCGGCACGCCGGCTCTACAGATCCTTGACCAGGCGGAGCGCGTCGTAGATCGCCGCATGGATGTTGCGACCCGCGACCGCATCTCCGATCCTGAAGAGCTGGAACGAGCCCGTCGCATTGCGCTCGAGCGTCTGCGGCCGACCGTCGATCAGCGTGCCGTAGTCGACCGCTCCCAGGTTGATCGATGACGGTTTCAAGTCGAAGTAGAGCTCATCCATCGGTTGCGTCCCGTGATCGACGATGACGTGATCGACGTGACGTGGGCTGCAGTGCTCGGAATGATCGCTGCCGACCTCGGCACACAACGCACCGTCCTCGGGCCTCACCGTCACCACACGCTGGTTGATCGAGATTCGCGTGTCGGTCTCGTTGAACGCGCGTGCATACGGAACGTGATTCATGCCGCCGACCTCGATGCCGAACATCCGCTCCGGCGTGACGATCTCCAGGTCGGCGCCCGAGCGGGCGATCATCTCCGCCGCCGACAGCGCCGAGTGCGTGCCGTTGTCGTCGTAGAACAGGACACGGCCGGTTGGCGTCACATCGCCGCCGAGTACGTCCCAGCTGGTCGCAACATGTTCGATCCCGCTCTCGAGTTCCGGGGGTTGCGGAAGTCCGCCGGTGGCGACGATCACCACATCGGGCTGCAACGACAGGACCAGATCGGCGTCGGCGAACGTGTCGCAGCGAACGTCGACACCGAGCCGTTCGAGCTCCTTGACGCGCCAGTCGACGATGCCGATGAGGTCGACGCGGCGGGGGTTGCGAACGGCGAGCCGGATCTGTCCACCGGCCCACGGCATCGCCTCGAGGACCGTGACGTCGTGCCCCCGCTCGCCGGCGACGCGAGCCGCTTCCAATCCACCCGGGCCGGCGCCGATGACGACGACGCGGCGCGTGTGGTCGGCATGCTCGATCACGTGCGGCATCGTCGCCTCGCGGCTCGTCGCAGCGTTATGGATACACAGGGCCTCGCCGGCTTCGTAGATCCGATCGAGGCAGTACGTCGCACCCACGCACGGCCGGATCTGATCCTCGCGGCCGCTGATGATCTTGTTGACCAGGTGCGGATCCGCGATCTGAGCGCGGGTCATGCCGACGAGGTCGAGCTTGCCCTCGCGGATGGCATGCCGCGCGGTGGCGACGTCGTCGATCTTCGCGGCGTGCAGCACGGCGAGGTTCGTCGCCGATCGGACCATGCCAGCGAAGTCGAGAAATGGCGCTGCGGGCATGCCGTGGATGGGGATGACATCGGTGAGTTCGACGTCGTTGTGGATCGACCCCTTTGCAACGTTGATGAAGTCGATCAGAGCCGCTGCTTCGAGTCGACCGAGGATGTCCATGCCGACCTCCGCATCGAACCCGCCGGGGACCGATTCTTCGATGAACATCCGGAGCCCGATGATGAAGTCTGGTCCGACCCGGTCCCGAACCGCTTCGAGCACCATCCAGGGGAACCGGAGGCGGTTGTCGAACGAGCCGCCCCACTCGTCGGACCGTCGGTTCGTGCCCGGCGACCACCATGCGTCGAAGAGATGTCCATACGACTGGAGCTCGATCCCATCCATGCCCCCGGCCTGCATTCGTTCGGCCGCGTCCGCGTACTTGGCGACGATCCGTTCGATGTCCCAGTCCTCTGCCTCCTTCGGAATCGACCGATGAGCCGGCTCGCGGATCGGCGACGGGGCCAAGACGGGAAGCCAGTCGCCGCCTGCCCACCCGGTCCGGCGTCCCAGGTGGGTGATCTGGATCATGCACGCCGCGCCGTGTTCGTGCACGCCGTCGGTCAGCCGCTGGATCCACGGAACGATCTCGTCGTCGTACGCGTGCAGATTGCCGAACGATGGCGGGCTGTCTTCGGCGACCACGGCCGATCCGGCGGTCATCGTCAGCGCGACTCCGCCCTTGGCCTTCTCCTCGTGATACAGGCGATAACGATCGGTCGGCATCCCCGCGTCGGCATAGGCGGGCTCATGTGACGACGAGAAGATGCGGTTGCGCAGTGTGAGATGCTTCAGCTCGAACGGCTCGAGCAGCGGGTCGCTCATCGGTCAATCGTCTCACAGCGCTGTCTTCACCGCTCTTCGTCGTCCTCTGATCGCTGGACATACTCGACGACCAACTCGTCGAGTCGGGCGACCGCGAACTCGAGTTCGACATCGTCTGGTACTGACTCGATGTGCACGATCTGCCCGTCGCGCGCAACCAGGAGAAACAGTCCCGGGAGCATCTCATCGAGGTCACCCCCGTCGCTGAAGTTCCAATGAGAGATCTGGGCAATCCCTCCCGCTTCGGACAACGATTCGAGTCGACCGACGACGCCGACCCCCGACAGTTCCTTCACGCGTGAACTGAGGTCGAACCACTCCGCCTTAGTCATCCTGGGCCACGCCAGAAACTTGCGATCATCGATCACGACGTTGTCAGAGATGCAGTCCGCGAGGCGTTCGTGATCGCGGTCGTATGCCCGGCACGCGGCGAAGACGGGGGCTGCCACATCGGCATCGCTGAGTCGGTCGACGACGATCCACCGCTCGTCGAGACAGTCGGCTGCTGCGCGCAACGAGTGCTCATCGAAGTCGAAGTGGGTGATCCGCGCGATCTGGCCGGACCCGGTTGCTTCCTCGACGGCGAACCGGTGGAAGGTCTGGCCATCGCGTGTGCCGTGCAGGTGCACGAGCGCAAGTCGTTCTCCTCGGGTGGCCATGACATCGCGGTGCTCGGCGTCCAGCCCGAGTCGGGTCACACCCTCGGCGCTGGAGACACCTGCGATGTCGGCGAATTCGGCGATCATCGAGTTGCCGTGTTGATCCTTGGCGATCAGATCGTCTGCGAGCATCGCACCGACCCACGACCAGAACGAGTTCCGAGCGGCCGTCTGCACCAGGATCCCGAGCGAGACGGCAGCGTTGACGAGACGGTGCGGTGTATCAACGGCCCGTAATTCGTCGAATTTCTGCGCCGCCTCCGCGTACTGATCGTTCGAAAACTGATGTTGAACGCCCGTGAGCATGTTTGCAGGATTCTGGGCCGACACCAACAGGTTGCGGTCGTCGTACACGGCGCCATCCGGTGTCGACACGACCGTCAACGTCTCGAAGAACGAGGCCTGATGGTCGACACCGTGAATTCGGGTGCTGAGCATCCGCGCGGTTCCACCCACCTGGTGGAACGAGCGGAGTCGCTCGGCGAATCCCTCCAGATCCAGTTCGGGCCAGCCCATCTGTCGGTGATCGATCATCCGGCACGACGGGTCGTTGATCTGCAGTCCGCGGTCGACGTCGCCCAAGGAGACCGCACGAAAGGCGCGTTGACTGATGCGCAGAACCAACCCCAGAGCGGGATCGTCGATCTCGTCGAGGAACAACTGGTCGAGTTCGTCCATCGCTGCGAGATAGTCGTCAGCGTCGAAGAGGATCGCGCTCTCCACACGGCCCAGAGCATTTCGTCGCTCGACGACAAGGCAGTCGAGTTCGCGGCCTCGACCACCGTCTCGATGCCCCACCGTGGCGCGACTCAGTGTCAGACGGTCGCCACGTTCGGCGATCGTCTCGCGGACTCCCGCTGGATCGAGGAACGAGCGGTTCGCGCCCCGTTCCTCCGCCGACCGGTCGGCGCCGACAAGCTCCGCTTCGGTCGTCGAACGACGATCATCCAC
>NZ_JBAVYV010000262.1:0-6559 GCF_049588435.1 Ilumatobacter sp.
ACGTCTACACGCTTCCCGCCGACGAGCCGGACGTGATCCGTGCGTTCCAGCTCTACCGGACTGCCGACGACGCCGCGGCTTTCCTGCGGACACCCGAGTATCTCGAGTACGCAGACGTCGTAGGTGAGCATCTCGACGGGCCGCCACACGTCGCCTCGGCTCCAGCGGCGTGGGTCAAGCCATGATCGGCGCTATCACTCGACGAGCAGCCTGAACCCCGGACTTTCAGTCGAGTGATATCGCGCAGCTGACCGCACGCCGACGTGCCGATCTGTGCGGTCGCGGCTCCGAATGGTCGTCGCGGATATCGAGCGGGTCACTCGATGTGTATGCTGTTTTGCATGCAGAGCACGAGCGTTCGGATCGATACCGCGACTCATGACGATCTCAAACGTCTGGCGGCCGAATTCAACACGACCGTCGGAAACACGGTGACCCTCGCCGTTCGCGCGCTCCGTCAAGACCACATCGGGCAGCAGTTGAGTAGCGCGCTGGGCGGCGACGAGGACGCTTGGCTCGATGCAGACCTCGGGTGACGTGGTCGATCTCGATCTCGGTCGACCGGAGGGACGCGAAGCTGGGTTCCCCCATCCGGCGATCGTGATCACGGCCCAGCGAATTCTCGACGCGAATCCGTCCGTCGTCCACGTCGTCCCCCTCACCAGCACAATCCGGGAGTTTCATTCCGAGATCACGATTGCACCCGACAGCAAGAATGGATTGGATTCCCGTTCAGCAGCGCAATGCCAGCACGTTCGAGCAGTGTCGCCCCGGAGGATCGTGGCGACCCGAGGCAACATTGGGCCACTGCATCTGTCTCAGATCCGGGAAACGCTCGCCGTCCTCTTTGACCTCGCGTGATTTCGGGCGACCGGCCCGCGCCCAGCGGGTCAGTCGCCATCGGGGCCGACCCCGCCGCACATTCTCGTGCGAACACCCGCTCGGAGACGTGATGCCGATCGCGAGCGGGATCGGGTGCCCTTCGAAACCGTTGATATCGAGCGGCGGCGGGGACCCGTTCTGACTGAACTCGAGGTAGGTAGTCGCTTCGACCTCGTCGGGGCGGGTCACGTCGCTCGGGTTCGTCACCCGGTTGTCGGGATGTGCGCGATGCTGATGTGGTGGGAGTGGATGCCCACTCTGCAGAAGCGAGGGGCTCATGACGAGGTCAACACGAGCGAGCACAGCGATCGTGGCAGTCTGCCTCCTGGCCGCCACGGCCTGTAGCAGCGACGCGCCGACAGCAGAATCCCCGGCGACGACCGAGCCGGAGACGGAAGAACCCGCGGTCACCACGTCGTCGGACGATGGCGGCGCATCGGTCAGCGTTGTGCTGACCGACGGTGAAGTGTCCCCCGACCCGACCTCGGCCGATGCGGGCAGCGTGGAAATCGTGGCAAAGAACGTGGGCGGTCTCCTCCACAACTTGGTGATCGTGAGGGGTGACGACCCAGCGGCACTTCCGGTCGACGAAGACGGCGCGGTGATCGAGGCCGCTCTGCCCGAGGGTGAACTCATCGGCAGGATCGCGGCGGTTGATACCGGTACCGAGGAGTCGGCGCTGTTCGATCTTGATGCCGGCAGCTACATCCTCTTTTGCAACATCGTGGATCCAACTGCGATCCCGCCGAACCCAGTCAGCCACTTCGAGGCCGGTATGGTCACCACGCTCACCGTGACCTGACCAACCGAGACACCCGTGTAGAAGACATTCTCCGGCCGAGAGGATGACCTGACGCGAGCTTCAGTTCGTGGGTTCGTCGTCCGCGGTCGAGGAGCTGATCTGTGCATCCCAGGATGCGGTTCGGTGCGCATATCCACTCTCGACGAGCACCCGTCCACCCGCCCCTTATGGCGCAAACACGCGCACTCGCCGTGCGGGCCGAGCCGCACATAATGTGAGCGCCATCGGCTGGCCTTCAGAGCCGAGCATTGGCGTTGCCAAGCATCGCCGTCCGGGCCAGGTGACTCGATCGGACTATCCGAGAAGGATTGCGAGCACCGTTTCGAGATCACTCCGGTCGGCGCCATCGAACCAGCACGGGTGGGCATCATCGAGGAACGCTCGCCGCGCAGTGGCAAGCCGTTTTCGATCCTTCTTTGTCGTCGCCTCGGCCCACTGGACCAACTTCGGATCTCGTGCTGCGCACATCAAGAGAGTGGCGAGGTCTCGCTCGTGCTTCAGCTTGTCGAAGCGTGAGGCGGACACGACCTCGTTGCGGCAGCCGACTTGGCCACAATCGCTCCGAGCAGGTTCGGGATGCGAACCTCGAACCGTTCGCCTGCGAGTTCCACGATGACGGGCTCCGCACGCTTGACCGCTTGGGTGGCGCCCGGCGCTTGTACGACGCGTCCCTGACCGATCTCGACCGGCTCGGGTCCGAGGCCGTCGGATCCGAGGCCGTCGGGTGCGAGTAAGTCGATCTTGGCGTCACCCTTGGTGAATCGAACAATCCCCTCCGGCGACTGCCCGAAGCCGAAATCGTCCGCGACGAGCGCGTCGGCCACATCTCGTAGGGCATTGCGTGTGAACGTACGGACGTCGACCACGATGTCGCCGTCGTCGGTCGTGCTTGGCACATCGACTCCCCAAGCGGTCGCGTGGATGGCGACCATCTGCCCGCCGACGACCGCCCATGTCTGAGTGTTCGCCGAGGTGACCAGTCGGCTGATCGCCGTCCACGTTGCGCGCGCGGCGGGGTGCAGTCGACCCGAACGGATAGCCATCGAAGGGTTGTCTCGTGTCGACGAACCGCTGTCATTGACAAGGTGTCGCTTGTCAGCAATTTGTCAGCAGAATGTCCGCGAACTGGACGAAACGAGCGGAAATCAGACGACACGAGACGACATGGCCCGCCACCGAAAACGAGCACTGACCAGGCCAAACGTCATCGAACGAGACTCGACAAGATCTCCAGATACCGGAGTTCAAGTCCCATCTTCGACACCATGAAGAATGACGTTGACCAGGGCTCAGGCCCTGGTCAACGTCATTTCGGGCGATGTTGTGCCGGGGTCGAAACGCCGAAATCGGCCGTTTGTCCGCGATTGTCAGCACGGGGTTCGTCCCCGGCGCAGCGGCGCCGGCCGGTCGGTTGGATCGCTAGGCCGAGATTGGCCGCAAGCGTCAGGATTGAGAGTGAACTGCAGCGAGATCTGGGAACTCGTCGCTGTTGCCAGCTGCCAGCGACGAGGTAGCTTCGGGACCAGCTCGTGAGAGCAGAGCGAGCGCCTTACCCGGTGGTTCAGCGGACAAGATCGGGAACCAGTACGAGCACTGGTGGACTGCGCTGCGGATCGCAGATGTACTCGATGGGACTGTGAATCGAGTGCGTCTTGAACCGCCCGGAGACCTCGGCGCTGGCGCCGAGTCCACCATCGAGCAATCCGGCACACCTGGGCCGAGCAAGCCAAGGGTGCCGACTCGGGCGGTTCATGGACTTTCACGCGCCTGATCGCGCAGAACGTCTTGTCGGCAGCGAAGCTGCACCTTGACGCTGGCAGGTCGTTCCGGTTTGTCGGGTCGACATCATCAGCGCTGGGGTTGTGTGGGCGAAACTCTTCACCTGTGTACCTGTCGGTTCAGGTCACTACGAGATGTCGCCTGAGTCATCCGCAACTCCGAGCTGATCACTCACTTGGCGAACGCAATCTCCTCGCTGCGTGCCAAGCTGCGCTCGATCGAATCCGGATCGGAGATCAGAATCGAGGTGAGCCAGACGCCGTTCTGAATGATGAGGATGTCGGCTGCCCGACGACGTACCTCATCGGGGTCGACGTCCGGGCGAGCTGCGGCGATCAGCACCGCCAGCCCGTCCCGATAGCGCGTCTGTGCCTGGTGGTTGATCTCGGCGAAGACCGGGTCGACGCTGGCCAATGACCACAACTGAAGCCGGAGGGCAAGATAGTCGGTCGTCAAGAACTCCGTATCGGTGGCGCGGCGCAGTGCGAACCGCAAGCGCGCTTCGGCGTCGAGCCCGAAATCGGGTACGACGATCCTGGCATCCTCGTCGCCGAGTCGACGCAAGGCAGCAGCAATGAGCGACGTCTTGTTGTCGAAGTAGTAGTTCATGAGGCCGAGCGCTACGTCAGCCTGCCTCGCGACGGCTCGCATGCTGGTCGCTGCGATGCCGTCGCGTGCTAGTACGGCCATCACGGCGTCGAGGATGTGGTTCTCTTTGTCGGTCAACGTCTGATGTTCGACGCCTGCCGCCGGACCACCAGTCATCGAACGGCCGTTGGCGGGCTCGCGCGGTCGGCGGGCGTGGTCTCGACGGTGGTGCGGATGTCGGTTGTGGCGCGCAACATCGCGGTGATCAGTGCGTCGCGTCGCGTCGCGATCTGCTCGGTCGGTACGTCACCGAGCGAGGTCGAGAGCTGACGGACGAGTTCGCCAGCCACTTCGGGATTGAGGTGTGGCGTGCCGAGGTCGTCCCACCATCGGTTGAAGCTGTCGCTGTACCGTTCGCAGAATGCGGCCAGGCCGCCCTCGCCGGCTCCGAGATGAAAAAGCGTCGTCGGACCCATTGCGGCCCAACGCAGTCCCGGGCCTGCCCAGACGGCAGTGTCGACATCATCGACACGGGCCACGCCTTCCATCACTAGGTGGATGGCTTCTCGCCAGAGCGCGGCTTGCAGACGATTGGCCACGTGGCCGGGGACCTCGCGCTGCACTTCGATCGTGACCTTGCCGACCGATTCGTAAAACGCCCGAGCGTCGTCGACGACGCCGGGCGCGGTGTGCCCGTTGCCCAGCACCTCGACGAGCGGGATGAGGTGTGGCGGGTTGAAGGGATGGCCCAAGACGAACCGACCGGGTGATGCCCAGCCGCCTTGCATCTCGGTCAGGGTGAGCCCCGATGCCGACGACGCCACGATTGCATTGCTGCGCAGCGCCGACTCGATCTCGGCGAACAGCTCGTGCTTGATCGCCAACCGTTCGGGCACGCTTTCCTGCACGAAGTCGGCTCCCTCGACGGCGGATCGCGGGTCCGCGTGGAACGTCACGGCGTCGGGATCGCCGTCGCCGGCCAGCCCGATCTCGACGAGCGTCGGCCACGCCGACTCGACGTAGCGACGGACTTGATGTTCGGCGCCGGCAGCCGGGTCGTAGACGGCGACGGACGTACCTGCTGCCAGAAAGAGTGCGGTCCAACTTGCACCGATCACTCCGCCACCGAGCGACGCTGTGTGGGCGACCACGGGGGCACGGCCATCGGCGACCATCAGTGCGCCACCATGACGTGACGCACCGCGGTGAAGGCATCGAGTGAGAACACCGACATGTCACAGCCGGTTCCCGATCCCTTCATCGCCGCCCACGGCATCTCGGGCGTCGCGACGCCGTGGGTGTTGACCCAGGTGAACCCGTAACGCAGTCGGCTGGAGACGTCCATCGCTCGACCCGCGTCGCGTGTCCAGACCGACGACGCCAGTCCGTAGCGACCGGCGTTCGCGTGGCTGATCGCATCGTCTGCGTCGGTGAAACGAGACACCGACACAACCGGCCCGAACACTTCGCTGTAGGCGATCTCGGCGTCGTTGTCGGCGTCGGCAATCACCGTCGGTGCGTAGAAGAAGCCCTCGCCGCCGCGGGAACTACCACCTGTCGCGACTTCGGCGCACTCACGTGCCCGGTCCACGAACCCGGCGACGCGCTCACGATGGGCCGCCGAGACCAACGGGCCCATTTCGGTTCCTTCCGAACGGGGATGGCCAGTGACAATCTCGCCGACCGCGTCGGTGAGCCGTGCGACAAGGTCGTCATAAATCGACGATTGGGCCATGACCCGGCAGGGCTGAGCGCAGTCTTGCCCGGCGTTGAAGAACGAGCCCTCCCGAATCGTCTCCACGACCGCGTCGAGGTCGGCGTCGTCGAACACGATGACCGGTGCTTTGCCGCCGAGTTCGAGGTGGGTGTGGCGGATCTGTTCGGCCGCTGCTCGAAGGGCCGCCCGACCTGTGGCAGGTGAACCGGTGACGCTGATCGCCTCGACGGTGGGCGCGTTGATCAGTTGGTCCCCGACGGTCGGGCCGTCGCCGTGGACAACGTTGACGACGCCCCTCGGGACGATGTCCGCGAGCAGTTCGGCCAGCCGCAACGTCGACAGCGGAGTGACCTCGGACGGTTTGAGCGTCACGGTGCAGCCGGCTGCGAGCGGCGCAGCGAGTTTCCATGCGGCCATCATCATCGGGTAGTTCCACGGTGCAATGGCAGCGACCGGGCCGACCGGATCGCGCCGGATCATCGACGTGTGTCCCGCGACGTACTCGCCGGCGGCGACACCGCTCATCGTGCGGGCCGCTCCCGCCATGAAGCGGTACGTGTCGATCGTCAGTGGCATCTCGTCGTCGTGCGCCGACGGCCACGGTTTGCCGACGTCGAGCGATTCGAGCGCAGCGAGTTCCTCGCTGTGCGTTTCGATCACGTCGGCGATGGTGTGGAGCAGCGCCGATCGTTCGGCCGGGGTCGTGCGACCGTACGACGCGAAGGCCTGGTCGGCAGCCCGCGAGGCGGTGTCGACCTGCTCGGCGCTCGCCGTGTCGATCGCGGCGAGCG
>NZ_JBAVYV010000263.1:0-8627 GCF_049588435.1 Ilumatobacter sp.
CTTCCGTCACGATCTGTCGAAATTCCGGGGCGGGACGCTCGAGGGACGGTGGACAGCTCGGCGATCGCGGTGACTCCGGCGAACGAGCGGACGATCGGCCCGGCTGGACCGCAACCGACTGGTAGACAACGCTGTGACCACGACCATGAAGGACCCGTCATGACTGAATCCACCGATCCGGCCGACACACGACCGAGCCCAGCCACGCTGGCGGTCTGGGCAGGGGAGGACCGCTATCTGGTCGACCGCGCCACGCAGGTGCCCGTCGTCCACAGCGTCTCGTTCGGCTACGACGACTTCGACGAGTGGTACGACGTCGCGACGGGCGTCGCGAAGGGCCACATCTACGGACGCAACACCAACCCGACCGTCGCCGTGTTCGAGGACAAACTGCGGATCCTCGAGGGCGCCGAAGCAGCGACCTCCGCCGCCACCGGGATGGCCGCGATCTCGAACTCGTTGCACGCGCTGCTGAGGCCGGGGTCGAAGGTCGTCTCCGTCAAGGACACCTACGGCGGAACCAGCCTGCTGTTCACCGAGTTCCTGCCGTCGATCGGCATCGAGGTCGACCTCGTCGACACGACCGACTTCGAGGCCATCGAGACCGCCATCGCGGCGGGATGCGACCTGCTCTATCTCGAGACCCCGACCAACCCGACGCTCAAAGTCCTCGACCTGCCGCGCCTCATCGCGGCGGGCCACGCCCAGGGTGCGATCGTGATGGTCGACAACACGTTCGCGACACCGATCAACCAGCTCCCGCTGAGCCTCGGCGCCGACCTCGTCGTCCACAGCGCCACCAAGTTCCTCGGCGGGCATGCCGATGCGCTCGGCGGCGTCGTCGCCGGACGCCGCGACCTCGTCGAGAAGGTGTACCACTACCGCGAGATCAACGGTGCGACGCTCGATCCGATGGCTGCCTACCTGCTGCTGCGCGGCATGAAGACGCTTCACCTGCGCGTCGAACGGCAGGCCCAGAACGCGCACGCCGTCGCGTCGTTCCTCGAAGGCCACGACCGGGTCACGCGGGTCAACTATCCCGGACTCACGAGCCACCCGCAGCACGACATCGCTGCCAGGCAGATGAGCGGATTCGGTGGGATGTTGAGCTTCGCGCTCGACGGCGGTCTCGAGTCGGTGAAGAAGTTCCTCCCGCACATGCGCTACGCCCACCGGGCCGCCAACCTCGGATCGGTCGAGACGATCATCGGTCCACCGGCGACCACCAGCCACGTCGAATGCACGCCCGAGGAACGCGCTGCGCTCGGCATCCCGGAGGGACTCGTCCGCTACTCCACCGGGATCGAGGGCATCGACGACCTCATCGCCGACCTCACCCAGGCCCTCGACGCGGTGTGACCCCGGGCCGCCCTGACCCCGACCCCGACCCCGCCCCCGACCCGGGCCCGCCGATCTCGTGAACACTTCCGGCGCTCCGTGCGCGAACAGTTCATGAGATCGCCGCTCACCGAGTCCACGCCCCGAAATTTCGGGAGATCTGGACGGCTGGCGTCACGATCAGGCGAAATTTGCGGAGGCCGGCGCAGGGGGCTCGCCGCAGGGGCTTGCGCAGGGGCTGGTGCAGGGACCGGAGCAGGGGCCGGGGCGGGGGTTTCAGTGACCTGGCCGCAGCCGGCTGAGCAGGCGCGACAGGATCGTGGAGTCATCGTCGTCTCCGTCGGAATCGCCGTCTGACTCCCCGTCGGAATCCGACTCGTCGGTGGCATGCGTCGACATCCAGACGGACTTCACCGCACCGATCATCGGTGTCGCCACGAGGGCGCCGGGAACGCCCGCAGCAGCGCCGCCGATGAGTGCTGCGAGCATCGTGGTGGGTGGCGACAGATCGACGGCTCGCCCGATCACGAGCGGTTGGATCACGTTGTTCTCGGTCTGCTGGTAGGCGAGGAACACGACGAGCGCGATGACGCCGACGAGCGGTCCCTGGGTCAATGCCAGCACGACGAAGAATGCGCCGCCGAGGAATCCACCGATCTGCGGGATGAGGTTCGTCAGCGCAGCCCAGATCGCGGCCAGCGGCGCCAGGGGGACACCGAGCACGAGCCCGGCGATCAGCACGACGATCCCGTTGAGGAGCGCGACCGATACCGAGCCGGCGAAGTAGCGCGCGACCGATTGATACACGATCCGGCCCACCTCGTCGGCACGTTCGCGGTTCTCCGGAGGCACGAGTCGACGCACCCGGGCGACGAGCGCCTCACCGTCGAACAACACCGCGATCGCGGTGACCAGGACGAGCAGGATGGTCGCGGCATTGCTGACGAAACGGTCCGCAGCGCTCGTGATCGTGTCGGCGTTGATCCGATTCGGAAGGTCGTCGACGAATCGTTCGGCGCGGCCGATCGCATCGGCGTTCTCGAGCGGCTCACCGACCAACGGCCAGTCGTAGAACGCCTCGATGGTCGCAGGCAGTTCGTCGGCGAACTCGCTGGCCTGATCGGCAGCGGGAGGTCCGAGCAGGAGCAACGTGCCGCCGAGCAGTGTGGTGAGACCGATTCCGACGATGACGGTGCCGATGGCTCGACTGCAGCGCAACCGGCGCTGTGTGGCGCGCAGGACGGGGTCGAGTGCAAGTGCGAACACCACCCCGATGCTGAGCGCCGTGAGGGCATCCGGCGCGGTGCGAAAGATCGCGAGAACCGCCAACGCCATGAGGATCCCGAGGCCGACCATGGCGACGGTGATCACGTCGAGACGCATCGAACCGGAGGCCGATTTCGATGAGTCACGGTCGTCCGGACCCCGGTCACTCACGATCGTTACACTAGTGCGATGCCCGTCCGGCAGGTTGCCGAGCGAACCGGAGTTCTGCAGCCCCGTGCGCGCACTGCCGTGCTCGTCGCAGCGGGCGTCCTCGGAGTGATCCTGGTCCGCAACGTGTTCGTGGCGGCGCACCAGGTGTTCGGGTGGGCCGTGGCCGCGTCGCTTCTGGCGCTCTTCATCGCACCGGTCGTCCGAGGTCTCGACGCGGTACTTCCGCGCCCGGTGGCCGGCGTGCTCAGCTTCGTGCTCCTCGTGCTCGCAATCGTCGGCGTGGCCTTCGTCTTCTCGACCGGCGTGCACGACGAGGTCGAGCGGTTGAACGATCAGGGGCCAGCGATCGCCGAGGCAATCGAACAGCGAGGCGATCGGATCGGCACCTTCGCGTCCGACATCGGACTCGCTGACCAGGTCGCGGAGGTCACCGAGCGGTTGGCCGACAACGTGGGGTCCACAGGCGACTCGCTCCGCAACGCTGCGTTCTCGGCGCCGACCTATCTGATCACGATGATCCTCACGATCTTCCTGCTGATCTACGGGCAGCGCCTCCTCCGTGGCGGTCTGGACCTCCTGCCTCACCAACAGCGCGACGCGCTCGATGCGGCCGTTCCCGAAGCAACCCGCCGGGCCCAGATCTATGTCGGTGCCTCGTTGGTCCAGGGCGTGGTGAACGGCGTCGCCGTGTACATCGGGGCGGTGCTGATCGATGCGCCCGCAGCCGGTCTGCTCGCGCTCTTCGCAGCGACGGTGGGGATGCTGCCGTACCTCGGAATCGTTCTCGGTTGGCTCCCGCTGATCGTGTTCAGTTTCGGTCTCGTCCCGCTGTACGCCGTTGCTGCGGTGGTGGCTGTCGCCCTGGGGCTCCAGTCGCTCGAAGGTTTCGTCTGGCGGCCGCGCATCGACGAGCGGTCGCTCCACCTCGGACCGGCAGTCCCGATCGTGGCCGCGGTGCTCGGCTATGCCCTGTACGGAGTCGGCGGTGCGTTGTGCGCGTCGGCGACCGTCGTGGTCGCGTTGGCGCTGGTCGACCAACTCACCGACACCGAGGGCCAGGCGCTCCCCACCCCGCTCGACGACATCGCCTGACCGCCCGCGCCCGACCAGCGCCGGACCCAGCCGATCTCGTGAACTCTTCTGGCGCTCCGTGCGCGAACAGATCACGAGAACGCCATTCTGAGCGCGATGTAACCTGGGCTTGCAATGAGAGTTAGGATTACCTAACATCTCGCGTCATGACACCGACGGCGAGACTCTGTGCCCTGGCGCTCGTCGTCGGTGTGGCGACGCTCGGTTGTGACGTCGGCTCGGCCGGCACCTCCGCATCCGAGATGGTCGGGGCTGCGGACACGACCTCGGCGCCGACAGACGTACCATCCGCAGCGACCGCACCGGCGGTGACCGAGCAGCGCATCGTGCCCGTCGACGGTGACCTCGCCGAGATCGTGTTCGCACTCGGCCTCGGCGAGCAGGTGGTGGCGACCGACATCTCGGCCACCTATCCGGCCGACGCCGATGCGCTTCCCGAGGTGGGCTATCAGCGTGCGCTCGCACCCGAACCGATCCTCGCGTTCGAACCCACGACCGTGCTCGCCACCGACCTCGCCGGTCCCGCGGAAACGCTCGACGCGCTCGACCGGCTCGGAGTCGAGACCACGGTGATCGATCGCGAGAGCACGTCCGACGGACCGGGGAACAAGATCCGCGCGGTCGCCGCCGCGCTCGACGTCGTCGACGCGGGCGACGAACTGGCCGACAGCGTCGATCAGGCCATCGCCGCGGCACGCGAGCGGGCCGAGCGGGCACCGTCGTCGCCGCGGGTCGGTGTCCTGTACCTGCGCGGTGAGAGTGTCCAACTGCTCCTCGGCGAGGGCTCCGGCGTCGACTGGCTCATCGAGGCAGCGGGAGCGACCGACATCGCCGCCGACCTCGGCGTCGACGACTACGCCGCGATCAGCGCCGAGGCGTTGCTCGCAGCGTCCCCCGATGCGTTGATCGTCCCCGAGCGGGGACTCGAATCCGTCGGCGGCGTCGACGGTCTGCTCGACATCGACGGAATCGCCGAAACCCCCGCCGGCCGGCAGCGCCGGATCCTCGTCTACGACGACCAGTACCTGCTCGGCAACGGCCCGCGCACGGGCGCCCTCCTCGACCAACTGATCACCGACCTCCACGGAGACATCTGATGACCAACGCACCAACCGAAACCCGCCACGCGCCCGCCGGCCCGCACGAGACCGCAGGACCTCCGACGGTCGGCGACACCTCGAGCTTCCCGTCCTTCTCCGAACTCACCCGCACGCTGATCGAACCGGGCGGCATCGCGACGCTGAGCACGCTCACGTGGTCCGGTCACCCGTACGCGTCGATCGCTCCGTACTCGGTCCTCGCGAACGGCGCTCCGGTGGTCTGCATCTCGGACCTCGCCGAGCACACCCAGAACCTGCGACGCGATCCCCGGGCGAGCGTGCTCGTCGAGGCGCTTGCCGAACCCGGCGTCGACCCGCTGTCGCTCTCTCGCGTCACCGTGCTCGGCAGCTTCGTCCCGTATGAGCCATCGGACTGCGAGATCGACGCGCATCTCGACGTCCACCCGTTTGCTCGCCACTACGTCGGTTTCGCCGACTTCTCGTGGTGGCGCTTCGACGTCGCGAACCTCCGATACGTCGGTGGCTTCGGTGTGATGGGGTGGGGAACCGGCGAGGAGTACCGCGCGGCGAGCGCCGATCCCGTCATCCCGGCCGCATCGCCGATGATCGACCATCTCAACGCCGATCACGCCGATTCGTGCGCAGCGATCGTTCGGCATCTCGCCGGGGTCGCCGAGGTGGAGCGCGCCGACGTCACGTCGATCGACCGCTACGGCATGACGTTCGACGCTCGCTCCGGGAGTGACCACCTCGCGACCGCGCGGGTCGCGTTCGTCGAACCGCTCACTGCCCCCGAGCAGGTGCGCGCCGCATCGATCGAACTCGTCCGCCGTGCCAGCTCGGCGACGCCGGCCTGACCGGCACCCCAGCTGTCCGAATCCTTCACCCGCCGATCCAACCCTTCCACCATCCTCCGAGGAGACCCTGATGAAACCACTCGAACGCCTTCGTCTCGCGACGGCACTCAGCCACACGGTGCCCGGCGCTAAACTCCACTTGCGGACCGACCGCGGAGAATCGGTCGTCGTCGGCGAGGGCGCCCACGCCGACAACGGCCCGTGTGCGATGCGCCGCGTCGTCGCAGCCAGCGCGTGCCCGAACCAGCCGGACCTGTCGGAGCATCTCGTCGACATCTCGGTCGGCGGCGCGCTCACCGACGTCGGTGGGGGAGTGTTCTCGACCTGTCGCAACGGGATCGAACAGCGCTGGATCGCGACGACCTTGCTCCCCGATCGCGTGGCGCAGGTTCTCGCGGACGTCGGCCTCGATGCCGTCCCCGACGAGGCGATGCATGCCGCAGTCAAGCCGGACAGCGGCCTCGCCGTGACCGTGCTGGCGATCACCACGAGCGACATGCGCTTCCATCACATGCTCGACGAGATCGCCGTGCTCGCCGCGGGCGCCTGCCTCGTCGAGGAGCTCAGCTGCGACGTGTCGCGGCTCGCCCCGAGCAACGAGACCGCAGGAGGTGTGTCGTGAATCGGCGTCTCGTCTCGGGCGCGCTGGTCGCAGCTCTGCTCCTGGCCGCATGCGGCTCGTCCGACTCGTCGTCCGGTTCCGCGTCCACCGATGCGCCCTCGACCGATGCGCCCGCGACCGAGGTGACCGTCGACGACCCGACCGGATCGAGCCCGACGGACGATTCGGGCGACACCGTCGCCGGGACCGCCGACACCGCATCGCAGGACACGATGACCGATGCGGCGGACGCGTTCCCGGTCACGATCGAGCACAAGTTCGGCTCGACCACGATCGACGCCGAGCCGACCCGGGTGGTCTCGGTGGGCTTCAACGAGCACGACTTCCTGCTCGCGCTGGGCGTCGTCCCCGTCGGCCTGCGCGACTGGTACGGCGAGCAGCCGAACTCGGTGTGGCCGTGGGCGCAGGACGAGCTCGGTGACGCAACGCCTGAGGTGATCGCTGCCGATGCGCTCAACTTCGAGCAGATCGCAGCCCTCGAACCCGACCTGATCGTCGGCGTGTGGTCGGGGATGACCGACCAGGACTACGAGTTGCTCGCCGCGATCGCTCCGACCGTCGCGCAATCCGACACCTACGACGACTTCGGAACCCCGTGGCAGGAGCAGACCGAGATCCTCGGGCGAGCCATCGGGCAGTCCGACCGTGCCGACGAGGTGGTCGCGGACCTGGAGGGACGATTCGAGGCCGCCCGCGATGCGCATCCCGAGTGGGACGGCCAGACCGCGTCGGTCGCGTTCGTCACCGAGCAGGGACCTGGTGCGTACACATCACAGGACACGAGGAGCCGGATCATGGTCGACCTCGGCTTCGAGATTCCCGATGTCAACGACTCGGGCGGCGACGGCTCGTTCTACCTGGAGCTGAGCCCGGAGGACATCACCCCGCTCGATGTCGACGCCCTCGTGTGGGTCGCCGGTTCGCAGGAAGCCATCGACGGGATCCTCGAACAGTTGCCGACACGCTCCGCCCTCGACGCGGTCGCCGAGGGACGTGAGGTGTTCGCCGACATCGAGCTGTCGGGAGCGTTCTCGCACGGCAGCCCGCTGAGCCTGGAGTACGTCCTCAACCGCCTGGTCCCCGAACTCGAAGCTGCGGTGGACGGAGATCCGACGACGGTCGTTCCGTCGGCGGCCGTGGTCGGCGCCGTGCCGGCGGAATCGAACGGTGGCGCTGCGGATGCAGTCGATGACGCCGGGGAGAGTGCCGACGAAGCGGCTGCGGCGTGGGCGGTCGTGTTCGACTCGACCGTCGCGTTCGACGACAAGTCGGCGCACCTGGCCGACGCCGACAGCCTGAGCGGTGCCGCCGAGGCCTACGCGGCCGCCGGCGAGACGATGGGTGGGATCAGCCTCCTCCCGACCGACGTCGAGGTGAAGGGTGACTCCGCCGAGATCGTCTACGACGTGAACTTCGGGGAGAACCCGGCATACACCGACCAGACCGGCTCGATCGACCTCGTCGACGGCACCTGGATCGTCAGCCAGGACGAGTTCTGTGCGTTCATGTCCTCGGCACGGGTTCCGTGTCCGTGACCACCTCGAACGCGCTCCAGGCCTACCTGACTTCGTGGCTGCAACGGCACCGCAAACAGCCGAGGTCGATGCCGACGTTGTCCGAAACGGCCGTGCTCGCGGCGTCGTGCGAACGCGACGACGGTGCCGCGACGACGTGTCCGTGCATGATGATGGGCTTCCTTGCGCTGCGACGTTAGGTTTACCTATCACCATGGTCGTGATGATCGAAACGGACGACGTTCCGCGCGTCAGCGAGGCGTCGAGCGAACGCCGCCCCGTCATCGGCAACGGTCGGGTGCGCTCGAATCGACGCCGGGTCGCAGGACTGGTCGTGCTGGTCGCGGCAGTCGGGTTCGCCGCGCTGCTCTCGCTCGCGGTCGGTGCCAAGTCGATCGCGTGGTCGACGGTGATCGATGCGCTGGCCGCCTACGACGGATCGGTCACCGATCATCTGATCGTACGTGAGCTCCGGTGGCCGCGCACGATGCTCGGCCTGCTCGTCGGCGCTGCACTCGGGACGGCGGGAGCGTTGATGCAGGGGGTCACGCGCAATCCGCTGGCCGACCCCGGCCTGCTCGGTGTGAACGCCGGTGCTGCATTCGCCGTCGTCCTCGCGATCTGGGCGTTCGGGACGACGAGCGCATCGGGGCTGGTCTGGTTCGCTTTCGTCGGCGCCGGACTGGCCTCGGTCGCCGTGTACCTG
>NZ_JBAVYV010000264.1:0-4365 GCF_049588435.1 Ilumatobacter sp.
ACGCCGCACCGGAACCTCCGATTCCGAGTGACCCGACGGCGAGGACGACCACGAGCACATCGAACGCCCCGACGAGCAGGAACGTGGCGCTGAGAGCGATGACAACCTCCCTGGGCGCGCTCGAGCGGGCGAGCGCCCGCGCGCCTTCTTCGAGTTGCCGGAACGCTCCGTCTCCCGCGTGACCGACCGGAGCGAGCGGCGGTACGAGATCGCGCAGCGGGAGCACGAGCAGGGCAGCGATGACGAGGCATCCGGATCCGGCCGCGTAGACGGCACCCGGTGTCGAAACCGCGAGGATCAGCCCTGCGCACGCCGGCGCGAGAAACAGACCAATGCTCAAGATCCACCCGGTGATCGCGTTCAACGCAACCAACTGATCGGCTGTCCGAGCGATCCCCGGCGACGCCACTGCATGGGCCGGGTGCGTGATCACCAGCAACACGGACGTCGCAGAACCGAGGGCATAGGTGACGACGGGTGGCGCCCCCGAGAGCAGCGCTGCAGCGGCGACGCCCATGACGAGTGCCTGCGCCCCATACGCACCGACGAGGACTCGGGTCGCACCGAACCGATCGATCAGCGGACCGGCAAACGGAGCGAGCAGCGCGGTCGGGATGAGCAGGGCGAGCGACACGACGCCGGTCGCCGTCGCACCCCCTTGCGAGTACGCGTACACCAACATCGCCACCCACGGCCCGAACTCCGCCATCCGATACAGGGCGAGCGCCGCCCCTTCCCTCCGGAGCATTCGGTTGGCGGCAAGTGCACGAATTGGAGACGACTGAGCTCCCAAGCGCGCGACCCTACATTCCGCCTCAAACGCTCCTTCCGCTCACCGATCGGTGATCTGGGAGATCCTGATGACCACGAACTCCGCCGGATACAGCGGAGCACAACCCACATCGATGTTCACCCGGCCGGCGGCCTGATCGGCTGGTGTGGTCGTCGTGGCGTCACATGCGACGAAGTAGGCATCCTTCGCCGACGATCCTGCGAGCGCGCCCTGCTTGTAGAGCGAATCCATGAACGAACCCACGGACAACCGCAATGACGCCCACAGTGCCTCGTCATTGGGCTCGAACACTGCCCAGTTGGTTCCTCGGGCCAGGCTGGCTTCGATGTACAGCGCGGTTCGGCGCACGCTGACGTACTTCCACTGGCTCTGCAGGAGGTCCCCGCCGGCCATCGTCCGCGCGCCCCAACTCACCGTGCCGATGAGTGGGAACTCGCGAATCACGTTGATCCCGAGCGGGTTCAGTCTCCCGTTGTCGGCGTCGTCGATCTTGGCGGTCACCCCGACCGCGTCAACCAGTGCGGCCGCGTTCCCCGCCGGGGCCTTCCACACGCCGCGCGACGAGTCCGTTCTTGCGTAGATCCCTGCCAGAGTGCCCGACACCTCGGTCTCCATGGACGGCCCACCGGATCTCGCCGGGTCCGGAATCTCGATCCGCGGGAAGTAGACCGCGCTGTGGTCGGACGTGGACCCGAGTCCCAGGAACCATCGTTCGACGTCGTCGACCTGAACGGAGGTGTCCTTCGAGCTGTCGATCACCGCCTGGGGCACATCGACGATGAAGAACGCCCGATGCGTCTCACAGAACGATGACGCATCCAGATATGCGTCAGCCCACGCGTCGGCGTCGAACGCCGCCATCGCCGGCAGGCACAAGATGTTGAACACCGACGGTGCGATCGACGGCAGCGTGTAGTACCCCGTCGGCGCTCGATCGACCTCCGGATCACCGGGGTCGCCGAGGGCGCCGCGTCCGGAGATCGAGAGGTCGTCGACGCCACCCGTGAAACGATTCGCCGCAAACCTCGCGTCGGTCGGATCGCTGACGTTCCCCGGGTCGGTGACGTCGTGAGGCGCTGCTCTGGTCCTCGACGATCGAGCGGTCACGATCTTCACCGGGCCGTGTGTACGCACCAGTGCGGACTGGTGGTAAAGGACATCGGTGACGAAGTTCGGGTGCTCGGGATCGGTACTCAGACCGGAGTAGATCTCGGACGTGACGACCGTGGGAGACGGGGACGACCGCGACAGTTCGCGGATCGCCAGGTCGAAGAGACCTGGGTCGTGCGTGTTCGGTTGAGTGGCTGCTTCGATCTGGTTGCCCCAGGTGCCGGGACCGTTGGCCGTGAGCCCGACCTCCTTCAGCTCGACCGTGGCCGAGACCGCCCGGTCACCTGTGATGCGCACGACGTAGGCGGTGGAACCGCCATTCAGAAAGAACTGAGAGATGCCGTAGCTCGCCCTGCTCGCGCGGTCGAACCCGCCGAACATGGACTCGAACTCACGCCAGCCGGAGATCTTCTGCGGCACGTTCGCCGGTCCTCGCTCGAACACATCCACGAATGCCGTGTTGGAGGTGGGGTCGCCACCGATGACGTGGCTCGTACTCGGCGCCTCCTGGATGTAGACACCCGGGTACTTCGGCGTGACTGGCATCGGGACCCCCTGGTTCCGCCTGACCGCGTTCGGCGCGGAATGTCCGGCGTGATGGAGCCAAGGGTAACGATCCTGTTCGGGCCGTGCCACGAGAAGCGGGGCAGCGCTACCAATCCGTGGGTGCGTAGTCCTTGAGGAACTGGCCCCAGACATGAGTGCCGGTGTTCAGCCCGTCGACGATCGGGTCGACGATGCGCGCAGCACCGTCGACGATGTCGAGCGGCGGATGGAACCGGTGCTCGGATGTCTTGGCGGCTGCAACCGCCACGGGATCCTCGTCGCTCACCCAACCCGTGTCGACGCTGTTCATGTTGATTCCAGAGTCGTGATAGTCGGTCGCTGACGTCCGAGTCATCATGTTCAGCGCGGCCTTGGCCATGTTGGTGTGGGGGTGTTTGGTCGTCTTGCGCGGCCGGTAGAACTGGCCCTCGACCGCCGAGACGTTGACGATGTGCTTGTGGCCGCCCGGTGTGGCTTCCATCAACGGTTTCAGCCGGGCGTTGAGGACGAACGGTGCAACCGCATTGACGAGCTGCGTCTCGAGCAGCTCCACCGACGACACCTCGTGGAGTTGAAGCCGCCACGAGTTCCGCCCGCGCAGATCGACCTGCTGGAGATCCTGGTCGAGCTGACCGGCCGGGAACAGCGTGTCGACAGTCGGTCGATCCTCCGGAAGCAACACGGTCTGCGACAGCACGGCGGCGTTCGCGAGCCCGGGCACGTCGGACGGCTCCGCTGGTCGCGCCACGTCGTCGGACACCGCGATGGGGGCGAGCGCCCGCTCACCCGCGCGGAGCACCTCGTACGAACCGACCAACTGGAGCACGTGATCGGGAAGCGAGCCGAGCGCGGCGGTCTCGTTCTCCATCATGTGTTCGTAGAACCCGGGTGGTCGGCGCACGGTTTGACACGCGTTGTTGATGATCGCGTCGAGACGGGTCCGCGTGGATGAGACGTGCGCGCAGAACGCTTCGACGCTCGGGGTGTGGCGCAGGTCGAGTCCGAAGATCTCCAGACGGTCACCCCACTCGACGAAATCGGGTTCGGCGGCGTATCTCTCGGCCGCGTCGCGTGCGAATCGGGTGACGACGATCAGTTCGGCGCCGCAGCGCAGCAGTTTGATTCCGGCCTGATAGCCGATCTTCACCCGTCCACCGGTGAGCAGCACGACCATGCCCGACATGTCGGCGAGTTCACCGCGTTTGGCGAAGTTGAACTCCGCACACGACGGACACAGCTGGTCGTAGAAGTGGTGAACCTCCTGGTAGCGGACCTTGCAGATGTAGCAGTGCTGTGGTTCGAGCGTCTCGCGGAACGGTGGGTCGTCCGGATCATCGTCGACGTCGAACTGGTCGAAGTGTCGAGGGGCGAAGACGTCGGGCGTGGTGAACACCGGCTTGGCGCGGAGCGACCTGATCCCCGTCTCGTCGAGGGTCGCCTCGTCACGTTCCAGTCGCTCACTGCGGCGTCGTTGCTGGAGCAGCTTGGTCCGCCTGCGACGAATCTCCGGGTCGGCACAGAAGACATCGCCGGCGGCGTTCAGGAAGTCCGCCCGCTCGTCGGCGTCGAGTTCGGCGAGCATCTCCGGCGCCGAGATCACATCGCGGAGCGCAGCGAGCGTCTCGAGCAGCCGACGGCGCGTCCCGTCCTGCGCGCTCGGCTCCCGTGAGTCCATCGTCGGAACCTATCCCGGCGCGATTCGACCCGGCACCCGGGTCGACGCGCGACGAGAACGTCAGTCGCGTGAGATCGCGGCGAGGGTGATCGCCGCCGCGTGGCCCACGTTCAACGAGTCGACCTTCGAACTGATCGGAATCTTGACGCGCCGGGTCGCGCGCTCGAGCACGGCCGCTGTCAGGCCGGGGCCTTCGGCGCCGAGCACGATCGCCAATCGTTCGGGCACCGCCGCGTCCCAC
>NZ_JBAVYV010000265.1:0-8886 GCF_049588435.1 Ilumatobacter sp.
GAACCAGGAGGACTATCACTCATAGATAAACTATGAGTGATAGTCACCAGTCCAGCACGGGTCAACCTGCGCCGTCTCCCGATCGTCGAGCGCGCCGCCGACACGCCAAACGCGCCCGGATCGTCGACGAAGCGTGGACGCTGGCGCGACGCGACGGCCTCGCCGGTCTCTCGCTGCGCGACCTCGCCGACAGCGTCGATCTCCGACAACCGTCGCTGTACGCCTACTTCGAATCGAAGCTCGATCTCTACGACTCGATGTTCGCCGACGGCCAACGCCAGCTGCTCGCCTGGTGTTCGACGCGCGAACCGCTCGCCGATCCTCGGGACGAACTCGTCGCGACCGTCGAAGACCTCGTGCGATTCTCGAGCGCGGACACCGTTCGCCATCAACTGCTCTTTCAGCGCACGGTCCCCGGCTTCGAGCCATCGGACGCCGCGATGGTGCCCGCTCGACAGTTCTTCGAGGCCATGACACAGCGGCTCGACGCCGCAGGCGTGGACGGGCCCGCCGAGGTCGACTTGTTCTCGGCGATCGTCTCCGGATTGGCGCACCAACAGGTCGCCAACGACCCCGGCGGCGACCGCTGGGTCGTCCTGGCCCGTCGCGTCGTCGAGGCGATGCTCGCCGACATCGACCGGCGTTCTGGCCCGACATCATCGAACACCACACCAACCCAGACCAGGAGGACGAAGGAATGACCGGAAATCAGCAGACCGCGAGAATCGACGTCTCGTCGATTGCCCGCATCGACCACGACGAAGCAATGCGGATCACCGCGGTCGAGAATCGCAAGTTCGGCGACGTGATGACCGCGCTGAGTCCAGATCAATGGAGCACCCAGACCGAGTGCACGTTGTGGGACGTCCGCGCGATGGCGGCCCACCTGGTGGGCTCCGCAGCGAGCCAGGCCTCACCTCGCGAGTTCCTCCGCCAGAAACGCGGCGGCAAGCCGATCTGCACCGAACTCGGTTCGCCGTTCTGGTGGGACGGCATGAACGAACTCCAGGTACGCGAACGCGAAGCATCGACGACGGCACAACTGATCGACGAGTGGTCCACGGCCTCGGCCGCAGCGCTGAAGTCGCGCACCAAGATGCCCAGGTTGATCGCCGGGCTGAAGCTGTTGAACCTTCCCGAGCCCGTCGGCCGCCAGCCGCTGTCCTATCTGTTCGACATCGGGTTCACCCGTGACGTCTGGGCGCACCGGATCGACATCGCCCATGCCACCGCCACCGAACCCGACCACGACGCCGATCACGACGGACGCATCCTGGCCGACATCGTCGCGGAATGGGCCTCGACCCACGGCGAACCGTTCCGCCTCATCCTCGACGGCCCCGCCGGTGGCAGCTTCGTACAGGGCACCGGCGGCGACGAGATCCACCTCAGCGTCGTCGACTTCGTCCGCACACTCGCTGAGCGGACCACCGCCGACGGCGTGCTCCGGCACACGCTTCCACTCTGAACACCCGAACCAGCGAAAAGGACACTTACCATGACGAACACACAGATCGACGAGATCGCTGACGGGATCTACCGTCTCTCGACCTTCGTCCCCGACGTCGGCCCGACGGGCTTCACCTTCAACCAGTTCCTGATCGACGACGACGACCCGTTGCTCTTCCACACCGGTCAGCGGATGCTGTTCGACTCGGTCAGCGAAGCCATCTCCACGGTCGTCCCGGTCGAGACACTCCGCTGGATCACGTTCGGCCACGTCGAGGCCGACGAGTGCGGCGCCATGAACCAATTCCTCGCCGCAGCACCCAGATCCGAGGTCGCGCACGGCGGCCTCGGCTGCATGGTGTCGCTCAACGACCTGGCCGACCGACCGCCCGTCCCCCTGGCCGATGGTCAGGTCATCGAACTGGGCCGGCATCGGGTACGACACATCGACACGCCCCACGTGCCTCACGGCTGGGAAGCCCGCGTCCTGTTCGAGGAGACGACCAAGACCCTGCTGTGCGGAGACCTCCTCACTCAGCTCGGTCAGGGTCCGGCACTCACCTCGAACGACGTGCTCGCCGGCGCAGCCGAGGCGGAGGACGTCTTCGGCTCCAGTTGCATCACTCCGTCCAGCGCGCCGACGATCCGATCACTCGCGAACCTCGACCCAGCCACGCTCGCCGTGATGCACGGGTCCAGCGTGACGGGCGACTGCACGGGCGCGCTCCTGGGCCTGGCCGACGACTACGAGCGACGCCTCCTCAACCCCCCGCCGTTCGCGTGAGGAGTTTGCGCTCCGCGGGCGCACAGACCTCACGCGTTCGCCGGATGCGGATCACGTAGGGGGTCAGTAGGCGGGGAATTTGGCGCAGAGGTCGGCGACCTCGGACTTGATCGCCGCGAGCGCGTCGGCGTTGCCGACTTCGCGCAACGCACGGGCGATCAGGTCGGCAATCATCGGCATCTGGGATTCGGTCATCCCCTGTGTGGTCACCGACGGGGTCCCGATCCGCACACCACTGGTGACGAACGGGCTGCGCGGGTCGTCGGGGATCGTGTTCTTGTTGAGCGTGATTCCCGCTTCGTCCAGCGTGGCCTGGGCGACCTTGCCGGTGAGCTCGGCGTCGAACGGTGTCAGGTCGACCACCATCAGATGGTTGTCGGTCCCTCCCGACACGAGCCGGAAGCCCTCCTGGACCAGAGCGTCGGCGAGTGCCGAAGCATTCGCGACGACCTGGTGCGCGTACTCGGAGAACGATGGGTCGGCAGCCTCGCGGAAGGCCACGGCCTTTCCGGCGATGACGTGTTCGAGCGGACCACCCTGCCAACCGGGGAAGACGGCCTTGTCGATCGCCTTCGCATGCTCGGCGGTGGACAGGATGCAGCCGCCGCGCGGGCCGCGGAGCGTCTTGTGCGTCGTGAACGTCACGATGTCGGCGTACGGAACGGGGTTCGGGTGGGCCCCGCCCGCCACGAGTCCGGCGAGGTGTGCGATGTCGAACATCAGGAGAGCGCCGACCTCGTCGGCGATCTTCCTGAACGGTTCCGGGTCGAGACGGCGCGGGTACGACGTCGTGCCCACCACGATCAGCTTCGGGCGGTGCTCGACCGCGAGGTCGTGGACCTGGTCCATGTCGATGCGATCCTCGGCACCGGTTCCGTAGGCGACGAAGTTGTAGAGCAGGCCGCTGGCGTTGACCGGCGAGCCGTGGGTGAGGTGGCCGCCATGATCGAGGCTGAGGCCGAGGACGGTGTCACCGGGCTCGAGCAACGCCTGGTAGACGCACATGTTGGCGTTGGCACCCGAGTGCGGTTGCACGTTCGCGTGCTCCGCACCGAACAGTTCCTTCACCCGATCGATCGCGAGCTGCTCGATCGAGTCGACGATCGCGTTTCCGCCGTAGTAGCGCTTGCCGGGGTACCCCTCGGAGTACTTGTTGGTGAGCACGGATCCGGTCGCTGCCATCACCGCGGGCGACGTGAAGTTCTCGCTCGCGATGAGCTGCAGTCCGCTGGTCTGACGCTCGACCTCGCGCTGGATGAGATCCAGCACTTCGGTGTCGGGGTCGGTCGTACTCGGGAAGGGCATCGTGGTTTCCTCGTCTCGTGTATCAACTGGGGTCTGACCCCAGTTGATACGTGGCTGGTGGTTCAGAAGTCGGCTTCGAGGGCGGTGATCTGGTCGACGCGGCGCTGGTGCCGGCCGCCTTCGAATTCGGTGGTCGCGAAGGTGGACACGATCTCCTCGGCGAGACCGATGCCGACGACGCGACCACCCATCGAGAGCACGTTCGCGTCGTTGTGCTCGCGGGCCATCCGCGCGGTGTAGAGACAGTTGCACAGTGCGGCACGCACACCTCGGACCTTGTTGGCGGCGAGCTGCTCGCCCTGGCCGCTGCCACCGAGGACGATTCCGAAGTCGGCGTCACCGGCGACGACGGTGCGGCCGACGCCGGCACAGATCTCCGGATAGTCGACCGAGTCGGTCGAGTGGGTGCCCTGGTCGTCGACCGAGTGGCCGAGGACCGTGAGGAACGTGACGAGATGAGCTTTGAGCTCGAACCCCGCATGATCGGAGCCGATTGCGATGCGTGCCATCGCGGATCGAGTGTACGGACCGCGGCCTGTCGCGGCGCATTGCGTTTGCGACGCGAATCGCCACCTCGAGTCGAACGTCCGTATTCTCACGCGGTGACGCTCGATCCCCGGACCCCAGTGATCGTCGGTGTCGGCCAGTACAACCACCGCGCCGACTCCCTCGACGATGCCCTCGAACCCGCCGCGTTGATGGAGCGCGCCGCTCTCGCTGCCAGCGCCGACGCCGGTCTCGACGGCCCGCCCGCCGCCGACTCGGTCCGGGTGGTGAGCATCATCGGCTGGCGCTATCGCAACGCGCCACGCTTCCTCGCTGAGCGACTCGGCATCGAGGCAGCCGAGCTCGCACAGACGACGAACGGCGGCAACAGCCCCCAGTCACTCGTGAACCGGACGGCGCTCGACATCGCAGCGGGCGACATCGATGTCGCGGTTCTCGCCGGCGCCGAAGCGTTCCGCACCTACATGCGTGCCCGCAAGGAGGGCGTGAAGCTCCCCTGGCCGAAGGCTGCCGACGACGACCACCCGGTCCGCCTCGGCGAAGAACTCGACATGAACCACCCCGCCGAACGCGACCTCGGGATCGTGATGCCGGTCCAGATCTACCCGATGTTCGAAACCGCCTTGCGCGCCGCAGCCGGGCGTACGGTCGACGAACACCAGGCACATCTCGGACGTCTGTGGTCCGACCTCAGCCACGTCGCAGCCGGCAATCCGAACGCCTGGATCCGCGAGCCCAAGTCAGCCGAGGAGATCACCACGGTCGACGCGTCGAACCGCATGATCGGGTTCCCCTATCCGAAGCTGATGAACTCGAACAGCGACGTCGACATGGGTGCCGCCCTCATCATGTGTTCCGTCGAAGCGGCTCGGCGTCTCGGCATCGACGAGAGCAAGTGGGTCTTCCCACACGCCGGAACCGATTGCCACGAGCACAACTTCGTCTCGAACCGCGACACGTTCGCCCGGACGCCTGCGATCGAGCTCGGGGGCCGACGCGCGCTCGAACTCGCCGGCACGACGATCGACGACGTGGAGTTCATCGACCTCTATTCCTGCTTCCCCGCCGCGGTCCAGCTCGGAGCGCAGTCGCTCGGGATCGATCTCGCCGAACGGCAGTGGTCGCGCACCGGCGGGCTCCCCTTCTGTGGCGGGCCGTGGAACAACTACCCGATGCACGCGATCGCGACGATGGTGACCGAGCTGCGAGAGAAGCCCGACGCGCGAGGTCTCGTGTGGGCCAACGGCGGCTATGCGACCAAGCACGCGTTCGGCGTGTACTCGGCCACCCCACCGGACGACGGATTCCGGTACCAGTACCCGCAGGACGAGATCGACGCCCTCCCGAAGCGCGAGCTCGCGGTGGGTGCCGACGCCGTGGGTCCCGCCGACATCGAGGCGTACTCGGTGATGTTCTCCCGCGACGGAGCGGCCGAAACCGCATTCGTTGCGTGTCTGCTCACGGACGGACGACGGGCGTGGGGCACGTCGACGGACCCAGCGGTCGCCGCTGCGATGTGCGACGGCGAGTGGGTGGGCGCCGAGGTCACACTCGACGCCGACGGCTCCGTGCACATCTGACGCGATGACCGCACTGCTCTGGATCGTGCTCGGCGTGCCGGCGATGTCTGGCCGGATGGGCCATGGCCGTGTGGATCAGCGGCGAGATCACGGAGCGGGAGTGGACCACGCTCGACATGGTCCTCGTCGTCGGTGCGCTCGGCACGATCTTGACCATGGCGGCGGCCGTGATGATCGACATGATGGCGCCGATGTGTCTTCGTCACGCTCGGCCAGGTCGCGTCGACGCAGTCCGACGTGCTTCCGCCGGCGTGATATGACGAACTGGCGGGGCTGCGCAACTCCACCGCCGCAATCCTCACTAGAGTTCCGCCAATGAAACGGATCGTCGCCACCGCCACGCTCGCCGCGATCGCGGGCGTCTCGTTCGCCGCTGTGGGACCGGTCGATGCGCAGGTCGTCGGTGCCCTCACCCCGACGATCACCGTGAACCCGACGACTCTCGATACCGCCGGAACCGTTGATGTCGACGCCAGCTTCGAGGTCACCACAGGGTTCGGGTCGACCGAGGTCATCGAGGTCGCCGTGACGCTCTCGGGCACCGAGGAGACCGGCACGCTGCAGACGATGGTGGCTGGTCCAGGACTGCACGGTTGCACAACGGCTGCCGATCGGCTCTCGTACTCCTGCACGATCACCGATCCGACGACCGTTGGCACATACTCGATCACGGGCGTGATCGGCGTCGCCGAACCAGATCCCAGCGTGGCGATCCCGTTCGAATACACGGTGACCGCGAGTGCCGTCGAGACATCGACCGACCAGCGTCTCCCGATCGAGCCGGTGGCCGCCGCTGAGTTGACGATCGAGATCGCAGCGCTCCCGTTGACCGTCGAGACGACCACCACGGTGATCGAGACGACCACGACGATCATCGGCCAGACCACCACGACGGTGCCCCCCGCCACGGAGTTGCCCGCCACCGGCGTCGACAACACCTGGCTCACGGTGCTCGCCGTTGTCCTGCTCGGCCTCGGCACCGGCGCCGTGTCGATCTCGCGCCGACGGGCCTGACCCGGCGGCTGGCCCGACCGAGGTCAGCGCATCGTCGCGTCAGCCGAGGGCGCCCGGTCCGGGCAACTCGGTCTGCTGGTCGTGCACAAGCTTCCAGGTCGATTCCTCACGCACCCGAGACCCGCGTGTTCGATCTCCAACAGCTCGTCCAGCAACTCGTCCACGAGCACGAATGCGGGTCTCAGGTCCTGCCGGCGGCGATGAACTGGCCGGTGACGGCCTGCTGGTTGGCGTGGCGCTGGTCCATCAGTTCCATGACCGCGGCGACGTGTTGCGGATCGCCCGAACCGTAGGCGGCCTCGATGGCGCACGACAGCACCTCGCTCGCGCGGGCGTAGTCCTGCTGAGCATCGGCGACGCGCAGGCTGTTGGTGAGCCCGTCCTCGTACGCCTGCAGTGCCTCGCGCAACGGGGCGGCGTCGGGCATCGCGTCGACGAGTTCGCGCGCGGTCTGTTCGATCGCGTCACGTTCCTCCTGCATCCAGGCCAGCTCGTTCCCGCTGCGCACGGCGACGTTCTTGAGCACGGCGATCGCCATCTCCAGTTGCACCTGGACGGTCGGGTCGGTCACGGCCGGCGCGACCTTGTCGTCGAGCTCGATGCAGATCGCCTCGATCAGTTGCTGAGTGGTCGGGCGTGAGATCATGTGCCACCTCCGGTCGCGGCCTGATGGCGTTTCAGGGCGTTGTAGAACACGTCGTGCATCCCGGAGACGGCGGGCGACATGTAGGCCAGCGGAATTCCGGTCGCCTCTCCACGATCGAGCACAGCGAGCTGCTCGATGACGCTCACGAACACCGTCGATGACGCGAGCAGCAGGAACCAGTCCGTCGTCACGGGGTTGACCTGCTCCTCGGTCAGCCCGCTCACTGCGCGGTAGCGGTCGTAGAACGCCTTCTCGTTGGGGCCGACGATGTCGGGCGGCTGGGTGACGTTGGCCATCATGCACCAGCCGAGGTCCTCGCGCGGATCGCCGATGCGGGTCAGTTCCCAGTCGACCAGCACGTCGTCGCCGTCGGGGCCGAGCATCACGTTGGCGACCTGGAAGTCACCGTGCACCAGCCCGAGCGGAACCGGCGGGGGGCGGTTGTTGCTCAGGTAGGCAGCGATCAAGCGCATGAACGGGTCACGATCGACGTGCTGCTTCTCGGCGTCGACCCAATACTGGATGCGCTGGTCGATGTAGTCGTCCCACGACGCGGGAACCTCGAGGCACGCGGGCGCCTCGTCCACCGGGAACGCCGCGAGCGCGCCGCCGAGCTCGGCCAACCGCGGCGCCAGCGTGTGCACCTGGTCGGGCTCCCGGCGGCCGGCGCTGATCAGCGCCTCGCCGTCGAACATCTCGATCACGATCGCCGGGCTGCCGAGCTCGTCACCGGTCGGATCGAACCACAACGGAGCGGGCATCGGGATCTTCCCGCTCGTGTGCAGCGCCGACAGCACTTCCCACTCGGTTGCCCGGTCGGTGTCGATGATCGCCTGACCGGGTGGCGGATCCTGGCGGACGATGTAGCCGCGCCGGGTGCCGCTCTCCTCGATCCACACCCGCGACATCTGGCGGCTGTAGCCGCCGGTGATCAGCTCGAGGTCGACGACGCGCACGCTGTCTGGATCGTCACTGCGACTCTTGAAGAATTGCTCGACCCGCGCTCGAGATTCGCTCGTGTCGGTCATCTTGCCCCCTTGCGGTCTGGACCCTCCGGCCAGGCGACCATACCCCACCGTCGCTCCGAGCCCGGGCTCGGAGCGGGTGCCACCTGCCAACGACTATCGATCGCGTAAACCCTTGCCATCGAGGATCCGGGGGACCACTTTGTCGATCCGACGGTTGCGTGTCGCAGCCTGCTTCGCGTCGGAGATGTGGAGGTTGTACTCGCGTTGGCGGCCGGGGGTGAGCGCGTTGAATGCCTCGGCGAGTTCGTTGTTGTCCGCCAACCGTTCCTGCAACTCGGTGGCGAGCTCTTCCTCGGGCCGTGGCGGCAGTTCCGTGCCGGCCCGAGCGTGATCGACCGCTTCGTCGACGTAGGTCGCGATGACTTCGGCGAGCGACTCGACGTCGTCGACCGAGGTGAACTTCATGCGCTTCGGACCGTGCGTGTTCGGACCTTGCGCGTGGAGGACCCCTGCCGGGTCGTCGAGCAACACCCCCTGGAAGAACATCAGCGCCAGGTGATCGGAGAACTCCTGGATCAGGATGACGTTCTCGTCGTCGTCGATGCAGTAGCAGGGCTTGCCCCACTTGATCGT
>NZ_JBAVYV010000266.1:0-5450 GCF_049588435.1 Ilumatobacter sp.
AGGAAGACACGATGAGCAAGCGACTGCACGAACTGTACGAGAACGAGGGTCAGAGCGCCTGGCTCGACAACCTCCGCCGGGACTACATCACGTCCGGCAAACTCGTCGACATCCGCGACGGCGGGGCGCTCGGCCTGACCTCGAACCCGTCGATCTTCCAGAAGGCGATCCAGGGATCGTCGGACTACGACGAGCAGTTCGCCGAGATCGCGGCCGACGATGGTCCGATCGTCGACGACTACTGGTCGCTGGTCATTCGTGACATCCACGCGGCGTGCGACGTGTTCTCCAAGGTGTACGACCATTCCGACGGCGTCGACGGCTATGTGAGCGTCGAGGTCGCACCGGACCTCGCCCACGACGGTCCCGGTACGGAGCAGGCCGCGCGTGATCTGCACACCCGGATCAACCGACGCAACCTGATGGTGAAGATCCCCGGCACCGAGGCGGGCCTCGCTCCGATCGAGGAGATGATCGCCGAAGGTCGCAGCATCAACGTCACGCTGATCTTCTCGCTCCCCCGCTACGAGAAGGTGATCGAGGCATACATCACCGGTCTCGAGCGACTCGCGGAGGATGCCGACGCCGACCTGTCACAGGTCGCGAGCGTGGCGAGCTTCTTCATCAGCCGAGTCGACGTCGAGGTCGACAAGCGGCTCGAAACCATCGGCTCGGACGAAGCGCTGGCACTCCGCGGCAAGGCCGCCGTGGCCCAGGGCAAGCTCGCCTACAAGCTGTTCACGGAGAAGTTCTCCGGTGATCGCTGGGAGCGTCTCGCCGCACGCGGCGCACGGGTGCAACGTCCGCTGTGGGCGTCGACGGGGGCGAAGAACCCCGAGTACCCCGACACGCTCTACGTCGACGAGCTGATCGGCCCGGACACCGTCAACACGCTCCCCGACGCGACGCTCGATGCGTTCGTCGATCACGGCACGGTCGCTCGACGGGTGGATGTCGACGTCGCCGAGTCCGAAGCGGTCTGGGCGAAGCTGCCCGAGGTCGGCGTCGACATGGACGATGTCGCCGCCCAACTCGAACGCGAAGGGGTCGACAGCTTCGCCAAGGCGTTCGACGAGTTGATCGCGGCCCTCGAGGACAAGGCCGCGTCACTCCGCAGCTGAGCGACGCGCCGAGCTCAGCTCAGCGGCTCGCGGTCGTCGGGGTGACCCCGGGGCGCGCCGCATCGGACGATCCCGGAAACCAACCCTGGGTGCGGTTGGCGAACGACACGAGCGAGAGCATCACGGGCACTTCGATCAGAACACCGACGACGGTCGCGAGCGCCGCACCCGACCCGAGGCCGTACAGGCTGATGGCGACGGCCACGGCGAGCTCGAAGAAGTTCGAGGTGCCAATCATCGCCGCGGGCGCAGCGACGTCGAACGGCAACCGCAGAGCGCGCGCCGAGCCGTAGCCGATCGCGAAGATCCCGTAGCTCTGGATGAGCAGCGGGATCGCGATCATCAGCACGCGGGCCGGTTGATCGATGATCGTCTGGGCCTGGAAGCCGAAGAGCAGCACGACGGTGAGCAGCAGTCCGATGACCGATGTCGCCTTCAGTCGCCCGGCGAAGGCGTCCACGGCATCGTTTCCACCCGACCGGATCAGTGACGAGCGCGTGACGAGGCCTGCGCCGAGCGGGACGACCACGAAGATCACCACGGATGCGATCAGCGTGGCCCACGGCACCGTGAGATCGGTGACGCCGAGCAGCAGTCCCGCGATCGGTGCGAAAGCGAAGACGAGGATGAGATCGTTGATCGAGACCTGAGCGAGCGTGTAGTTGGGATTGCCGTTGGTCAGTTGGCTCCAGACGAACACCATCGCAGTGCAGGGTGCGACGCCGAGCAGGATCATTCCGGCGATGTACTCGTCGGCCTCCCCGGCGGGCACGAAGTTCGAGTACACGTAGCGGAAGAAGAAGTACGCCAGTGCGGCCATCGTGAACGGCTTGACCAGCCAGTTGATCGAGAGGGTGAGGATCAGGCCCGTCGGACGGCGGCGGACGTCGCTCAGGCAGTCCGGCTCGACCTTGAGCATCATCGGGTACACCATCAACCAGATCAGCACGGCGACGACGAGGTTCACCTGGGCAACCTCGAGGTCAGCGATCTGCTCGAACACCCCGGGGACGATCAGCCCCAGTCCCACACCGACGACGATCGCGAGGGTCACCCAGATCGTGAGGAACCGTTCGAAGGATCCGAGCCCGCTGTCCGCCCGGGCCCCGGTCGATGATGTCGCCACCGGGTTCGGGGCCGGGCTGGGAGTCGACGTGCTCACGCCACGACCGTTTCGGGCTCGACTCGGGCGACCAACGATGCCAGTGCCGTGTTCTCGATCGTGTAGTCGACCCAGCGACCACGCTTCGCGCCGGTGATCAAGCCGGCCTCGCGCAACACCTTCAGGTGATGGGAGAGCAAGGGCGGCGACACCGCGGCGACATCGGAGAGTTCACATGCGCATCGTGTCCCGCCACGGAGTTCACACACGATCGCCCAGCGCACGGGATCCCCCAATGCCTTGAACTGTTCAACAACGATTGAATCGTCCACGCCCGCATCGTAGCCACGATCGGCTCAGAGCGCTGCCGTTTCAGGCACAGCGACGCGGGCGACCGTTCGAACCGGGCCGCCCCGCTGAGATGCGACGACGGACCCGACGATCAGCGCTGCCCCGACGAGCTGTGGTGCCCGGAGTGTCTGATCGAGGAAGATCCAGCCGGCGAGCGTGGCGACGAGCGGGCTGAGGACTCCGAGGAAGCTGACCACGTTGACCTGGAGCAGCTGGATCCCTCGGAACCAGTTCGCATACGCAAGTCCGGTCCCGACGACGGCGAGCCAGAGGAACCCGGCGACGTTCGTGGGCGAGATGTCCGTCGGAGCCCCTTCGGCGAGCACGACGACCGGCACGAGAGCGAGACCACCCGCCGTGAGCTGCCATCCGGTGAAGGTGATCAGGTCCACGGGTCGCCCCCAGTGCTTGGTCAGCACGACTCCGGTCGCCATCGACACGGTGCCTGCCAACGCAGCGGCAACTCCGACCGGATCGAGTGAGGCCGTCGGTCCGAGGACGAGGAAGGCAACGCCCGCGACTCCGGCGACACCGGCCCACGCCACGCGTCTCGTGAACGCCTCACCGAGCACGACGGCTGCGATTCCGGCCGCGACGAGCGGCTGGAGCGCGCCGGCTGTTGCGGCGACCCCACCGGGGAGCCGGAACGCGGCGACGAAGAGCAGCGCGAAGAACGCTCCGATGTTGAGCACGCCGAGCAGCGCTGCACGCCACCACCACACCCCGACCGGAAGGCGACGCCCGACGAGCATGAAGGCCACCCCGACCGGGAGCGCACGCACTGCCGCCGCCAGCAACGGACGCCCCTCGGGGAGGAACTCGGTGGCGACGATGTACGTCGTTCCCCACACCGCCGGCGTCAACGCAGTTTGCGCGGATGTTCGCCACGTGGGACCACTCGACGGCTCCCCCGGATCTCCCCCGGCCGCCCCCGCCGCCGGCCCCGAGGACGGTGTCGGCCCGCCGACCTGTTCTCTTGACATGAAGAGAACCATATCGGACTTTCTCTCGACATCAAGAGATTGTTGTACGATCGTGCCCATGCCGTTGGATCGAGTCGACGAGATCGTCGAGCAATGGAAGGTGCAACGGCCCGATCTGGACACCTCGGGCATGGCGATCATCGGTCGGCTGGCCCGACTCGAACGCCAGATCCGGCCGCTGCTCGACGATGTCTTCGAACGGCACGATCTCGAATCGTGGGAGTTCGACGTCCTCGCCACCCTGCTGCGCTCCGGTGACCCGCACCAGCTCACCCCGGGGCGACTTCTCGAGTCGACGATGGTCACCTCGGGAGCCATGACCAACCGACTCGACCGCCTCGAGCGGCGCGGCCTCGTCCGGAGATCCAAGAGCCCCGACGACGGTCGCCAGGTGCTGGTCACGCTCACCGAGCCGGGCCGAACCGTCGTCGATCGGGCGGTCACCGACCACGCGGAGAACGAACGACGCATCGTCGGGGCGATGTCGGCCGATGAACGGCGCGAGCTCACGGCGCTCCTGCGCCGGCTGCAGATCGCGGTCGAGCAGGCGAACGACGACTGAGCAGTCCGGGCTCACAGCCACGGCGAATCAGTTCACGGTTGATCAGTTCACGGTTGATCAGTTGACGGTTGATCAGTTGACGTCGATGACGATGCGGTGGTATCCCTGCGCACCGTCGGGTGCGACCGCCTTGCGTTCCTCGGCCTGTGGGTCGCCGTCACCGTCGATCGCGCGGACCTCGATGGTGTGTCCCCCACGCTCGACGTCGCTCGTGTCCCAGCGGTACACCCACTGGACCCACGTGTCGGCGGACGGAACCGAACCCAGTTCGGCGTCCCGCCACTCCCCCTCGTCGACGCGGACCTGCACGGACTCGATCCCACGGTGCACCGCCCACGCGACCCCACCGATCGGAACGACGCCGTCGCGCTTCGCTCCCGATCGCGGCGTGTCGATGCGTGCCATCGTCTTCACCGGGCCGCGCTTGGACCATCCTCGGGGCACCCAGTACGCATCGAAGTCATCCCAGCGGGTGAGCGTGATGCCGGTGACCCACTTCGTCGCCGAGACGTACCCGAACAACCCGGGAACCACGATCCGCACCGGGTAGCCGTGGCGCGCGGGGAGCGGCTCACCGTTCATCGCGATGGCCAGCATCGCGTCACGGCCGTCCATGATCGCCTCGATCGGCGAGCCGCAGGTCCATCCGTCGACCGAGCGCGACACGACCTGTTCGGCTCCCGTCTGCAGTCCGGCCTCGTCGAGGATGTCCGCGAGGCGAACCCCCTGCCACACCGCGTTGCCGACGAGCTCACCACCCACCGGGTTCGACACACACGACAACGTGATGTTGCGTTCGATCTGCGGACGGGCGAGGAGGTCGGCGAACGTCAGCTCCATCGGGTTGTCGACGAGTCCGTCGATCTTGAGCGTCCACGTGTCGGCGCTGACCTGCGGGACCACCAGCGCGGTGTCGATTCGGTAGAACTGATCGTTCGGCACGACGAACGACTCGATCCCCTCCACTCCGAGCGAGAACTCATCGGGCATGATCGCCGCAGCTTCGTCAGCGGCGACGTCCGGAATGACGAGCGTCGCCCGCTCCTGGTCGATCTCGAACCGACGACGCATCGTCCAACCGATCCCGCCGGTGATCGCCGCCAACGAACCGATGCCGATCGCTCCCATCATGAACTGCCGCCGGTCGGGGCCGAGCATCGTCGGCCGTCCTGCCGCGTCGGACGGACCACGATGTGGAGCGAACCACCACAGAACGCCGAGCGAAACGATCGTTCCGACGATGGTCGGCAGGAGCTTGGCCAGCGTCGGTTCCGGGCGGATCAAAACCGCCCAGGCCCCGATGACACCGACGGCACACGTGAGGGCGTACG
>NZ_JBAVYV010000267.1:0-1646 GCF_049588435.1 Ilumatobacter sp.
CTGCCCTGGCCGTTGATCCCGTACTGCTTGCCGAACTCGGACCCGTTCTTGATGAACTCCACCATCTGTTCCTCATCGGTGAAGTGGCTGTTGGTCGACCCTGCGGTCAGGTTCCAACCGTAGGCACCCTGCCCGCTGATGCCCGGATTGCCGTAGCTCCAGCCGAGGGTGTGGCACCGAGCGCAGCTGTAGGCGCCGCTGCCCAGTTCGAGATTGAACAGGGCCTCGCCGTAGGAGATCCCTTCGGCTTCCATCGCCTGGCGGGCCGCCGCCTCGATGTCGGCCTTCGTGTCGGCGGGCAGCGTGCCGGTGGCGCACAACTGGACGTCGAAGTACTCGACCGAACCGCCGAGCGCATCGTCGTCGTCGGTCGTCGCTCCATCGCCGAGTTCTTCGTCCGCGCAGCCTTCGCGCGGGATCTGGATGCTCTTGATGTACTCGATCAGCGTCTGGATCTGCTGCTCGTTCATCGGGCCGCCGCCGATGGTGCCCCAGGGCGACATCGGTGAGAACGGGCGTCCGTAGTTGAGGATGAACTCGACCTCGGAGGTCTCGAAGCGGTACAGGACCGTGTTGAGCGCCGGTGCCTTCCAGTTGACCGCCTGAACGGCTCCGGTCTGCGGGTCGGTCACGGTGAAGGGTGCCTCGCCGCCGGTGGCGGTCATGCCACCGTGGCATCCCGCGCAGTTGAAGCCGCCTTCGGCCGTGGGTGCGAAGAGTTCCTCGCCCCAGGTCGCGAAACGCTTGTTCCAACCTTCTTCGGCTCCGGCCTGACGGCTCGGCTCGAGGACCCAGTAGATCGGCAGGCCGATGACGCTGACGAGCAGCAACGCGACGCCGAGCAACTGCAGGCGTTCGAGTCGCGAACCCTCGAGCGTCTCGTCGTCGTAGTACGCCTTGCGGTTCGGAGCGAGCTCGATCTCGGAGCCGATTTCACTGCGGCCGGCGCGGATGTTGAACAGCGCGTAGACGACGAATCCGATGAGGATGACGACGAACGCCAGACCCGCGATCGCCGTGGTGGTGAGTGCAATCATCAGTGGTCGCCGCCACCTGTGCAGTGGGGGCCTTCAGCTTCCTGTCCGGTGGTGTTGGTTCCGATGGCGGGTCCGGGGACCACGACGCCGGTGTTGATGACGACGTCGCCGCTACCCGAGATGTCGGTGGGGTGCCGGTCCATGCCGCGCGGGGCGGGCCCGGCCTTCTTCTCGCCGACGCGGTTGTACTGCGAGCCGTGGCACTGGCACTCGAACCACTGGCTGGTTGGGCATTCGGGGATTCGGCAGCCGAGGTGCGGGCACTTCTGGCTGAGGATCACGACGCCCTGCTCCATCGCGGAGAGCAGGTTGTCCGGGTAGATGGTGCGCGCGATCGGCAGCGCGTCCGACGGATACTCGGTGATCCAGGACCGGGCTTCGGGGGCGTAGTAGAACCCGCCGCCCTGCTTGATGCCCGCCTTGATCGTGTCGAGCTTGCCGACCGGGACCTGGCCGCCGAAGCCGCCCGTGCCGCTCGGCCACAGGAATCCGACGAACGCGGCAGCGGCGAATGCGCCGAGTCCGGCGCTCATCAGGGTGACCGTGGCACGGTTGAAGAACTGACGACGCGAGACGCCGATCGCCTCGGGATCGGGAGCGACCCAGGGG
>NZ_JBAVYV010000268.1:0-3987 GCF_049588435.1 Ilumatobacter sp.
CCTTCGGACGGGCGAGGCCCGCCTCGAGCGGGTTGTACTCGCTCTCGAGTTCGGCTCCCTGCAATCGGTACCCCTTCTCGATGCGACCCGACGTGCCGTACACGCCACCACCGGTCGGCCGGATGCCATGCTCCTCGCCCACCGCCAACAGTGCGTCCCACAACTTCGGGGCATCGTCCCAGGCGACGTAGATCTCCCAGCCGGTGTCTCCGACATACGAGATCCGGAACAGCATGGCAGCGACCGATTCGCCGGCGAGGTCGAGTTCGACCTTCACCAGCGAGCCGTACGCCGAGCCCGCGAACGAGAGATCTGCGTCGGTGAGCTTGGCCAACACAGCCGGCGCGTTCGGGCCCCACAGGCCGAGGGTCGACGTCTCGAGTGTCCGGTCGGTCACCGTGACCGAACCGTCCTTGGGCATGTACTTCTTCATCCACGCGAGGTCACGCCCGCCGTCGAACACGCCGGTGACGACGATCACTTCGTCGTCTTCCACGTGGTGCATCGTGAGGTCGGAGTGGAAGCCTCCGTCGGGGGTCAGCCACGGCGTGTAGGTCGCCCGCCCCACCGGACCGATCTTGTTCACCGACAGGTAGTCCGCGAACTCCACCGCGCCGGGCCCGGAGATCTCGAAGTTGTGGAACGCCGACAGGTCCACGAGGCCACAGTTCTCCCGCATGTTGAGGTGTTCACCGACGGTGATCGGACTCCACCAGCGGTTGTCCCACTCGACCTCGCGCTCCTCGACGTCGTATCGCTCGACGAGGTCGGCGTTGGATCCGTACCACTGTGGTCGCTCCCACGTCCGCGCCTGGAAGAAGAACGCGTCGAGCGCTCGCTGTCGATCGAACAGCGGCGACACCTGCAGGTTGCGTCGATTCTCCCACTGCTCGGCGGGATGCACGATGCCGTATGTCTTGTTGAAATGCTCCTCGGCGCGCGACCAGATGTGCGCGTCGTTGCGCTCGTGCACGTAGAAGCGGGCGATGTCGGCGCCGTGGGCGTCGATCACCCGCGGGTAGCCGTACGTCATCCACTCGGCGACGACCTGGGCCATGCCCGGCCCCTCCTTGACCCAGACGGCCGCGGCCGACCACAGGTTGCGGACCTCGACCGTTTCACCGAGGCACGGCATCGCGTCGGGAGTGAGCGAGAGCAGGCCGTTGATCGCGTACTTGATCTCGGCGTCACCGAGCATGTCCATCAACTCGATCGCTTCCTCCATCTGCTGGTCGAAGTCGTCGGGCGTGAACGGCATCTCGGTCGGGCTGAGCGCAGCCTCCTCATTCGAGGGAATGTCGTCGGGATGGTGCAGGATCGGGCGGTGGGCGTAGGAGCCGACCTCCATCGAGCCGGATGACTGGCGCTCGTAACAGAACGTGTCCATGTCGCGCACGATCGGGTAGCTGATCTCGCTCTGGGTCTCGGCGAGCACGTCCATCGGACCGACGTCGGCCATCTGGTGCACCGCGGGGACGAGCGGGATCGTCGCGCCCGCCATGTTCGCGATCCGGTTCGACCACACGCCACACGCGACGACGACGTACTCGGCCTCGATGCGGCCCTTGTCGGTCACGACGGCCGTCACCTTCTGCAGCCCGGTCGCCGGCTCGTCCTCGGTCTCGATGCCGAGCACCTCGGTGTTCGCGAAGACCTGGAGCCCGGTCTTCTCGATCGCCTCGTTGCGGAAGAGCGTGCCGGTGTCGAGCGAGTCGACGACCGAAACGGTCGGACAGTGGAACCCACCGAGGATCACGTCCTCGTTGATGAACGGAACGAGTGCCTTGACACCCTCCGGGGTGAGCAGCTCGGCCTCGACTCCCCACGCCTTTGCGGACGTCATCCGGCGCTGGAACTCGTCCATCCGCTCCTGCGTGCGCGCCACCTCGATGCCACCGGAGTCGACACTGCGCTCGACGTCCCGGTACTGGTTCGCGCTCTGCACACCGAGCAGCGCCATCTCCTTGTTGTGATCCACGGGAAAGATGAAGTTCGAGGCGTGTCCGGTCGAGCCCCCCGGATTCGGGAGCGGCCCCTTGTCGAGCAGGACCATGTCGGTCCACCCGAGGCGCGCCAGGTGGCCCACGAGACAGTTGCCGACGATGCCGGCGCCGATGACGACGACCTTGGCCGTGTTGGGAACTTCGTTGTCGCTCATGGCGCTCCTCGTAGATGTGTCAGCTGGGGTCTGACCCCAGATGACACGCTTGACAATGGTGATATATCAACAGAGTATGAGCGATGTGTCAACCCCTGCCACACCCCCACGCTCGCTCGCCGAACGCGCCTACGACGAGATCCGACGGATGATCATCCGCCTCGAACTCGCCCCCGGCGACGTGGTCAGCGAGACCGAACTCGGCGCGGCGCTCGACATGAGCCGAACCCCGATCCGCGAGGCTCTGCAGCGCCTCGCCCGCGACCACTTCGTGACGGTCATCCCCCGGCGCGGGATGTTCGTGAGCGCAATCGACGTCGAGGAACTGTCGATGCTGTACGAGACGCGAGCGATCCTGGAGCCCTACACGGCTCGACTCGCAGCCCGACGCGGTACGGCCGACGACTGGGCCGAAATGGCCGAGGTGCTCGACGAGACGTCGGTCCCGGGAAGGCAACCGGTCGAGCTGATCGAACTCGACCGACGGTGCCACGAGATCATCTGGCGGGCGGCGGGGAACCGGTTCCTGACCAGCACCCTCGACGCGCTGTACGCCCAGTCCGATCGACTCTGGCACATGTACCTTGCCGACGTCGCCGACATGCGCGAGGCGGTCGACGAACACGCTTCGATCCACGACGCCTTCGAACGGGGCGACGCCGACCTGGTCGCCCAACTCGTCGAGGAGCACGTCATCTCCTTCGACACGCAGGTGCGTGCCGCCGTCGCGTCTCGTCTCGACGCCCCGCTCGCACAGCAGGGCTGACGCGCCCAGCGACTCGAACGCGTCGCGTCGGCTCAGTCCACCTGTGCGCGGATGCCGATGGCGGCGATGTCGTCCTGATTCGGACGTCCGCCGAACTCGAGCGCGGCGTCGACCAGGCGATCGAGAACGACGTCGACCGACAGTGCGCTGCTGTCACGAACGAGTTCGAGCATGCGCTCGTCGCCGAACATCACACCGTCTCGTCGCGCCTCGCTGACACCGTCGGTGTAGGCGATGAGGGCAGTGGACTCGTCGAGCTCGACATGCGTGTCGTGGAACTCCACGTCGGTGAGCACCCCGAGCAATGTTCCCGGGCGCCCCACGATGTCGACTCCACGATTCGTGGAGCGGATGGGAAGCGGGTGTCCCCCGCAGCTCACGGTGACCCGCCACGCTCCGTCGGTTCGTCGGCAGCGCAACACCATCGCGGTGCAGAAGCGCCGTGTCTCGTCGCGCAGCAGAACCTCGTTGACGATACGAAGAGTGCCCGAGGGCTCGTGTTCGACGGACGCAGCGCGGATCGTGTGTCGAACGAGCGTGGTGACGACCGCTGCATCGACGCCCTTGCCTTCGACGTCGCCGAGAGCGATCACCCAATCGTCGGGACTGATCTGGAACACGTCGTAGAAGTCGCCACCGATCTCGTGTCCCGCGCCGGCAGGAAGGTAGATGCCGGCAACATCGAGACCGGGAATGATCGGGAGGCGGTTCGGGAGCAAGGTGTTCTGCAGCGTCCGTGCGAGGACCTGGGCGTGCTCCTCGGAGCGCTCCGCGCGTTGCTTGGCCACCAACAGTTCGCGCTCGTACATCCGGCGTTCGGTTGCGTCGAACACGGCCACATGGATCACCCGATGCTCGTCCTGCAGGTCTGTTCGCGCGTTGACCAACACCGGAAGACGACCCCCGTCGGCCGTGACGAGATCGAACGCGATCTCACGCGCGGATCCCTGCATCGCGAGCATCGGCGCGTAGTGGGTCTCGTGGTAGATGCGACCGCCACCGGTCAGCAGGTCGGCAAACGTGCGATGGCCGACGAGGTCGGAGCCGTCCGCGCCGATCCACG
>NZ_JBAVYV010000269.1:0-2555 GCF_049588435.1 Ilumatobacter sp.
CGCGCGCCCAGGAGGCAGCGATCCGTGGCGTCGACCCGGACGGCGTGCTGCGGACACTGCAGGCACGCGGGTACATCGACGAGATCGGTCGGGACGACGGACCCGGCCAGGCGATCCTCTACGGGACCACGACCACGTTTCTCGAGAAGCTCGGTCTCGAGTCCGTTGACGACCTGCCTCCGATCGCCGAGTTCATCCCGGGACCCGACGTCGTCGAGGCCCTCGAGCACGGCCTGCGGGTGACCCCCGAGATCGAGATCTCCACGGCAGCAGAACCGGAATCCGATGCCTGATCGCGACCCGGACAACGTACCCGAGAAGCCGCTGTGGGAGCAGATGGCCGACCGCAGCGCCGAGCTGCCGAAGGGTGAACGCCTCCAGAAGGTGCTCGCCGCCGTCGGTTTCGGGAGCCGCCGCACGTGTGACGACCTGATCGCCGCTGGTCGGGTGACCGTCAACGGTGAGGTGGCGATCCTCGGCCGACGGGTCCTCGCCGATGTCGACCGAGTCGAAGTCGACGGTGCCCCGATCGGCGTCAAGCCCGGCCTGGTCTACTACCTGCTCAACAAGCCGGCCGGAGTCATCACGACGAGCGCCGACACGCACGGCCGTCGAACGGTGCTCGACATCGTTCCCGCCGAGCCACGCGTGTTCAGCATCGGCCGTCTCGACCTCGAGACCGAGGGGCTCCTGTTGATCACCAACGACGGGGCGCTCGCGAACCGCATCGCGCACCCGAGCCACGGTGTCGACAAGGAATACCTCGCCGAGGTCGATGGGGGAGCGGTAGCCGCCGGCAAGATCCGACAGCTCCGTGAAGGAGTCGAGCTCGAGGACGGGGTCACGGCACCGGCGAAGGTGTCACAACCCGAACCCGGAATCCTGCGGATCGTGATCCACGAGGGCAAGAATCGACAGATCCGACGGATGTGCGAGGCGATCGGCCACCCCGTGCGGAGGCTCGTGCGGACGCGTGTCGGCCCGATCACCGACCGCAACCTGCAACCGGGTGAATGGCGCGAATGGACCGACGACGAACGCAATGCCATGGTCGAAGCGGTCGCCACTACGATCGCCCGCCGTGACTGAACCCCGCAGCGCCAACGTGATCGGCCTCGGCCTGATCGGCGGGTCGATCGCGGCGGCGCTGGGAGCTCGGGGATGGAGCGTCGCGGGCGTCGACGACGACGGCGCAACCGCCGAGGCGGCGGTCGACCGGGGCGTGATCCAGTCGGTCGGCCTCGACCCGGATGCGATGATCACCTTCGTCGCGGTTCCGGTGACGCGCGGTCAGGACGCCGTCCGCAGGGCCCTCGCCGAGACGACCGGCATCGTCACCGACGTCGGCAGCGTCAAGGGTCCGCTGTGTGCCGCGATCGACGACCCCCGCTTCGTCGGAGGCCACCCGATGGCGGGCAGCGAGCGTGACGGTCTCGACGGTGCCGATCCGAACCTGTTCGAGGGGGCGATCTGGGTCCTCACTCCCGACGACGACGCAGACGACCTCGTGTTCTCCCGATTGACCGCGATCGTGTCCGAGCTCGGAGCGGAGATCCTCGCGATCGCACCGGACCGCCACGACGAAGTCGTCGCCGTGATCAGCCACGTCCCACATCTCACCGCGGCGTCACTGATGGGGCTCGCCGCCGACCGATCGATCGAGCACGCTGCTCTGCTGCGCCTCGCCGCCGGGGGTTTCCGCGACATGACCCGCGTCGCGAGCGGTCGGCCCGACATCTGGCTCGACATCTGCGAGGAGAACCGCTCGGCGATCGTCGGGTCACTGACCCGTTTGATCGACGAACTCGCCGAAGTCCGGGCCGAGATCGACCACGGGCGCCGCGACAAGCTCCGCGAACGCCTCGACCGCGCCCGGGACGCTCGTGCCAATCTGCCGAGCCGCGTCGTCCATCCCGAGAGCCTCGCCGAGGTGCGTATCCCGATTCCCGACCGCGCCGGCGCAGCCGCTGAGGTGTTCGTCCTCGCGGCCGATCTCAGCGTGAACATCGCGAACTTCGAAGTCGTCCACGTCGCGGAGCGCAACCTCGGTGTCGTCGTCGTCCTGGTCGACCAGGCCCATGCGGACGTCTTCCGCGGTGGCCTGTTGGCTCGCGGGTTCCGCCCGTCGGTGCAGGCGCTGACATGACCGAGGTCCGCACCATTCGGTTGGCCGAAGGCCCGGTGATCGCTGAGGTGCGCGTCCCGCCGTCGAAGAGCATCGCGAACCGCGCCCTCGTGTGCGCCGCCCTCGCCGGCGGTGAGTCCGAGATCCTCGGCCTCGCACCGGGAGACGACACCAACGCGATGGTCGACTCGTTGAACCGACTCGGGGTTCCGGTCGAACGGAGCCGTGATGGAGGCGTCCCGACCGCCATCGTGACCGGCACCGGAGGAGCGCTCCCCGCCGGCCCGGTCTCGCTCGACACCCGGCTCGCCGGAACGACGTCGCGATTCGTGACGGCGCTGGCAGCCCTGGGCCCGGGCCCGTATCTGATCGACGGCGCCGAGCCGCTGCGAGAACGTCCCATGGGTCCTCTCCACGATTCGCTCCATGC
>NZ_JBAVYV010000270.1:0-3326 GCF_049588435.1 Ilumatobacter sp.
CCGTCGACGTGGAAGTAGCCCCAGTCCTGGTGGAACGCCGTTCGGGTGCCGGCGCCCGGTTGTTTGATGAAGATCTGGTCGAACAAGAAGTTCACCTTGTCGGCGCCGAACAGTCGCGCCGCGAGCTCGCCGAGCGGGCTCTCGTGGGCGAGCTGCTGAACGGCGGGATAGTCGATCACGGCGTTGTTGACGAGGATGAACTGTCCGTCGGTATCGCCGGCGGCTCCGTCGACGGGCTCGTCTTCGCGCAGCACGTCGGCTCCCATCTCCTCGAGCCTGGCACCCATCTGATTCATCGCATGCAGGTGCGACGTCTCCAGCGTTGGTTCCGAGAGTGCGTCGCCCGACGATTCGCCGAAGCGGCGCTCCGCGTCATCGACCGCCTCCTCGACCACGGCGACCCAGTCGTCGCCGAGGGCCCCGCGCAGACAGACCACGCCGTCGCGACGGTAGTCCTCGATCTCGTCCGACGTCAGCGTTCGTGTGCGTCGTGTCATCATTCCCCCTCTTCGCGCCCGGCCGGCGCTGTCAATCTTGTTGGTCCGTCCGCGTACGTTCGGCCACCCCTGTGTGTCCCATTGTCATACAATCGAGGCTCGAACGCAAGGGTCGGGAATCCCGGCGGCTGGCGGCCCGGGGGTCGGGCAGGGGGCGGTTCCGATGGCGGGGGCTCATCGCACGCCGGTTACATTGTCATACACAGTTGGAAGACGCGATCATCTCGCCGACATGGTCGACACCGATCCCACACAGCAGACCTGGAGCCAAAAGCCATGAGTACCGAGAACCTGGTCCGCCCGAGCGGTGAGCGATGGGCGCAGGAGTATGCGGCGTCACGCCTGCGCACGACGGCCCTTCTCGACGGGATCTGCGTCGAGGATGAACAGCGAATCGTGCCGACGTGTCCCGCCTGGCGCGTGCGCGACCTGGTGAGCCATGTCAACGGGCTCGCCGAGGAACTGTCCGCAGGGCGTGGCCCGAGCGGTGATCCGCAGGCATGGGTCGACCAGATCGTCGCCGATCGATCCGACATCAGCGTCGCCGATCAGCTCGAACAGTTCGCGACGAACGGCCCCGCGTTCGAGGCGATGCTGCGCGGCACCCCTCAGCTCGGTCAGTTGGTCATCGATCTGGTCAGCCACGAGCACGACGTCGCAGGCGCCCTCGGGACGCAGTCGGACCGATCGTCATCGGGGATCGAGCTCGTGATGTGGTCCAAGTCCCGGTTCGTCGAGAAGGATCTCGAGGTGAACGGCCTCCAGGCGATCCGGGTGATCGGCGGCGAGCACACCTTCGAGTACGGAACCGGCGACGTCGAACTCGAAGTGCGTGGTGACCTGTGGGAGATGTTCCGCCTCACGGGTGGTCGACGCTCGATGGCCCAGCTCCTCGCGAGCGATCACGACGGTGACATCGAACGGTATGCGCCCGGTCTGGTGCACAACCCGCTCGCCGAGACCGACATCATCGAGTGAGAGGACCCGACCGATGAACCACGAAGCGTGCATTCAGGCCGCCCGCGACCTTGCCCCACTGCTGCGCGAGAAGGCGCGGGAGGCCGAGGTCGCCCGTCGTCCGCTCGACGAGGTGATCGACGCGGCCCGTGCCAGTGGCCTGTTGTCGATGATGGCTCCGAAGCGGTACGGCGGGTACGAACTCGACGTCGACACGTTCTTCGAGGTGGTGTTGATCCTCTCGGAAGCCGACGCCGCGATGGGCTGGCTCATCGGTTTCTACATCGAGCACGCGTTCTGGCTCGCCGAGTTCCCGGAGAACGTGCAGGACGAGGTGTACGGCGATGCCGATCACGTGCTCGCACCCGCCGCGCTCAACATCGGTGGTGGCACAGCCGTGCCGGTCGACGGCGGCTGGCGGGTCAACGGCCGCTGGTCGTGGGGAACCGGCATCGTGCACTCGACATGGGTGATGGCCGGATGCCTGGCGATGGACTCCGACGGCGGTGCCACGCCGATGATGTTCCTCTTGCCGCGTGACGCGGTCGAGACCGTCGACACGTGGCACATCTCGGGCATGTGCGGCACCGGCTCGCTCGACTTCATCATCGACGACGTCGTCGTCCCCGCCGATCGCGCCGTTCCCTTCCTCGGACTGCTGGACGGGAGCTGGGGGATCGCTGCCCGCTCCGGTTCCACGCTGTACTCGACACCGCTCCTCCCGCTCCTCGCGTTGGCCGCTGGTCTTCCGTGCCTCGGAGCGGCGCGTGGTGCCCGAGCGGCGTTCGGTGAGCAGATGAGGCAGAAGATCGAAGCCACCGGCACGGTCAAGGGCGAAGGCAACTTCGGGATGATCGCCGAGGCATCGCTGTCGATCGAGGCCGCCGAACTGCTCATGCGCAGCGTGCTCGCGGACATGATGGCCCGCCGCCACGACGCCAGCGTCGAGGAGCGCAGTGCCTGGGTCGCCAAGGTGGCCCACGCGGTGTTCATGTCCAGGAATGCGACGAACACGATCGCCTCGCTCGTCGGCGCGAGCGGAGCGATGCTCGACAACCCGATCCAGCGCTGCGCCCGCGACATCAACACCGCAGCGAACCACGTCGTCTTCGAGCGCGAGTCGCGCTACGGCGACCACGCCCGCCAGCTCTTCGGTCAGCCGATCACCAACACGCTGGTCTGAGCTTCGACCGCGACAGGAGTCCATGCAGTCATGAGTGAATTTCCCGACCCCGCCGGAAGCGGATCACCGAGATCGTGGTTGTGGGTCGAGGGCAGCCCGAAGGGTGACCGCTCGCTGTCTTCGTCGTGCGCTCGTGCGTTCCTCGAGTCGCTCGGCGATGACGTGGACGTCACCCACCTCGACGTCTGGTCCGACGAGGTCGTGTCGTTCGGCCGGGAAGCAGCGCTCGCGAAGTTCGCTCCGATCTTCGGCGAAGAACGCACGGCGGAGCAGACGGCGATCTGGCAACAGGTGAGCGCTCAGATCGAACAGGTCGCGCAACACGACGCGCTCCTCGTCTCCACACCGATGTGGAACTGGGGGATTCCCCATGCCCTGAAGGCGTGGATCGATGTCGTCGTCCAGCCCTTCCAGTCGTTCACGCTCGACGCCGAGGGTCGCCATGTCGGCACGCTCGGCGTGGGCAAACGGGCACAGTTGATCCTCACCCGATCCTCCGCATACGACGGCCGAAGCCCTGAAATGGAAGATCACCAGGAGCCGTACCTGCGCTACCTCTTCGAACTGCTCGGCTTCGACCTCGCAGAGTCGGTCATCGTCGAGCCGACGACCGCCTGGACGCCCGAGGAGCGCGAAGCCATCGCTGCCGACGCCATCGACCGATCTCGCACCGCAGCACTCGCGTTGAC
>NZ_JBAVYV010000271.1:0-18621 GCF_049588435.1 Ilumatobacter sp.
ACCCTGGGGCGCGACCATCACGGCCGGTGCGCGGTGCCTGCGGTGAGCCGCCCCGGTCGGACAGCGCTGATTCGAGCTCGCTCCACGACCAGGACGGGTTGTTGAATCCCATCCCCCACATCATCGAACATCTGTGCTACGAACACAAGTTCGATCACAAAGGCGCTGGTCAGGACGGACGCGAACGCTGAGATGCCGACTTCACCCGTGCCATCGACGCGAGGAGGCGCCAGCCGAGCACCCCGACGACGGCCACTCCGACCAGCGCGACGAGCCACAGCAGCCAGGGAGACCCCGAATCCTCCGGCGGGAACACGAGCTGCGGCGGCGGTGCGTCGGGGTCGTACGTGAACGAGTACGACGCCTCCACACGATCTCCGTCGACGGCATCGACGACGTGGCGCACGGTGTACTCCCCCGGCGTGCCCAGCGGCTCGGCGAGTTCGACGACGGATCGGATGTCGGTGTCGATCACGAACTCTGCTCCGAGTTCGGTTCCGGTCGGATCGGTGACCGAACCGTCGATGGCGACGACGATGTCGTCGTAGAACAGTTCGATCTCGGCGATCTCCCCACCGACCACGGCGTCGGGGCCGGGGCTTGCGCCCTTCAACCCTCCCTGTTCGTCGCCCCCGCATCCGGCGGCCCCGAGGACGAGCGCCACGGCGCCGATGACACCGGTGAACAACCGCCGTCCCGAACCGGTCATCGTGCGGTCCATCCGCCATCGACCAACAGGCTGTGGCCGGTCATGTAGCCGCCGGCGCTGCTCGCGAGGAGCAGCAGGGCGCCATCGAGTTCGTCAGCGTTCCCCATCCGCGGGATCGCCGCATTCGTCTTCACGAAGCGTTGGCTCGACTCGTCGGTGTCCATGTCGCCGGTCATCTCCGACTTGAACCATCCCGGGCTCAATGCGTTCACCCGCACCCCCTTGCGGCCCCACTGGAACGCGAGTTCACGAGTGAGGTTGATCACGGCGCCCTTGCTCGCGCAGTAGTGCGCCTGGCGGATCGGGGTCGACGCGACGTGGCCGAGCATCGACGCCACGTTGACGATCGAGCCCGATCCCGCCGCGACCATCGACTCGCCGCAGAGCTTCGAGAGGTGCCACATCGCGGTCACGTTCAACTCCATCGCTCCGCGGAAGTCGTCGAGGGTCTCGTCCTCGATCGAAACGGCGTGGCCGATCCCCGCGTTGTTCACGAGCACGTCGATCCGTCCGTAGCGATCGAGGGTTTCGGCCACGAGGCGTTCACGGTCGGACTCGCGCGACAGGTCGACCCCCACGGCGAGCGAACCAGGCAGCGATTCGGCGAGGGATTCGAGCCGCTCGACACGTCGCGCCGCCAGCACGACATCGGCACCGACCGCACCGAGCACCCGGGCGAACCGCTCCCCCAGTCCGGACGATGCACCGGTGACGATGGCGACCTGACCGTCGAGCCGGAACAGGGACAACGGATCGAGTTGATTCATGCCCGAGACACTACGAACCGACACGTCCGGACGACGACACTCGGCGCAAATGACACGGACACGAATCAGCGCGCGATCCGTCACGCGACCGTCATCGTCGACCGGTCGCAGACACCGCGATCACGCGACGATTGTCGCGATTCGGTGACAGTTCGCGCGCTTGTGTGCCAACGTCATGCGCTGTTCACCGGACGAGTACATCATGGCTGGCATGGAGATCAGCCACCGCACATGGACCGCCGCCGTCAAGCTCGCCGTCGTCGTGTCGGTGCTCGCGGCGATGATCGCCGTCGGGGTGTCGCGCCTCGGCAACGTGCCCCAGGCCGCTGTCGTCGTGCCGGTCATCATCGTCGCCTTCACCGCGAGCTGGATCCAGACCGAACGGATCGGCCGCGGGACGAAGGGCGACATGCTGGTCGCGCCTGCCCGCTCGACCGCAACCGTCAAGATCGTCTGACCGATCCGAGCGATTCGCTCCGCTGAGCCACCGCTGCTCGCGCGTCGAGCATGACGCCACCTCACACCGACCGTCCACGGTGTGCCACGATCGGAACCGTGACGGTCGACGACAACAACCCCTCCGGGGCCGAACCGCGCGGTTCGAACCCCGATCCGACAACCGTGGTGCTCGTGCACGGCGCATGGCACGGCGCATGGTGCTGGGCAACGTTGCAGGCCGAACTCGACCGCCGTTCGATCCCGTCGCTCGCCGTCGACCTCCCCGGCCACGGTGTCTCGACCGATCCGCTGGGCGGGTTGCACGACGACGCCGCTGCACTCTCGGCGGTTCTCGATCGGGTCACCGGCGCGACCGGTCCGGTCGTCCTCGTCGGCCACAGCTATGGCGGAGCGGTCATCACGCAGGCCGCTTCAGGGCGCGACGACGTCGCCCACCTGCTCTACATCGCGGCGTTCGCACTGGCCAACGGTGAGTCCGTGCTGTCGTGCCTCGGCGCGATGGATCGTCGCGACGTCGCCCTTGCGGCTGCGATGGTTCCGACCGACGACGGAACTGCGACCCGCCTCGCTCCCGGTGCCGCCGCCGGTGCGCTCTACGGGCGCTGCTCTGCGGAGGCCGTGCATGCCGCGTTGGCCCGAATCGGCCCGCAGTCCATGGCATCGATGACCGAGGAGATCAGCGGTTCGCCTCGACGGGAGATCGACTCGACATACATCCGGTGCAGCGAGGATCGTGCTGTCCATCCTGACCATCAGGCGGAGTTGGCCGACCGGTGCGCACGGCGGGTCGACCTCGACACCGACCATTCCCCGTTCCTCAGTGCCGTCGACGCGACGGCCGACGTCATCGAGCAGATCGCATCGGCATCATGAGCGGACCGGACACGACAACGACGGGCACGACACCGATGAAGGTGCGGATCGGCTACGGCCTGGGTACCCGCACCCGGCTCCACGACGAGACCTACGGAGCCGTCGTCGACGCACTCGAGACGCTCGGCTTCGACTCGCTCTGGCTGTCGGAGAAGATCAGCGGCGAAGCCCCGGACCCACTCGTCGCGATGGCGTACGGAGCGGGGCGCACGAAGAAGTTGAAGTTCGGGATGTCGGTCATGGTCCTCCCGGGACGCAACCCCGTCGTGCTCGCCAAGGAACTCGCGACCCTCGCCACGATGTCGGGCGGCCGCCTGCTCCCGGCGTTCGGCCTGGGAGCGGTCGACCCGATCGAGCAGCAGGCCTTCGGCGTCGAACGCAGTGAGCGGGCAGGTCTCTTCAACGAGACCCTCGCGGTGATGCGGAAGTGCTGGACCGGCGAGCCATTCGTCCACGACGGCGAACGCTTCCACTACGACGGAGTGGTCGTGCTCCCCGCACCGAAACGGATGGACGTGTGGCTCGGAGGGATCGCACCGTCCGAGCTGCGGCGCGTCGGACGTCTCGCCGATGGTTGGCTCCCGTCGTTCGTACTCCCCGCCGATGCCGAAACAGGCCGGGCCGAGATCGAGCGGGTGTGTGCGGAACATGATCGTTCGATCGAGGAGGACCACTACGGAGTGCTCATCCCCTACTCGTTCGGGCCGGTCCCCGACGTGTTGCGCAAGCTGCTGGCGAAGCGGCGACCCGATCTCGCCGACGTGACCGACCTCGTGCCCGACTCCTGGGAGGCACTCCGCAAGATGATCCGACGCTTCGTCGACGTCGGTACGACGAAGTTCGTCGTCCTTCCGATCGACGAACCGGGCGATGCCGACGGGTGGGTCGCACACTTCGGCGAGGCCGCTGACGCGCTGAAGTCGCTCGAGGTCGGATGAGCGCGGACCACACGACGACCGGCGATCGAGGTTGCCTGTTCGACTCGGCACCGATTCCGGCCGACGCTCCCGACGGGACCACCGAAGCGTGGTCGGCGACCGAGTACGCACGCGGTCCGTGGGACCCGTTGCATTGCCACGGCGGGCCCGTGTCGGCGCTGCTCGCACGAGCATCCGAGCGGGCAGCGGACGGAGGCACGGACTGGCTGATCAGCCGACTCACGATCGAGTTGACGCGCCCGGTACCGGTCGGCGTGCCCCTGGCACTGACCACGACGATCGAGCGACCGGGGCGCAAGGTGTCGGTCGTCGCGGCGAGTCTGTGGAGTAACGGCACCGAGGTCGCCAAGGTTCGAACACTGCGAATCCGGCGACAGGACTTCGACCTCCCGCCACACCCACTCGCACCACCCGAGTTCGACGGTGTCGCGGGTGATGGCGTCCTCGAGCGGGTGTCGTGGGCGACCGACGGCGACCGGATCGCGTTTCACAGTCACGGCGCCGAACACCGCATCGTCGAGGGCGGTTGGAACGATCCCGGCCCGATCAAGGTCTGGATCCGCCTCGCGGTCGACCTCGTCGACGGCGAACAGCCGAGCGGGGTGCAGCGCGCCGCGGCAGCGGCCGACTTCGGCAACGGGGTCAGCAGCGCGATCGACTTCGAGCAGTTCCTCTTCATCAATCCCGACCTCACGGTCCACCTCGCGCGGGAGCCACAGGGCGAGTGGATCGGGCTGGCGACGCACAGTCTCTACGGCACGCCCGACGCGTCGAGCGGTGCGGGTTTCGCCGAATCTGCGCTCCAGGACGAAATCGGCCGCTTCGGGCGCAGCGTGCAGAGCCTCTTCGTCACCCCCCGCTGAACCTCACCCGTCCACCGACCAACCACAACCACCGTTCTCGTGAACTCTTCCGGCGCTCCGTGCGCGAACAGTTCACGAGTTCGGCGGTTGAAGGCGCGGCGAGGAGGTCTGCTCAGTTCTTGCGCTTCTGGATGTTCGCCCATTCGTCGCGGAGGCCCACGGTCCGGTGGAACAGGTGCGGCTGATCGGTGTCGAGGGCGAAGTAGCCGAGTCGTTCGAACTGGACGACCGCGCCGGGCTCCGTTTCGGCGAGCGCTGGTTCGGCCTTGCATCCGGTGAGCAGTTCCCGCGAGTCCGCGTCGAGGTCGTCGAACACGTCGCCGGTCTTCTCGCCCGGAACCTCGGCGGCGAACAGCCGCTCGTAGAGCGCCACGTCGATGTCGACGGCGTGACCGGCCGACACCCAGTGCATCGTCGACTTGACCTTCCGACCGTCGGGGGCGTTGCCACCGCGGGTCTCGGGGTCGTAGGTGACGTGCACCCGCTCGACATGGCCGTCCGCGTCGGCGTCGAAGCCGACGCACGTGACGAAGAACGCACCGCGCAACCGGACCTCGCGGCCCGGGGTCAGCCGGTAGTACTTCGGTGGCGGCTCGGCCATGAAGTCGTCCTGCTCGATCCAGAACCGACCGGTGAACGGAGCCGTCCGCGTCCCGTCGTCGGCATTCTCGGGGTTGTTGACGAGCTCGACCAGTTCGACCACCGGTTCGCCTGCAGCATCGACCGGCCAGTTGTCGATCACGACCTCGAGCGGACGCAGCACCGCCATCCGCCGTTGTGCGACCTTGTTGAGCCGGGTCCGGACGAACGATTCGAGCAGCTCGATCTCGTTGCGGCTGTTCGTGCGTGAAACACCGATGAAGTCGAAGAACTCGCGGATCGACTCGGCGGGGTATCCGCGACGGCGCAGGCCGCGCAGCGTCGGCATGCGCGGGTCGTCCCAGCCGTCGACGAGACCCTGTTCGATCAGCCGGAGCAGCTTGCGTTTCGACGTCATCGTGTGGGTCAGTTCGAGCCGGGCGAACTCGGTCTGACGCGGCTGCTCGAACGGCAGCTTCCCGGCCTCGGCGAGCTGATCGAGATACCAGTCGTAGAGCGGTCGATGACTGTCGAACTCGAGCGTGCACAGCGAGTGGGTGACGCCTTCGATCGCGTCGCTCTGACCGTGTGCCCAGTCGTACGTCGGGTAGATCTTCCACGCATCACCGGTTCGGTGGTGGTGTCCGGACCGAATGCGGTACATCACCGGGTCCCGCATCTGCATGTTCTCGTGCTGCATGTCGATCTTGGCGCGCAACACCTTCGATCCGTCGGCGAATTCACCGGCGCGCATCCGTCGGAAGAGGTCGAGGTTCTCCTCGATCGGCCGATCGCGGTGCGGGCTCTCGACGCCCGGCTTGCCGTAGCCACCCCGCTGGGCGGAGATCGTCTCGCCATCCTGGTCGTCGACGTACGCCTTGCCCTGCTCGATGAACAGTTCGGCCCACCGGTACAGCTGCTCGAAGTAGTCGCTCGTGAACAGCGGCTCGCCGACCTCGTACCCGAGCCAGGCGATGTCGTCGATGATCGCCGCGACATAGCTCGTGTCCTCGGTGTCGGGATTCGTGTCGTCGAAACGCAGGTTGCAGATGCCACCGAACTCGTGCGCGAGCTCGAAGTCGACCGTGATCGCCTTCGCATGACCGATGTGCAGGAACCCGTTGGGCTCCGGTGGGAACCGGGTCTGCACGCGTCCGCCGAAGGTGCCCTGCTCGTTGTCCGCGACCACGAGATCGCTCACGAAGTTGGCGGCGGCCGGACGGTCGGTGGGAGCACTCATCGATCCCAGTATGCAGGCCAGATGCAGGCGGTCACGCACCACGAGCCTGGCCGTGTCCCTGGCCGACCGGAGCCACTCTCGACGAACCCGTGAGGAGTTTGCGCCCACCGGACGCAAGATCCGCACGCGAACGGCTGTCGCGGTTCCAGTCGGGGTGAATCACCGCGAAGAGACGGGTATCGCCGGCTTGCGGGATCTGCGAGAGTACAGGTATGTCCGTACCGGCCGAATCGATCTTCTTCGACCTCTGGTCGTCGACCTACGACCGGCCCGGGCTCCAGCAGGCCACCTATCGCCCGATCCACAATGCCGTGTTGGGTCGCATCGGTGATCTGCAACCCGAACGGATCCTCGATCTCGGATGTGGAACGGGCCAGCTGACCGAGCGCCTGTCGATGACGTTCCCCGAGGCCACCGTCATCGGAGCCGACCTGTCGAACGGCATGATCGAGCGGGCCGCCGAGCGGCTGGTCGACGATGACACGAGTAATTTCGTGCGCGCCGACGCACAACACCTCCCGCTCGCGGACGCGAGCTTCGACATCGTCACCTGCACCGAATCGTTCCACTGGTACGCCGACCAAGCAGCAGCTGCCGCCGAGTTGGCACGCCTGATCAAACCGGGTGGACGGGTCGTGATCGCGTCGATCGCCACGGTCACGGGCTTTGCCGACGACGCGATTCAACGCGCCACGGCGCTGGCCGGCCGGCCCGTGCGCGCGATCCCGAAGCGCGAGCTCCGCCGCCTCCTCGAAGCCGCCGGTTTCGACGTGCAGCACCAGGGCCGGATCCCCCGCCTGGGATTCGTACCGTGGCCCGTGCTGACCGACGCCACGCGTCGTGCGTGACAGCGCCGCGTCTGGTCCACTGACTCGGTGACCACCTTCGGTACCGGACAAGCTCGCCCTCCGCTGGCGATCCGCCTCTCGATCGGTCTGATCGGTGCCTGCGCGCTGGCGTTCAACGTGGTGTTGATGATCTCCGACCGTGCTCCGAGAGTCACCCGCGAGATCTTCGGAGACTTCGCTCAGCGACTCTCCGACCGACTCGACGCGAGCACCACGGTGGACACGGGGCGCCTGCCCGGCAACGACGCCATCGTCCACATCGGCGTATGGGCGTTCGCTGCGCTGCTGGTCGCCCTCACCCTGTGGCGCTGGTGGGGCTTGCTCGTCACGGCGACGGCGGTCTTCGCAGCCAGCATCGTCGTCGAGATCGGACAGGGGCGGTACTCGTCGTCGCGAGCGGTCGAGTCCAGCGACGTCACGGCGAACGCTGTCGGTGTCATGGTCGGCACGGTGGTCGCGGCCGGATGCATGCTGCTGTGGAGCGCTGTCAGTGCTGCGGTTCGAGGAAGTCGACGACCGAGTCGGTGAACACGTCGTTCCGGTCGCCCGCGACCATGTGCCCTGCGCCGGCGACGTCGGCGTACACCGCGTGCGGGACGAAGCCGAGGAACTTCTGCGCACCTTCCTCCGACAGCAGATCGCTCTGACGTCCGCGGACGAGCAGCGTGGGGATCGTCAACGACCGTGCCGCCTCCTCCAATGCGGCGCTCCGGCGCTCGAAGTCGACGACGCGCGTCTCGTCGCTGTCCGCGTGCTTGCCCAACATGAACGCCGGGTCCCAGTGCCAGTACCAACGCCCGTCGCGCAGTCGGACGTTCTTCTCGAGACCGGCGAGGTTCGTCGGTCTCGGCCGGTGAGAGTTGTAGGCCTGGATCGCATCGGCGACCTCGTCGAGTGACCCGAAGCCGGTCTCGATGTGTTCGTGCATGAAGTTGCGGATCCGATCGACACCGGCGGGCTCGATGTTCGGCGCGACGTCGACGAGCACGAGCGCGCTCGCGATCGAGTCGCCGGTCCGCTCCTGTGCCTGATGGACCGCCATCAGCGCCGCGGTCCCACCGAGCGACGCCCCCACAAGAGCCGGTCGGTCGAAGCGCCGCGCCACCGCCTCGACATCGTCGGGAAACACCGATCCGTCGTAGTCCCCACCGGGCGACCAGTCGCTGTCGCCGTGACCGCGCAGATCGACCGAGGCGACGTGAAACCCTCGGCCGGCGAGTGCGCGCAACGTCCCACCCCAGGAGTGTCGGGTCTGTCCACCGCCGTGGAACAGCAGGACGGTCGGGTCCGCCGGATCGCCGGCGACATCGGCGGCCAGCATCACCCCGTCGGCTCCCTCCCAGCGTACGGTGTCGACTTCGTTCTCGGTGCTGCTCACCGCAGCAGCCTTGCCGATCGCGGCGCGATCGGTCGATCCGGGCGAGTTCAGATTCCGGGGTCGACTCCGGTCATCTCGATCGAGAGGTCCCACAGCAGTTGCGCGAGCTGCGGGTCGCGTGCTCGGCCGGTCGACGGCACCTTGTGCGCCGGCCCGGCGGTCTCGCCCCGCTTGGACGGCCCGATGTAGTCACCACCCTCGATGTCATCGGACGTGGCGGCCATCAACGTCGGCCACGCACCCTCGGCCGGAGAGTTGAAGAACACCTTCAGGAGCGGAGCGGCGAGCATGACGATCTTCGGCAGGTGTCGCGCGAGTTCGGTGTCGGCGATGCCGGGGTGGCACGCGACGGCGATCGTCGACGACTCCTCTGCTCGGAGCCGACGGTCGAGTTCGTACATGAACAGGAGGTTGGCCAGCTTGCTCTGCTGGTATCGATCCTGGGCTCCGTACTTCTGGGACGCATCGATGTCGTCGAAATGGATGTTCCCACCCCGGTGGGCCAGGCTGCTGGTGACGACCACGCGTGAACCCTCGGTCTCACCGAGCTTCGAGAGGAGCTGTGCCGTCAGGGCGAACGTGCCGAGATGGTTCACGCCGAACTGCGACTCGAAACCGTCGGTGGTCAGCTCGCGGGGCGGCATCATGATCCCGGCGTTGTTGACCAGGACGTCGAGTCGCTCCTCCTCGTCGACGAGAGCAGCCGCGGCTGTCACGCTCGACAGATCGCCCTGGTCGAGCGGGATGAATCGGAGGTCCGCTCCGGCGACGTCGAGTCGGATCCGTTCCATCGCGTCGTTGGCGCGGTCCTCGGATCGGCATCCGAACAGGACCCGGGCGCCGCGTCCGGCGAGCGACTTGGCGGTTTCGAACCCGATTCCGGTGTTCGCCCCGGTCACCATGAACGTCCGTCCGGAGAGCTCGGGCACGTCGGAGTCGGTGAAGTGATCCATGTGACAGTGTGCCTCTGATGGGCGGGAGCTTCGCGCGGCAGATCGGGAGGACGATCGAGCACTCCACCGTCAGGACTGATAGCACGGAGTGATGGCAGGAGCATCGGGTCGAGATCGTCGTCGGACCAGCCCGAACGGCGATCGATGAAGGAACGGATCCTGGTCACCGGCGCAACCGGCTACATCGGCGGCCGCCTCGTCCCCCACCTGCTCGACGATGGAGCCGAGGTGGTCTGCCTGGTCCGCCAGACGTCCACCTTCGCGCGGCGATTCGCCGACGACGTCACGATCGCCCGCGGATCGGCGGAGAATCCGGACGAGGTCGCGGCGGCTGCCGACGGGTGCTCCGTCGCCTACTACCTGATCCACTCGCTGGGCGGAGAGGACTTCCAGCAACGGGATCGGGAGATGGCGGAGTCGTTTCGACATGGCTGCGAGCAGGCCGGAGTGGAACGCATCGTGTACCTCGGCGGGCTCGGCGACGAGGACGCGGATCTCTCCCCGCATCTGCTCAGCCGCCAGGAGACCGGACGAACGCTCGCCGCCGGGACGACGCCCGTCACCGAACTGCGCGCCGCGATCATCATCGGCTCGGGGAGCGCGTCGTTCGAGATGCTGCGATCGCTCACCGAGGTGCTCCCGGTGATGACCACCCCGTCGTGGGTGAATCGGACGAGGTGTCAGCCGACCGGCATTCGCGACGTGATCGCCGCATTGATGAGGGCACGCCACCGCGACGTCGGCGGCCATGATGTCCTCGAGCTCGGCGGGCCCGATGTCGTCACGTACCGCGAGATGATGGACGTGTACGCACAGGAGGCGCGTCTCCCCCGGCGACGGATCATCGGGGTCCCCGTCCTGTCGCCCTGGCTGTCGTCACACTGGGTGTCGCTCGTGACCCCGCTCCCGTCCGTTCTCGCGACCCAACTCGTCGGAAGCCTCGTCAACGATGTCGTGGTCACCCGCAACTCGGCCGTCGACGCACTCGCCCTCGACCCGATCACGTTCGCCGAATCGGTTCGGATCGCCGTCTCCCGGGTCGACGATCTCGTGATCCCGACGAGCTGGAGCGCCGGCTACCGACCGGACGTGGACGGAACACCGGACCCGGACGATCCGGACTGGGCCGGAGGCCACGTGCTCGAAGACGTCCGCTCGGTGTGCACGAGCACGGCGACGACGGCCGACATCTTCTCGGTGTTGATCCGGCTCGGGGGCGAGACCGGATGGATGTGGGGAAACTGGTTGTGGGGCATTCGCGGAGTACTCGACCAGCTGTGGGGCGGTGCCGGACTGCGGCGCGGGCGCCGACATCCGTCCGAGCTCACCGTCGGCGATGCGGTCGACTTCTGGCGCGTCGTCGAGTTGGAACCCGACGAGCACCTTCGCCTGCTCGCCGAGATGAAGCTTCCCGGGTACGCATGGCTCGAATGGTCCCTGACCACCGATGCTGCGACCGCGGGCGAGGTGACGATGACCCAACGTGCGAGGTACATCCCGCGTGGGCTGTTCGGTCGGATCTACTGGTACGTCCTGGTCCCGTTCCACCAGATCCTCTTCCCACGACTGGCCTCGAGGATCGTCGCCCGAGCCGAGGCGACAGCGGAACAACGCGCGGGTAACAGCCCACCCGAGCTCGGGGGCGAACCGTGATCCGGCCCTTCGGTCGGGTCGCCCAGCTTCCTCGCGGGTAGTTTTCGAAGATGACCACGGACCAGTCCCCCACGAATCGCGAGCTGTGGGAAGAGGCGTTCGGTGCCTCGCGGATCCGCGACGCCGACTATGCCACGATGTCGGGAATTCCCCTCGATCCGGTCTACGGACCCGACGACGGCGAATTTCCCGGGCAGTACCCGTACACCCGCGGGCCGCACGCCTCGATGTACCGCTCGAAGCTCTGGACGATGCGCATGTTCGCCGGTTTCGGTACCGCCGAGGACACGAACTGGCGTTTCAAGGAGATCCTCAAGTCGGGCGGAAACGGCTTGTCGACCGCCTTCGACATGCCGACGCTGCTCGGACTCGACTCCGACGACCCGATGTCGCTCGGCGAGGTCGGTCGCTGCGGAGTGGCCGTCGACTCGCTCGCCGACATGGAGGACCTCTACTCGGGCATCGATCTCGGTGAGATCACGACGTCGATGACGATCAACTCGCCCGCCGCACCGATCTTCGCGATGTTCGTCGCGCAGGCCGAGAAGGTGGGTGTGAACCGTGCGGCGCTGGGTGGCACGCTTCAGAACGACATCCTGAAGGAGTACCAGGCCCAGAAGGAATTCGTCTTCCCGCCACGTCAGTCGATGCGGCTCGTGCGTGACACGATCCAGTTCACCGCTGCCGAGATGCCGCGCTGGAACTCGATCTCGATCTCGGGATACCACATTCGTGAGGCCGGTTCGACCGCCGCGGAAGAGCTCGCGTTCACGATCGCAAACGGGTTCGCGTACGTCGAACTGGCGCTCGAGGCCGGTCTTCCGATCGACGTGTTCGCACCGCGGCTCAGCTTCTTCTTCAACGCTCACATCGACTTCTTCGAGGAGATCGCGAAGCTGCGCGCCGCGCGGCGGATCTGGGCGCGGTGGATGAAGGAACGCTACGGCGCCGAAGCCGTGAAGTCGATGCAGCTGCGGTTCCACACACAGACGGCCGGCGTGTCCCTCACCGCCCAGCAGCCGGAGATCAACATCGTCCGCACTGCGATCGAAGCGCTCGCCGGGGTGCTCGGCGGAACGCAGTCGCTCCACACCAACTCGATGGACGAAGCACTGGCGCTGCCGACCGAAAAGGCTGCGCGGATCGCCCTGCGGACTCAGCAGATCATCGCCCACGAAACCAACGTCACCCACGTCGCCGACCCGCTCGGTGGGGCGTACTTCGTCGAGGAACTCACCGACGAGATGGAACGCCAGGCCGAGGAGATCTTCTCCAAGCTCGACGAGTTCGGCGACGGTTCGATTCTCGAAGGGGTCATCAAGGGCATCGACGAGAACTGGTTCCAGGGTCGGATCGCCGACTCCGCCTACGAGTTGGAACGCAAGTTCAACGCCGGTGAGCGCACGATCGTCGGCGTCAGCGGGTTCCTCGAAGGAAACGACGAGAAGCTCGACATCCTCCAGATCACAAACGAGGACGAGCAGCGTCAGCGCAAGCGTCTCGACGTCGTGCGCCAGGATCGCGACTCCGAAGCGGTCGAGAAGGTGCTGGCGAAGCTGGCTGCCGAGGCCGCCGATCCCGAGGTCAACCTGATGCCGACGCTGATCGAGGCGTCGCACGCATACGCGACTCTCGGCGAGATGATGGACACGATGGCGAACGTCTTCGGACGCCACGTCGAAGTCCCGACGATCTAGCGATCGTCAGACCTGTCGCCCGTCCGGTCCGTCCGGGTGGAGAAAGCTGCCGCCATGGTGAACTCGAAGTACGTCGCAACGAATCGTCACGTCGACCGGGCGGAGCTGAACGAGTTCGTTCGACCGCGTCATCGCGGCGTTCTCCTGACCCGCCGCGCTGACGGGTGGCCGCAGGCGTCGCTGGTGACGATGGGGCTCGACGATGAAGGGCGCGTCCTCGTGTCCAGCTACCCGGAGCGGGCAAAGATCCACAACCTGCGGCGCGACTCGAACGCCTCGATCATCGTGATGTCCGATGAGTTCAACGGTGAATGGGTGCAGATCGACGGCACGGCCGAGGTGATCGACCTCCCGGATGCGCTCGACGGGCTCTGCGACTACTTCCGGGTGATCTCTGGCGAGCATCCCGACTGGGACGAGTACCGCGAGGCGATGGATGCGCAGGGCAAGTGCCTGATCCAGCTGACGCCCGAACGTTGGGGTCCGGTCGCGCAGGGTGGGTTCCCCGCCCGCCTGATCGACTCCGACTGAGACGCGCACGCGATCGGGCCCGGCCTCCAGGCGACTGGAGACCGGGCCCGATGTGCTCATGGGGAATGAGCGAACTGATCAGTCCTTGCCAGTGAACTTGTCCTTCACGTCGTCGACGAGGCCCTTGACCTTGCCGGCGGCCTGGTCCATCTTTCCTTCACGCTTCAACTCGTCGTCGCCGGTCAGGTCGCCTGCGGCTTCCTTGACTCGACCTTTTGCGTCATCAACGTTCTCTGGCATCTGATTCTCGATTCTGTGGATGTGTGGAGTCGACGAACAACTCGCGATGCTCGCCGTTGGAGATCGAGGTACCCCGTTCGGACCAGCTCTAATCATCCGATCGCGCGAAATCACAGAATTTTCGTCCTCCCCTCCCCCGAGTCCTGCAACCAGGACGACGATCGCAGGGGCTGAACCGATGCCAGACGCGCAACGACCCGCCGGGCCACGGATGGCTCCGACGGGTCGCGTGTGTGCTCCTCAACGGAGCCGAACGTTCAGGATCAGGCGAGATCGAAACGATCGAGATTCATCACCTTGGTCCACGCAGCGACGAAGTCGTTCACGAAGCGCTGCTCGGAGTCGCTCGAGCCGTACACCTCCGAGATCGCCCGCAGCTGCGAGTTCGCCCCGAACACGAGGTCGCACCGCGTGGCGGTGAACTTGAGGTCGCCACTCGCTCGGTCACGCCCTTCGAACACGTCCTCGGATTCGGTCGTCGGCGTCCACTCCGTGCCGCGGTCGAGCACATTGACGAAGAAGTCGTTGGTCAACGTCTCGGTGCGGTCGGTGAAGACCCCGTGGGTGGAACCGCCGGTGTTGGCACCGAGCACCCGGAGACCACCGACGAGGACCGACATCTCCGGCGCACTCAGCGTCAGGAGCTGGGCCCGGTCGACGAGCATCGACTCCGCAGGCAGGTCATTTCCCTTCCCGAGATAGTTCCGGAAACCGTCGGCTGTCGGCTCGAGTGGAGCGAACGAATCGGCGTCGGTCTGCTCGGCTGTCGCGTCACCTCGACCGGGAGCGAACGGAACCGTGACGTCGTGGCCAGCGCTCTTGGCAGCGGCCTCGACTGCCGCGCAGCCACCGAGGACGATGAGGTCGGCCATCGACACCGCACCGCCGAAGTCCGACCGGACCTCTTCCAGCTTGGCGAGGACCCGACGCAGTTGATCCGGGTCGTTCGCCGCCCAGTCGTTCTGCGGTGCGAGGCGGACACGGCCGCCGTTGGCACCGCCACGCTTGTCGCTGTTGCGGAACGTCGACGCCGACGCCCAGGCGGCGGCCACCAACTCGGACACGAGCAGGCCCGAGTCCATGATCTTGCCCTTGAGCGTCGCGACGTCGGCATCGCTGAGTGTCGTGTCCGAGGCCGGAATCGGGTCCTGCCACACCATCTCCTCGCTGGGGACCTCGGGACCGAGGTAGCGGGACACCGGCCCCATGTCACGGTGGAGCAGCTTGAACCAGGCGCGGGCGAACGCGTCGGCGAACTGGTCCGGGTTTTCGAGGTACCGACGCGAGATCGGCTCGTACACCGGGTCCATCCGCAATGCCATGTCGGCGGTGGTCATCATCGGCTTGTGGAAGACGCCTTCGGCGTGTGCGTCGGGCACGGTCCTCGATGCCTCGTCGGTCGGATGCCACTGCTGGGCGCCCGCGTGACTCCGGCCGAGTTCCCACTCCCACTTGAACAGCGTCTCGAAGAACGAGTTGTCCCAGGTGGTCGGCGTCGGGGTCCACGCACCTTCGACACCGCTCGACATCGTGTCGACGCCCAGCCCGCTCCCGAAGGAACTCTTCCAGCCGAGGCCCATCTGCTCGATCGGGGCACCTTCCGGCTCCGGTCCGACCAGGTCGGGGTCGCCAGCACCATGAGCCTTGCCGAACGTGTGCCCACCCGCGATGAGGGCGACGGTCTCCTCGTCGTTCATCGCCATCCGAGCGAACGTCTCCCGGATGTCGCGCGCGGAGGCGAGCGGATCGGGATGGCCGTTCGGCCCTTCCGGGTTCACGTAGATGAGACCCATCTGGACCGCTCCGAGCGGATTCTCGAGTTCTCGATCTCCGCTGTAGCGCTCGTCGCCGAGCCATTCGGTCTCGGGACCCCAGTAGATGTCGTCCTCGGGCTCCCAGACGTCCTCTCGACCGCCGGCGAAACCGAACGTCTCGAATCCCATCGACTCGAGTGCCACGTTGCCGGCGAGCAGCAGCAGGTCGGCCCACGAGATCTTGTTGCCGTACTTGCGCTTGACCGGCTCGAGGAGCGCGCGAGCTTTGTCGAGGCTGACGTTGTCGGGCCAGCTGTTGAGCGGCGCGAACCGCTGGCTCCCGGTGGCCCCTCCACCACGGCCGTCCTCGATGCGGTAGGTGCCGGCGCTGTGCCACGACATGCGGATGAAGAGCCCGCCGTAGTGCCCGTAGTCGGCCGGCCACCACTCCTGGGAATCGGTCATCAGTGCCGTGAGATCGGCCTTGAGCGCGTTGTAGTCGAGGGTGGCGAACTCGGCTGCGTAGTCGAAGTCGTCGCCCAGCGGGTTCGCCGACGGCGAGTTCTGGTGCAGCATCCGCAGATCGAGCTGGTTCGGCCACCAGTGCTGATTGGCGGTCTGTCCCTTGCCCGTGTGGGCGGCATGGTCGCCGCGCATCACCGGACATCCGGCGCTGCTGTCGTTGACGTCGAAGACGGTGGTTTCATCGGTCATTTTCTTCGTGCTCCTTGCGTTGGGTGTCGTTCGTGGTGGATCTGGATCGAATCGGAATGTCGGCATCGATGACGCCGGTGGGGCTACGTCGGTCTCGGCGGGACGGCTCTCCTTCTTCGCGTCGCTTCTCCCGACGGTGGTGATCGTGGCACGTTCTCCGCGGCCTCGGTGACCGCCGCGGTACGAGCCGCCAGTTCCTGGCAGCGGGGACACGTGCCCCAGTGGATGACCTCGGCTTCGTCGATGTCGAACCCGTGATCGTCGCCGGCGGTGAGGCACGGTGTCGCCCCGACGACGCAGTCGATGTCGAAGACCGTGCTGCACGTCCGACAGATCAGATGGTGGTGGTTGTCGCCGACTCGGTCCTCGTAGCGAACGGCCGATCCAGCGGGCTGGATGCGCCGGAGCAGTCCTTTGTCGACGAGCACCCCGAGGCTGTCGTAGACGGCCTGGCGCGAGATCGATCCGAGCACGCTGCGCACCTCGTCGGTCAGTTGATCGGCCGTGGAGTGAGGGAGCGACGACACGGCGCGCATGATCGCCAGACGTTGAGCGGTCACTTGCACCCCGTTGTCCCGCAAGATTTGGTCAACCCCATCGACCATGGGTCCACCCAATCACAGACTCTGGACTGAGTCAAGGATTGGACCACGTTGTCGAGACGATGCGTCCGTCGAGCACCTGGATCGCGCTGCCGACCCGGTCGAGCAGACGAGCGTCGTGTGTCGCGACGATGACCGCACCGCCGTCGTTCGCGACGATCGCGAGCTGATCGATCACGAGATCGGCATGCCGTTCGTCCTGGTGGGCGGTGGGCTCGTCGGCGACGAGCAGCGTGGGGCGCATCGCGACCGCCCGGGCGACGGCGACGCGCTGCTGCTCCCCCATCGACAGCTCGTCCGGGAACCGGTCGACGAGTTCGCCGAGACCCATCGAACCCAGCGTCTCGACGGCGTCGGCACGGAGGCCGCCACCCAGCCGCCCGGCGAGTTCGATGTTCTCCCGCGCCGAGAGTTCGGGGAGCAGACCCAGCTCCTGCGGGATGACCGCAACACCCGACCATCCGCTCGGTTCGACGTGGGTGGTCACCGTGCCGTCATCGGGTTGTTCCCAGCCGAGGATCAGATTCAAGATCGTCGTCTTCCCCGACCCGGACGGGCCGATGAGCCCGACGAGGTCGCCGCGTCGAAGGGCGAGTGACACCGCATCGACTGCAACGACGGTCCCGGCCGCCGTCCGGTACCGCCGCGTGACGTCATCGAGGCGGATCAGTTCGCTCACGGCGCCTCGATTTCAACAGGTCCGTCGGGGTCCGACCACCGCAGCCGGACCCGGCGCTCACCGAACCTCGCCTGCAGTTCGGGCGGGAGCTGGAGCCGACCGGAGCGGTCGATGACCGACAGCTGCTCACCACCCGTGGTGACGGTGGCGACCGCTCCGTCGCGCAGTGCGATCACCTCCGACACCCGCTCGAGGACGCGACGGTCGTGGGTGGCGATCAGTATGGTCACGCCCTGTTCGGCGATGGTGTCGACCGCATCCATCACCGCCGCGGCGTTCACGGAATCCAACTGCGACGTCGGTTCGTCCGCGATCACGATCCGATGGCCGGCGACGGCAGCGCGGGCGAACGCCAACCGCTGACGTTCGCCGCCCGACAATTGCTGCGGGGTCAGCGTTCGTTGATCCTGCAGGCCGAGCACATCGAGCCAGCGGTCGACCTTCCCTCGCGCGTCGTTGAGTCCAGCGACGCGCTGGAGCTGCATCTCGGCAGTGAGGTGCGCGAAGAGGTTGTCGTTCGGTCGTTGGTAGACGTGGGTGAGTTTCCGTGCGCGCACCTTTCGGCGCGCCGCTTCCCGCAGGGCCCACACGTCGACGCCATCGAGCAGCACGACTCCGGCGGTGGGTCGTTCGAGGCCGGCGAGCATCCGCAGCAACGACGACTTTCCCGACCCCGACGGTCCGACGATCGCCGCCGTCACGCCGCGCTCCAACTCGAGGTCGACGCCGCGAACGGCCTGCACGCGGCCGACGGCGGTGTCGTAGAACTTGACCAGGTGGTCACATCGCAGGACGGGCTCATCCGCCATCGCGAAGCACCTCCCCCGGCGACCGCTGGGATGCGCGTCGTTCCATCCACCAGACAGCAGCACAGACCACCACCGCTCCCGCGACGGACCAGACGATCAGCGGGAGCCACGACACCAGCACGGGGATGTCCGGGGGTCGGTCGGGAGCCGGATCGAAGCGGCCGGAGAGCCGCCGCACCACCAACGGCACGGCCACGAACGACGCGCCGACGGCAAGCGCGAGCACGACTGCGAGTTCGATCGCGGACACGAGTGCCGCACGTCCGGCAGACAATCCCATCGAGCGGGTCATCACGCCGGTCAGCGCGCGCAGCCGCTGTCGGGCGGAGAGGAAC
>NZ_JBAVYV010000272.1:0-6500 GCF_049588435.1 Ilumatobacter sp.
CGAGAACTCACCGCGCGCCATCAGTGCGGTGCCGACGCGGACCCGACCGCGCGGTCCGGCTCCCACGCGAGCCCCGGCGAACCAGCCGGTCCCGAGCTTGGTGGCCATCGTGACGATCGCCAGGGCAATGGCGGGGACGGCGGCGTCGAACAGATCGGACGGATCGATCTGGAACGAGAAGAACACGAAGAAGGTCGCCGCGAACAGATCGCGCAGCGGACTCATCAACTGCTCGACGCGTTCCGACACGGGTCCCGAGAGTGCGAGCCCGACCAGGAATGCGCCGATCGCACCCGAGACCTCCAGCGACTGTGCCAGCCCGGCGACGAGCAGGATCACGCCGAACACACCCAGGAGCAGTGACTCGTCGGAACCGCCGCCGAGCAACGACGTGAACCTTCGGCCATATCGCAGCGCGGCGACGAGAATCACGATCACGGTGACCAGCGCGATCCCGACGCTGGTCGACATCTCCTCGACGGTGCCGCCGACGATCAGTGCGGCGACGATCGGGAGGTAGACCGCCATCGCGAGGTCCTCGATCACCAGCAGGTTGAGGATCGCGGGGGTCTCGCGGTTCGCCAGACGGCCGAGATCCGCGAGGACCTTCGAGATGATGCCGCTCGACGAGATCCAGGTGACCCCGCCGAGGAGGACGGCCGCGAGCGGCTCCCAGCCGAGCAGCAGACCGAGCACGAGTCCCGGCACGGCATTGGCGAACATGTCGACCAGCCCGGGTGGGATGCCGGTCCGCAAACCGCTGCGGAGCTCGGCTTCGTTGTACTCGAGTCCGAGCGTGAACAGCAGGAGCAGCACCCCGATCTCGGCTGCGATCTCGATGAACTCCGAACTGACCTCGATCTCGGCGAGGCCGCCTTCGCCGAACGCGAGGCCGGCGATCAGGTACAGCGGAACAGCGGTGATCCCGATTCGCCCAGCGAGGCGTGCGAGCAGCGCCAGGCCCAGTACGACGGCACCGATCTCCAGAAACGCGAGTGCAGCTTCGGAACTGCCCGCAGCGAGCATGTCGACGATGACGAGCCGTTCAGTCCGCGGCGACCAGGTCGCGCATCAGGTTGAGCCCGTCGGTCGTCCCCACGCACACGACCACGTCGCCTTGGAGGAGCCCGAACTCGGGGCCGGGAGCGGGGAACGGCGTGTCGCTGCGGATCACCGCGACGACGGAGGCACCGGTCTTGGTGCGGAACTCGCCGTCTCCGATGGTGCGGTCGGCGGCCCGTGAGCCCGCTCCGATCGTGAGCCACTCGATCGCCAAGCCCTCGATTTCCTGCTGGACCGACTGCACCGCAGCGTTCACCTGGCTCGTGCCGAGCAATTCGGCGAGCGTGCGGGCGTCCGCCGCGTTCATCATCACCTGCATCGAGCAGGTGTCGGGGTCATCCCGGTCGTAGACGACGATGTCGCGCCGTCCATCGCGATGCACCAGCACACCCACGTCGCGCCCGTCGTCGGTCGTGAAGTCGTGCTTGACGCCGACCCCCGGCAACCGTGTCTCCCTCACTTCGGTCATGGCACCAGTCTGCCGTGCCGGACGGGTGGGCGCAGCACCAGGTTCGCCGGGCCCTCCCACCGCTACTCTCGATGACATGAGCAGCACCGGCGACAACCACTCCGACGAGGCGCAGAACGATGTCCAGGTCGACGTGAAGCCCCGCTCGCGCGACGTGACCGACGGGATGCAGAAGGCGCCCTCGCGTTCGATGTTGCGCGCGATCGGGATGGGCGACGACGACTGGGAGAAGCCACAGGTGGCGATCGCCTCCTCGTGGAACGAGGTGACACCGTGCAACATGACGTTGCGCAAGTTGGCCGAGCACGCCAAGGCCGGGGTCAACGCAGCGGGCGGCTTCGGGATGGAGTTCGGCACGATCACCGTGTCGGACGGGATCTCGATGGGCCACGAGGGCATGCGTGCCTCGCTCGTGTCGCGCGAAGTCATCACCGACTCGGTCGAGACGGTGATGCACGCGGAACGACTCGACGGCTTCGTCGGACTCGCCGGCTGTGACAAGTCGATCCCCGGAATGTTGATGGCGGCGGCTCGGCTCGATCTTGCGTCGGTGTTCGTCTACAACGGGTCGATCATGCCCGGTGAGCACAACGGCAAGGCGCTCGACATCACCTCGGTCTTCGAGGCGGTCGGCGCCCATGCCGCCGGCACGATCGACGACCAGGAACTGCACGACATCGAGGTCAAGGCGTGCCCGGGTGAGGGCGCCTGCGGTGGCATGTTCACCGCGAACACGATGAGCTCGATCGCCGAAGCGCTCGGAATGAGCCTGCCCGGATCCGCGTCTCCGCCCGCGATCGATCCCCGTCGCGAGACCGACGCCCGCCGGGCCGGCGAGGCGGTCGTCGAGATGCTCCGTCGGGGGATCACGGCGCGCCAGATCATGACGAAGCCGGCCTTCGAGAATGCGATCGCACTGACATCGGCGCTCGGCGGCTCGACGAACGCGGTGCTGCACCTGCTCGCGATCGCCAACGAGGCCGGCGTCGACCTCGAGCTCGACGACTTCAACCGGATCGCCGACCGTGTTCCGCACATCGCGGACATGACCCCCGGCGGCAAGTTCCACATGAGCGACCTCGACAAGGTCGGCGGCGTGCCCGGCGTTCTCAAGCACCTGCTCGACAACGACATGCTCGACGGCGACTGCCTCACCGTCACCGGCAAGACGATGGCCGAGAACCTCGCCGCGATGGAGATCGCCGAACCGGACGGGGTCGTGGTCCACCCGGTCGATGCGCCGATCCACAGCGAGGGCGGCCTCAACATCCTCACCGGCTCGCTCGCACCGATGGGGTCGGTCGTCAAGGTCGCCGGACTCAGTGCCGACCAGATGCACTTCGAGGGCCCCGCCCGCGTGTTCGACGACGAGAAGTACGCGATGGATGCCATCCTCGCCGGCGACATCAATGCCGGCGACGTCATCGTGATCCGCTACGAGGGCCCCAAGGGCGGCCCGGGGATGCGCGAGATGCTGGCGATCACCGGGGCGTTGAAGGGCGCCGGTCGCGGCGGCGATTGTGCGTTGATCACCGACGGTCGGTTCTCCGGCGGGACGTGGGGATTCTGCATCGGCCACGTCGCACCGGAGGCGGTGGACGGCGGTCCGATCGCGTTCGTCCAGGACGGTGACCCGATCCTCATCGACGTCCCGTCCAAGACGCTCGACCTGCAGGTCGACGACGCCGAGCTCGCCCGCCGCAGGGACGGTTGGCAGCCGAACGCCCCGCGCTACACCACCGGTGTGCTGGGCAAGTACGCCCGACTCGTGCAGGGCGCCGAAACCGGAGCGATCACCAACCCGCTCTGAGCGTGAAGCACGGGCGAGCCGTACCGATGTGGTGCGGCTCGGCCCGGTGTGGAGGGTTCTCGACCCCGTTCTGTATCACCCGGTGGTACGAAACGGGGTCGAGAAGGCGTGCGCTCGTCGGTCAGGGAGTCTGAGCGTTCAGCTCGAGACGAGCTCGTCCATGGCGGCCAGTGACGAGGTGAGACCGGCGGCGGATTGCTCCATGAAGGTCTCGGGATCCTCCGGCTCGGGCATGTCGACGCGCATGGTCATCAGGGTGAACCCGTCGCCGGTCGGCTCGAACGTGAGTGTCTGGGACGTGGGTGGCCCGGTCGGGTCGGATTCGCCCATCACGAACCACTCGTTGGCATCCAGACGATTCGGTCGGTCGACTCCGGTGTAGGTCCCGTACCACGCCATCGGGCCGAACTCGGGAATCATCATGGCGTAGTGGTAGCGGCCGTCCTCGACGGGGTCGGATTCGCACACGGTCATCTCCGATCCGGGAGGGGCGCCGGACGGGAACCAGACCCGGAGGTCGTCCGGGTCGGTGAACGCACGGAAGATGCGTTCGGGACCGGCGCCGAACACTCGAACGCACTCGTACGACGAGCCGTCGGGGCTCAGTTCGATGCGCGCCGATCCTCGGCGGGCGTCGAGCGTCGACAGGTCGGAAGGGATGGTGTGTTCGGTCATCGGAGGGGCTCCTCTGGTTGGTGTGGCGGTGTGTGTGGATCGGGGTCGGCCGGGCGGTCGGGGCCGGCCGAGACGAGCTCGTCGAGGCTGTCGAAGCGGGCCTGCCAGACGTCGTCGAACGACGCGAACCAGTCGTGCGCAGCCTGGAGGCCGCGGCCGTCGAGTCGGTATCGGCGATATCGGCCGTCGCTGCGGACCGCGACGAGCTCGGCCTCGGTGAGCACCTTCAGGTGTTTGGACACCTGCGGCTGTCTCATTCCCGAGGCGCCGACGAGTTCGGACACGGTCGACTCGTGCTGATCGTGCAGGAGTCGGAGCAGGTGACGACGGTTCGTCTCCCCGACTGCATCGAGGACCACGTCGGTGTCGGCCATGTCGACAACCTACATATTCCTCTAAAGGAATGCAATACCTCGATGTCGGTGATCGGTCGAGGCGACACGACGTCGCGCCGCGACCCTCCACGTGGTGCGAGCGTGCGGGTGTACCGTCGGCGAGCATGGAGGCACAGGCGTTTCGGGCGGACCGCACACTGCCCGTGGTGGCGAGCATCACCGACGCGGCGGGCACCGGGGCCGACCATGCGGTGGGCTGGTCGACCATGCACCGTGAGGACATCGACGCGCAGCTGCACCGCCACGGAGCGGTGTTGATCAGCGGGTTCGAGATCACGTCGGCCGCCGAGTTCCGCGCGGTGTGCGCCGCGATTCGTCCCGACCTCCGCAACTACGCGGGTGGCGATTCCCCGCGCACCGGCGTGGCCGATCAGGTCTACACGTCGACGGAGTATCCCGCCGACCTCGAGGTCCTTCTGCACAACGAGTTGTCGTATGCCGGTTGGTCACCGGACCGACTGTTCTTCGGTTGTCTGAACCCGGCAGACACCGGCGGAGAGACCCACCTGGCGGACGGTCGGGAGATCTCCGACAGCCTCGATCCAGCCGTTCGGGATCGTTTCGAACGGCTGGGAGTGACGTATCTGCAGCATCTCTGGGACGCCGATGGAGATGCGGGTGTCGGCAAGTCGTGGCAGGAGACGTTCGAGACGCACGATCGCGCCGCGGTCGAGACGTACCTGGACGACTCCAGGATGCAGTTCGAGTGGACCAGCCTCGGGTTGCGGACGGCTGCGACGCACCCGGCGATCCTGGAACATTCGGTGACCGGTGAGCGTTGCTGGCACAACCAGGCCGATCAGTGGCATCGCGCCATTCCGAGCGTCAAGGTCGCATTCGGCGGCACCGACGACGCTCGGATCGATGAACGAACCGCGGGCACCGAGACGCTCGGCAACCACGTCACGTACGGCGATGGTTCGGAAATCGACGTCGCCGATCTCATGCACGTGCGCGACGTCTCCCGAGCGTGTGAGGTCATGTTCCCGTGGCACGCCGGCGACGTGCTGGTCATCGACAATGTGCTGGCCATGCACGGTCGCAAACCGTTCACCGGTCAGCGACGCGTGCTCGCCGCGATGGCATGAGCCGGCGGTGGGTGATGGGACGATGCGGCTCGTGACGCGTCGCGGTCAGGGCTGAGGAGGTCGATGGTGGAGACGGTCGACGTCGTCGTGATCGGTGCGGGCATCGCCGGGCTGTCCTGCGCGGCCGCACTCGCAGCCGATTCGTCGGTCGCCGTCGTCGAGATGGAGTCGACTCCCGCTCACCACGCGACCGGTCGCTCGGCGGCCCTGTATCTGCCCACCTACGGCCCGGCGACGGTTCGACGGTTGACCGCTGCGAGCGCAGAGTTCTTCCACTCGGCGAACGGTGGTCGATCGCCGACGCCGCTCGTCACACCTCGATCGGTGATGTACGTCGCCGACGAGGAGTACCACGATCGCCTGGTGGAGCTGTCGACCAGTCTCGGCGCGGCGGGAGGGCAGCTCGAGCTGATCGACCCCGTCGAGTGTCGGCGGCGGTGCCCGGCCGTCCGCCCGGAGTGGGTGGTGGCGGGAGGCGTCGACCACGATGCGATGGACATCGATGTCGCCGCGACCGTGGCGACGTTCCGGTCGATGCTGGCCGAAGGGGGTGGCCAGCTGCGCACCGACCATCGCGTGACCGCGATCGAGCGGTCGGGGAGTGGATGGCGAGTGGACACCACGAACGGGGGGCTGGCTGCCGGGTCGGTCGTCAATGCCGCCGGGGCGTGGGTGGATGAAGTCGCCCGGCTCGCCGGTGTCGAGCCAATCGGCTTCGAGCCCAGACGTCGGACGATGGGGATCGGTCCCGTCGCCGCGGGTGTCGACGTCGGCGATCACTTCGTGGCGCATGCCGACATGAACTTCTACTTCCACGCCGAGCACGGCGACGTGATGTTCTCACCGGCTGACGAGACCCCGAGCGAACCGACCGACGCCCGCCCCGAGGAGATCGACCTGGCCATCGCGATCGATCGGATCAACGAGGCGACGGCGATCGGGCTGCGATCGGTCCGCCAGTCGTGGGCCGGGCTGCGGACGTTCTCGCCCGACGGCGGGCT
>NZ_JBAVYV010000273.1:0-10557 GCF_049588435.1 Ilumatobacter sp.
CGACCGGCCCAGCGCAGTGCGCCAGGCGTCGCCGACAGCCGCGCGATCAGGCTCTGCATCGGGGTGCCGTCGACGCTCTCGATCGAACCCCGATCGAGGTAGTGCGGGTCGGTGGCGATGTCGGCCATGTCGAGCACCGGCCCGATCGCAGCATGCGCCGCCGTGAACCGTTCGAGCACTTCGGCGCTGCTGCGCTCGGCGCACCATTCGGTCAACGTCGACTCGAGTTCCTCGCGATGCCCTGCACGACCCGCGAACGTGGCGAACCGGGGATCGTCGCCGACACCGATCAGCTCCAGCACCCGAGCCGCGACCGAATCGCTGCTGGTCGACACGGCGACCCAGCGGCCGTCGGCACACCGATACGTCCCGCGCGGGACGGTGTAGGGAAGACCCGATCCGAGGCGCGGCTGCTGCTCGCCGGTCACGGCATGCAGTGAGGCGAGGGGGCCCATCAGGTGGAACATCGTCTCGAGCAGGTTCGCATCGACGACCTGGCCGACCCCGGAGTGCAGTGCGACCATCGTCGCGAAGGCAGCGGCCAACCCGGTGACCTCGTCGGTCAGCGCGATCGGTGGCACCAACGGTGCTCCGTCGGGTTCACCGTTGAGCGCAGCGAACCCGGACATCGCCTCCGCGATCGTCGCGAATCCGGGACGACTCGCGTAGGGGCCGGTCTGGCCGAATCCGGAGATCCTGGTCATCACGAGCGACGGTCGCCTGGCGAGCAACACGTCGGGGCCGAGGCCGAGGCGCTCGAGGGTTCCGGGTCGCGAGTTCTCGACCAGGACGTCGGCATCGTCCACCAGCGTGAGCAGCGTCGCACGGTCGGCGGGATCCTTGATGTCGAGTACGACGGTCCGCTTGTTGCGGTTGACCAGCTTCCACCACAGGCCCACGCCGTCGCGTGGATCGGTCCAGGCCATGTTGCGGAGGCCGTCGCCGTCGGGTCGCTCGACCTTGATCACGTCGGCACCGAAGTCGGCCAGGTACCGCGCGCAGTTCGGACCGGCGAGCACGGTCGACATGTCGATCACCCGGAGACCGTCGAGAGGTCCGGGAGTACTCGGTGGAACAGCGTCGCTCGTCATCGTGGCCATGGTCGCAGACCGGTGGAGCCTGCCGCGCTTCAGCCCGGTGCGACGAGTTCGCCCGCGGCCAACTGCTGGGCGTATCGTCCACCGGCTGCGACCAACTCGTCGTGGCTCCCGAGTTCGACGATCGCTCCGGCCTCGAGGAACGCGATCCGGTCGGCGGAACGGATCGTCGACAGGCGGTGCGCGATCACGAGCGCGGTCCGACCTTCGAGGGCATGCTCCAAGGCCTCTTGGATGTGCGCCTCGTTGTCGTTGTCGAGATGGCTGGTCGCCTCGTCGAGGATCACGATCGCCGGGTCCTTCAACAGGAGGCGGGCGATCGCAAGGCGCTGCTTCTCGCCGCCCGACAGCCGGTATCCGCGTTCGCCGACGATGGTCGAGTACCCATCGGGCAACGCGGCGATCGTCTCGTGGATGCGCGCCGACCGGGCCGCCGTGATCAGCTGTTCGTCCGACGCGCCGGGGTCGGCGTAGCGCAGGTTGTCCGAGATCGATTCGTGGAACAGGTGCGGATCCTGGGACACGACGCCGATCGAGCGCCGCAGCGAGTCGAGGGTGAGGTCGCGCACGTCGATCCCGTCGATGCGTACCGCCCCGCCCGTCACGTCGTACAGGCGCGGCACGAGCGAGATCGTGGTCGATTTGCCGGCGCCGGACGCGCCGACCAACGCCACCGTCTCGCCCTGGGCGACCGACAACGAGAGGCCGTTCAGCACGTCGACATCGGGATCGGTGTCGCCGCCGAGCCCCGCGTTCTGCTCCATCGAGGCGATCGCGGTGGACGATGCCGGTGGGTACCGGAACACGACGTCATCGAACTCGATCGTGCCGCGGGGTTCGACGAGGTCGACGGCGGCGAGCTTCTCGGTGATCGCTTCGGGGGCGTCGAGGACCTCGAACACCCGCTCGAAGCTCACCATCGACGTCATCAGGTCGACGCGTGCGTTCGTCAGCCCGGTCAGGGGCTGATACACGCGGGTCACGAGCGCGGCGAGTGCGACGAGGGTGCCCGTGCTGATGTTGCCGTTGACGACCATGATCGCGCCGACGCCGTAGATCGCCGCGGTGCCGATCGCTCCGACGAGACCGAGTGCCACGAAGAAGACCCGGCCGTACATCGCGGCGCTGATCCCGGTGTCGCGGACACCTGCGGCGCGGCCCTCGAAGGCCTGACGTTCGCGACGGCCCGACCCGAACAGCTTGACGAGCATCGCACCCGACACGTTGAACCGTTCGGTCATCTGAGTGTTCATCGCCGCGTTGTAGCCCATCTGCTCACGCGCGATGCTCTGCAGGCGCTTGCCGACACGCCGGGCGGGGACGATGAAGAGCGGCAACACGATCAGCGTCAGCAGGGTCAGTCGCCACTCGAGGGCGAACATCGCCGCGAGCGTGGTGACGAGGACCACGACGTTGCTCACGATGCTCCCGAGGGTGCTGGTGACGGCTGTCTGTGCGCCGATCACATCGGTGTTGAGGCGCGACGTGATCGATCCCGTCGGTGTGCGGGTGAAGAACGCGATCGGGAGGCGCTGCACCTTGGCGAACAGCGCGCTGCGGAGGTCGTAGATCAGGCCCTCCCCGACGCGTGCCGAGCACCATCGTTGGAGAATTGCGAGCCCGGCATCGGCGAGCGCCGCGAACACCGCGATCGTCGCCAGCACGTAGATGGCGCCCCGGTCGCTGTCCGGAATCGCGTTGTCGATGATGGCCCGGACCACGAACGGCGGAACGAGCGCGAGCAACGCCGCAACCAGGATCGCGACCAGGAAGATGATGATCGTGGTGCGATAGGGACGCGCGAACGACCAGACCCGTTTGGCCGTGCCCTCGGCGAGGTGTCGGTCCTTCACGGAATCCGAGTCGCCGGGCATCATGTGATGTGGACCCATCCGCATGGTTCCCACGCTAGGTCGGGTCGGCGATCCCCGCGCCGATCGGCATCGTGGATCGGTCATGGGCGACGGGTCGGCAGGATGGTCACCTCGTACGCTGTCGTCGTGCATCTGACCCGCTCTGCCGTCGTCGCGACAGCTCTCATCCTCGCGGCATGTTCGGGGTCGAGCGGAAATTCCGGCCCGGCTCCGGTGACGCGCCAGACCGTTCCCCCGGTCGCAACCGACAGCCCGACCGATGTGTTCACCCCGACCGGGGCGGGCGACGAGAATGCAGGCGCCGTCGAAACCTCCGATACGACGGCGGTGACCGACGTCACCGCCACCGAGCCGTCGACGACGACCGCTCCGGCAGCCGACTACTCAATCGTCTTCGAGGACCTCGGCGGAGGTGTCGAAGGGGGCTGGTTGACGGTGCCGGTCGACTACGACGACCCCCGCGGGGACTCGCTCAAGCTCTGGGTCACCCGCCGTCCTTCGACGTCCGATGACCGGGTCGGAGTGTTGTTCACCAACGCCGGCGGCCCCGGCGTGGCGTCCAGTTCGGTGCCGCTCAACGCGGGCGCATACTTCCGAGATCCGCTGCTCGAGTACTTCGACATCGTCTCGTGGGACCCACGCGGGACGGGTGTCAGCGGAGGTTCGGTCGACTGCATCGCCGATGACGAGTACGACCGGTACTTCGGTTCGAGCGACATCACGCCGGACGACGAGGCCGAACGTGAGGAACTCGTCGAATTGTCGAGTGATTTCGCGGACGGGTGCGTCGACAGCGTCGGCGACACGATCACCCACATCGGCACCAACAACTCAGCGCGCGACATGGACGCGATCCGCCAGGCGCTCGGCGAGACCCAGGCGAGCTATCTCGGCTTCAGCTATGGCAGCGAACTCGGCGCGGTCTGGGCGTCGTTGTTCCCCGACACCGTCCGCGCTGCGGTGCTCGACGGTGCGGCGCACCCGGACTCGAATGGGACCGAGCCGGCGAAGCAGCAACAGCTGGGTTTCGAGAGTGCGTTCAACACGTTCCTCGCCGAGTGCAGTGCCACGCCGTCGTGCGCGTTCCACAACGACGGCGATGCCGAAGGCGCATACGACCGACTCATGCAGGACCTCGACGAGAACCCGATTCCCGGAGCCGACGGTCGACCACTGGTCAACCAGGAGATCGCCGCGGGTGGCGTGATCCAGGCGATGTACAGCGACCGCCGGTGGCCCGCCCTCGAACGTTCGCTCGCCGATGCCGCGGCCGGAGACGGCGCAGGGCTGCTCGCGCTGTACGACAGCTACAATCGGCGCGATCCGCTGGACGGGTCGTACGGCAACCTGCTCGAGTCGTTCCTCGCGATCACCTGCGCCGACGAACCCGAGCGCCTGACGGTGGAGGAGGCCGACGCTCGCGCCGAGGAGCTGATCGGCGTGGCCCCCCGGGTGTTCCCGTCGACGACCGGGACCTACACGTGCGACTTCTTCCCACCGTCCGCCGACCCACGCGCCGAGATCACCGGCGTGCGCGCCGGCCCGATCGTGGTGATCGGGACGACCGGTGATCCCAGTACCCCGCTCGCGAGCAGCGCGGCGATGGCCGATGCCCTCGAGGAGGGGGTCCTCGTCACGGTCGAGGCGAATCGCCATCTCGCATACGGCCAGACGAACAACTGCATCGACGATGTCGTCCATCAGTATCTGATCTGGTTGGAGCCGCCCGCTCCCGACGTCACGTGTACCTAGGTCCGACCTGGGTCCCGCCGTGGAGCGAGCGGCACCAACCGGGCCCGCCATCTGGACGGTCTCGGCGAACGACCGCGCCGATGGTGTCGGCGGGAGCCTTGCCGTCAATGTACAAATGGTCAGTCGTCGCGCGCACGGGCCATCGCCGAGTGGTCGCTCAGGTCGATCGCTTGTAGTGGCGTGCGGCCGACAGTGCTGTCGGATGCAGGCGATGTTCGTCGTCCCAGCGCTGCCAGACGGGGAGTCGCCGAACGGTCTCGAGCGAACGACTCGGCAGTGCCGCCAACCAGATCGTTGCCCCGAGTTCGGCGACCTGGTTGTCCAACTCACCGAGTTGGTCGATGACGGTCGCGGATGTCGTGACCGTCGAGGACGCGTCGATGACGACGACGCGCGGTCGGGAGCCCTCGACCGCGGCCAGGACGTGACGTTTCACCTTGTGCACGTTGGCCGTGTACACCGGTCCTCCGACGCGGAGAATGAGGAGACCGGAAATGCGTTGCGTCGAGTCGCCGGCGACGTGGAGGTCGTCACCGTCGCCCGACAGCTGCAGCTCCTCGACGCCGATCTGGTTGATCTCGTAGAGCACCAGGAACAGCGTGACGACGACGCCGACGAGCACAGCCTCGAGCAGACCGAAGATCAATCCGGCCACCGCCGTGAGAATCGCAATCCAGAACGACAGTCGATCGATCCGCCACAACCGCAGCAGTTCAGCCGGTTTGATCAGTCCGACGACGGCGACGACCACCATGCAGCCGAGAGTTGCTTCGGGGAGGTCACTCAGGACGCCGCCGAGGAACAGAGCGCATGCGATCGCCAACGAGACCGTGACGATCTCGCTCAGTTGGGACTTGGCGCCCGCACCCTGGTTGATCGCTGTCTGGGAGAACCCGCCGGCGGATGGCATTCCCCGGAAGAACCCGCCGATGAGACACGACATGCCGTTCGCGACCAACTCCTGGTCGTTGTCGATGGTGGGCTCGTCGGACCGACGGACCGCCCCGGCCGCTGATGCGGTCTCGAGAAAGCACATGATCGCGATCGCGAACGCCCCGGCCAGGAGGGACCCAGCGCGATCGAGCTCGGGGAGGACCGGAAGCGGAAGCCCGGACGGGATGGCCGTGATCAGCGCGACGCCGTCGTCGTCGATCGACCAGAACTGCACGAGGATGATGCCGAACGCCGCCACGACCAACGGCGCTGGAACCCGCGGCACGACGCGACCGAGGCCCAGGAGGATCGCGAGGGATGCCACCGACAGCCAGACCGTCGGCCAGTTCAGGTCACCGAGGTCGTCCACGAGTCCAGCAACCTCACCGAAGAAGGCGGTGGCAGACGGATCGCCGGTGACGCCGAACAGCTTCGGCAACTGGCCTGCGGCGACGGTCAGCCCGACACCGAACTTGATGCCGATCAGCGTTGCGTCGGAGATGTTGTCGATCAACGAACCGAGCCGCAGCAGTCGGCCTCCGAGCAGGATCACGCCGACCAGGATCGTGAGCGTGGCCAGGTCCCGAGCCGGGTCGGTGCCATCGGCCGCCACGCCCGCTGCCAATAGGGTCGAGCCCGACAGAACGGCCACGGTCGAGGTGGTGCTGACCGAGAGTGTTCGCGAGCCGCCGAGCAGGGCGTACACGAGCATCGGCACCATGCACGTGTAGAGCCCGACCTCGGGGGGAAGGTCGGCGATCGTGGCGTACGCCATCGCCTGGGGAAGCACGACAGCGCCCGCCGCCAGCCCGGCCAGGATGTCGGAGGACAACCATGAACGGTCGTACCGAGGCATCCAGTGCAGCGCCCCGATGTGTCGGGACGGGCCCCGTTTCTCCCGGGCGGAAGCGACCGTCATGACTTCGACGCCTCGGACACCACCGATGTCCGACCTTTCACTCGCCCACGCATATCGCCAGTACAGCAGTTCAACTGCAGCGACACGAAGAGCGAGGTACCGATCTCTCGGTTCGTGAGACCCTCGGCCACGAGTTCGGCGACCACCCGCTCGGCGGGCGAGAGTGGCTCGAGCCGGTCCGGTGCTCGGGGTGTCGTCGGCTCGGGGTCGGTTGCTGGAGCCAACAGAGCCGCGGATCGCTCACAACGCGCACCGGACACGCCGGGGTCCGCGGTCGATGATGCGTTCTTGGGAGCAATATCGGTAGAACCCGCAGACCGTCGACAGCTGTCTGCCGATAGTGGAGTGGGCTGTGCCCTGCGATTCGCACCAGCGTGAGTAGAGCTCGATGTGGGCTCGCTCGACCATGAACGGGTCGAGTCCGGCAGTGTCGAGCCAGCCAATCGATTGGCGCAGATCGAGGCGGTACGCCTCGAGGGTGGTGCCCGAGTAGCCGGCCAGGTATCCGGCCACGGCGTGCATCACTTTCTGGCGAAGCGGGTCGGCGTCGGCAGCATCATGTGGCCAACGATCTCACCGGACGTCGTGGTGGTGGTCATGGGAGTTCTCCTTCGTTGTTGATGGAGAATCCACGTACGTACGCGTCTTCGTACTCGTCAATCGTCGCACCACGGCCAGACACGTTCCCATGCCGGTGGGTCGACGAAGTCCTCGGCAACGTCAGCCCTCGCCGCTCCGCTGCGCTACGGCAACATGTTCCGGCCGTATCGGGGGTGCACGTCGTCCCGACGAACGCGTCGCCGTCCAGTACCGTGGAGACATCACCCGGATCACCGTGAATCCCAACGTGATGGGTGGCGTTCCATGTCTGCGCGGGTTGCGGATCCCCGTTGCCACGGTTGTCAACATGGTCGCTGGGGGGCTCACCGTCGAAGAGATCATCGACGAGCTCCCACCGTTGGAACCTGATGACATCGCCGCGGCGGTGCGTTCGCTGCGGACGCGGCCTCGGACCGTGAGATTCTGCTTCAAGCGACTGCGTGATTTTCCTCATCGAACTTCTCCGCGCTTCGCACCCATCTCGAGAGCTGCGGTAGGTGACGAGCGCAACGTCGTCGGCAAGCTCAGATCCAGTGAGGTCGAACGTTGCGATGCGGGTGGCATCTCTGTCGGCACTCAGTTCGTGAACGATCTCGTCGCCGGAACCCCGACGTCGACCGTCCGTAACACCACCCTGTTCGTCACCCATGCGCGCTCGGCGTGACGCGCATGGCGAACACCTGCGGTGGCATCGGCAGGCTTCGGTCTGCACTCTCGCACCCGTGCTCGGTCGTGAGGACAGTCCCCGACGGCATCTTTCGAATCCTGTCACCCGGACGTTGCTGTGGTGGCAACGTACGGGTGTGAACGAGCTATCACTCGAGAACGCGTACGAGCAGTACGCCGAGGATCTCGTTCGCTACGCGTGCGCCCTCGTGCCGCGTTCTGCGGCGGCTGATGTCGTGGCAGATACCTTCGCTGATCTGTTACGCAAGCCCAACGGGGCCTGGTCGAGCGCTCACCACCCAAAGGCGTTCTTGTTCGGTGCTGTGGCGAATCGGGCGCGTATGCACCATCGACAGAACGCCCGACGCCGCCAACGTGAGCGGCAACTCGCGGTCGCCGGACGCCGAACGGCCGACATCATCGTCGATGGTTTCCCCGACGAGCTATCGGACGCGTTCAAAGAGTTGAGCCTGCAACAGCGCGCAGTCACCTATCTCACCTACTGGCACGATCTGTCGGTCCCACAAGTCGCCGACGCCCTCGGCGTCCGCGATGGCACCGTTCGACGCCAACTCGCGCGAGCCCGCTCACGTCTGCGAGGAGCGTTGTCATGACCGACCCGCACACCGACGAGATCCGCGACCTGCTGGAAAACGCCACATCCAACGCGCCCCGACCGCACCCATGGGCCGACGTCGAGCGGCGCGCCCGACTCCACGACGACGCGCAACTCCCGGCGAGCGCGGACACCAGCGATGTCCGGTCACATTCCAGGCACCGGCTGTTACTGATCGCCGCCGTCATCGTCTTCATCATCGCCGGTGTGGTCGGGCTCGTCGCTCTCGAAGCACGGGACGGGGACCCGCTGCAACCGGTGGACACCGGTGTCGTCGCCGTGCCCGTCACGACCAGTCCACCCACTCCGACGTCTGGCCCACCAGTCGCGCTCATCCCGCCTGAATCGACCGAACAATCGGAGACTGAAACCGCTGATCCAGGGTCGGAACAGCCAACCGGCCTGCAGCGACCGGTCCCGGGGCAGACACAGCGATCCGTCGTGGGAGACATCACGTGGACGCTGATCGAGGGCGATGCGTCGAACGTACCGCAGGGACCCGTCATCGGCGTCGACGGCGGCTACCTCGGCGGGGTCTACGACGGCCGCACATGGCGATCGTCCAACGGGATCGAGTGGGAGTTGGTCGACCTCGGCGGCGACGGGGTCGCCGACGAGTCGGTGTATGGCGAGTTCGAGTTCGGGGGCGAGACGTGGGCACGGACGAACGACGGGCTGGAGCGCTGGGACGGCGAGACGTTCGTACCGGTGATGCTTCCGGAGTCGCCCTTCGTCGATCTGGACGGCCTGCGCACGGTTCGTCGCTTCGTCGGAGCGCCAGTGGTGCTCGGTGAGGAGTTGGTGGTCCCGGTCACCACGGAATTGGAGATGCCCTGGCGCGAGCTGTTCAACGGCTCCGACGTGCGAGCAGTGTGGGTGGGCGACCCCCAGTCGATCCGCATCGTTGACATGACGCGCGATGAAGACGTCGCGGTCCTGTCAGCTACGTTCGTCGACGGTGAACCGGGCCGGTTCGAGTTCCGCGACGCGGAGAACAACGAGCTGGTCACCACGGTCGGAGCCATCTCGGGAGTCGACCCGGCGGCGTTGCTCGCGAGGCTGATCAACGGCGACTACCGCGAGATCCTGATCGGCGACGCAGACGGCTTCGAGGCCGTCGACCCTCCCGGAGGCTGGGGTGCGCCAGGAGGTATGCCAGGAGGCCTGACCGGTGGTGTCGAACCAATCGACGGTGGCGTGCTGGCCATCGCCCGCGTGGGGAACAGGACGCCGTTCGACACCGACGGAGGCGGACTCGATCCCGAGGCCTGGGAACTCTGGACCAGCGTCGATGCGCGATCCTGGACGCAACTCGTCCTCCCAGCCCCGGCTCGATCACTGATCGACAACGTGGAGATGGCCAGCGACGGCTCAACGACCCTTCTCCGGATCGACTTCCGTGTCGACGGACAGTTGCCGAGACAGATCAGGTGGTGGACCAGCGTCGACGGCCGCGGATGGGAAACGATCGACACCGTTGATCTCATGGCCTCCGGCACGGCGGACGGACTCGTCGAGTTCGGGATGAGTTCCGCCGAGTTCGGTTGGCTCTTCGGCGATGTCGAGTCCGACATCGCGCTTTCCGCCGACGGCCGGACATGGCAGGCGCTGCGCTTCGATTTTCCAAGGAGCCTCGGTGGCGGCACATTCGCGGTCGACCGATCGATCTTCGTCGTGCCGACTCTCGAACTCGAGGGGACGGACGGTCCGACCCACTCGATGTGGATCGGCCGCGTCGCAGAAGGCTGAACGACGTCGCTGAAACTGTGCAGCGCTGAGGACCCGCGGCTCATGACCAATACAGCAACAACTGAGCCGGTGACCGGAACCTTCCGTGTTCGCTTCGGCGACAACGGGATCGGCGCCGTCGACAATCTCGCCGACTCCTTCAACCGTCAGTAGTCGCCGAGAGCGTTCGAACGTGGAAGTGCGGTGGTGAGCTCCTCGAGCTCACCAGGTTCACACAGAGATCGCACAGGTCCGATTCGTATGGTGCGCGCATGAACTCGAAATTGCTGAAGGTACTTGCGGCTGCCACCGCCGTCGTTCTCGTTGTCGTCGCCACAGGTGTGTGGTGGTTCTTCCGTGGCGACCCCGTCG
>NZ_JBAVYV010000274.1:0-9927 GCF_049588435.1 Ilumatobacter sp.
GCCACGCCGACATCGACGACGACACCGCCGGTCGTGGCGTCGTCCGTCCCGGCGCTCACCGGGTGGCCGGCCTTCGACGATCGCCTGCAGACCATTCTCGACGACGGGTCATCGGCGGTCTCGGCCACCGTGCTGCGCGACGGAGAGATCGTCCACGAGGTGGCACTCGGAACGCGTACGAGCGCGGGTGACCCCGTCGAGATCGGCGACCGGTACCGCATCGCCAGCATCAGCAAGGTGATCACCGCGATCACCACGCTGCGCCTCGTCGACCAGGGTCTGCTCGAACTCGACGAACCCGTCGGCGAACGACTGGCGGCCCGCGTCGGGCAGGGCTCACCGTCATCTGGCGTGAGCGAGATCACCACCCGCGACCTGCTCACGCACCGGTCGGGGATCGGACAGTACGAGAACCTGATGTTCGCCCGCCAGGTCGAATCGTGTCCCGAGGCGGGAGCGATCGCGCTCGGTCAGGGCCTCGACCGCCCGCCGGACACGACGTTCCGCTACAGCAACGTCAACTTCTGCCTGCTCGGCCAGTTGATCGAGGACGTCACCGGGGAGGAGTATGCCGACGTCGTCGCCGAGCAACTGCTCGATCCGCTCGACATCGACGGGATGCGTTTGGCCGGGACATTCGACGTGTCCGACGGTGACGTCGCGCATGCGTCCGCCGAAGGTCGCAACTACATGGAGGTCCTCGAGGGCGCTGGCTCGTGGATCGCGTCACCGACCGACGTCGCGACCATCGTCGATTCCCTCGATCCGGACACTCCCGGGTGGAAGGCGCTGAGCCCGGCGACGAACGCGGCGATGCGAACCGTCACGCTCGACCCTCCCGTCGAGCCCGACCCGACCGCTCCGACCACGCTCGTGCCCGAACCACCCCGCACCGCCGGATACGGGATGGGGCTGATGATCTTCGGGCCCGAATCGTTCGGTCACACCGGAACGGTCGAGAGCACGCACGCGATGACGCTTCGGCAACCGGACGGTCTCACCTGGGCGATCACCGTGAGCGGCGACGCCCCGAGTTCGAGTCGGGACCTGGCGACGATCATCAACGAAGCGCTGACCGCCGGCGGGCTCGTCTGAGTCGCAGCCACCGGTTGTCGTCGTTCTCGTCGCGCATCCGTGCGAGCGCCGGGCAGAAGCGCGACGAGAACGGAGGCGGTGCGTCACCCGATGCGAGGCCGACACCACGCGCCTCGTAGCGTTTCGATCATGTCCGACGCACTGATCATCGACGCCTGCCGCACCCCCCGAGGAATCGGCAAACCGGGCAAGGGTGCGCTGGCGCACCTGCACCCCCAGCACGTGGCCTCGACGGTCCTCGCCGCGCTCGTCGAACGCAACGGGTTCGACACCGCCGACGTCGACGACGTCGTGTGGGGAACGAGCTCGCAGGTGATGGAGCAGGGTGGCGACCTCGGCCGGATGGCGGCACTCGATGCGGGCTACGACATCACCGCCAGCGGCGCGACCCTCGACCGTTTCTGCGGCTCGGGCATCACGAGCGCGAACTACGCGGCGCACGCGGTGATGGCCGGGATGGAAGACCTCGTCGTGTCGGGCGGTACCGAGATGATGTCGCTGCCGAAGAAGGGCATGCTCCCGATGGGCGCGAACAACGCCCACCTCCAGGAGATCCACCCGCAGTCGCACCAGGGTGTGTGCGCCGACGCGATCGCCACCCTCGAGGGGATTCCCCGTGAGGATCTCGACGCGCTCGCCGCCGAGTCACAGGCACGCGCCGACCAGGCGATCCGCGAGGGCCGCTTCGACAAGAGCCTCGTTCCGGTGTTGAACATGGACGGGTCGATCGCCCTCGACCGCGAGGAGTTCCCGCGGCCCAGCACGACGGCGGAGTCGCTCGCCGCACTCCCGCCGAGCTTTCCCCAGATTGCCGACTACCGCCACACCCCCGAGTCGCAGACATTCCGCGAGCTGATCAATCAGAAGTATCCGGATCTCGACATCCAGCACGTCCACCACGCCGGAAACTCCTCGGGCGTCGTCGACGGGGCCGCGGCGATCCTGTTCGCCAGCGAGGACTACGCCAAGGCACACGGCATGAAGGCCCGCGCCCGCGTCGTGGCGACCGCCAACATGGGTGACGATCCCACGCTGATGCTCAACGCTCCCGTGCCCGCCGCGCGCAAGGTGCTCGCGAAGGCTGGGATGACGCTCGACGACATCGACATCTTCGAGATCAACGAGGCGTTCGCCGTCGTTGCGGAGAAGTTCCAGCGCGACCTCGATCTCGACCGCAGCAAGGTCAACATCAACGGTGGGGCGATGGCACTCGGCCACCCGATCGGCGCGACCGGCGCGATTCTGATCGGAACCGTGCTCGACGAACTCGAGCGTCAGGACAAGCAGGTCGGCTTGATCACGATGTGCGCCGGCGGCGGCATGGCCCCGGCGATCATCATCGAACGGGTCTGAGCCGTCGGGCTGAGTCAGTCGGCGTCGCTGCGGCGCCGCTCCATGTCCGACTCGTAGTCGGTTGCGAGCGATGTCTTGTCGTCGACGGCCAACGCCTTGCCGGCCACGGGGAAGACTTCCTTCTCCTCCTCGTCGAGGTGGTGGAGCAGTCGCTCGCGCAACTCCCGGGCGGTCTGCAACCACTGCGGGCCGGACATGTCGTAGCCCTCGAGTTGTTCGACGAAGTCGTCCAGTTCCTTGTGTTCGGCGACCGAGTGCCGCGCCGCATCCTGGGTCAGATCGTGCTCCATCAACGGCACGTAGAAGTACCGCTCCTCGGCAGCCGCGTGGGCCTCGAGTTCGCGCTTCAGCTTCGGCCAGACCTCGTTGCGCCCGTCGCTGTCACCCTCGGTCTCGACCAGGATGTCGATCAGCGTGCGTTGCGTCTCGTGGTCGTTTCTGATGGATTCGAAGATCGTCATGAGCCCTTCATGCCCGGTGACGACCCGATCCAAACCTCGCGAAGCGGTCGTGGTCACGGCGCCGTTCGGAGCCGCACCGACAGGCACGTCACACAGCCCTCGAGCTTCTCGAACTCGCTGATGTCGCTGACGACGACCTCGTAGCCGCGTTCCGCGAGCAGGGCGGCGGTGCGATCGGTGCGCGCGGTCATCAACACCTTTTCGTCGCCGAGAACGACGACGTGTGCCCCCGGCTCCTCGGGAACGGGAAGGAACGGTTCGAACACGGCCGGATCGTCGACCACCGGCGCGTATCCGATGACCGTGCCGTCGGGGAGCGACGTGACCGCCGACTTGAGGTGCAGAACCAACGTGGTCGGGACGGCGATCACCTCCGCTCCACGACGCGCGACGTGTTCGCGCAGCTGATCGATACCCGTCTGGTTGGTGCGCCCACCGATGCCGACGTAGATCGTCGAACCGACCTTCATCACGTCGCCGCCGTCGAGCGTGCCTGGCGCGTCGATCCTGGCGACCTCGTAGCCCAACTCGCGAAACCGAACGTCGAGCCCATCGATCTCACCGAGTCGTGATGCCGTGCCCGGTCGTGTGATGACGGCGAGATCCCCGTACATCACGACCGTGTCCTCGACGAACACACCGTCGGGGTGATCGTCGAGAGAATCGAGCTCGATCACGTCCCATCCGTGACGTCGGAACGTGTCGACGTAGGTGGCCCACTGCTCCATCGCGAGGTCGATGTCGACCGGTGCCCGCTCGATGTGGGTCACCTCGCCGTCCGCAAGGTGGGGGCTCGGTCGGCGGACGAGAATCAGGCGTTGATCATGGAGCGGAGCGGTCACCGCACCAGTGTCGCGCGTCGACGAATTCCGAGCTGTGTTAGCTTTTCGAGCGGCTTCTTCACCGAGCGGGGGACCAGTGGGCTACTGCACAGTGCTCGGCTCGATTCGCGCTTTCGACGCCGAGGGAGAGGAATTGGCGCTGGCGAGCGAGCCACAGCGTCGGCTCCTCGCGATCCTGTGCCTGCACGCGTGCAGCGTCGTACGGTCGACGGTCCTGGAAGAACACCTCGGGCTGTCTGCTGGAGCGCTCCGCACGTCGATCAGCCGCTTGCGCCGGGTGATCGGTCCCGACGTCCTCGTCACCGGATCGGCGGGGTACGAACTCCGCGTCGGCCGGGACGTCGACGAGTTCGAGCGGTTGGTCGACCGAGCCCATGTGGTGGACGATGAACAGGCGCGTCAGGATCTCGATCGAGCGTGTCGACTGTGGGCGGGGTCGCCGTTCGACGAGTTCGCGCACGAACCGTGGGCAGAGGTCGAGGTGCATCGACTGCGCGAGCTCCACGCGTCGGCGTTGGAGGAACTCGCGTCGGTCCTGCTCGATGCGGGTGAGAACGCGTCGGCGTTGGTCGCGTTGGTCCCGTTGATCGACGAGCACCCGTACCGCGATCTCCCGCGATGTCTCCTGATGCGGGCGCTCAGCCAGGATGGCCGGACGACCGAGGCGCTCCGCGAGTTCCAGACCTATCGCGCCGTGCTGCGCGACGACATCGGTACCGAACCGTCACAAGGATGTGCCGAGCTCGACCGTGCGATCGCTTCCGGTGTCGACCTGGGCACGCTCCGGGACGCAGGCCACCCGGCGTGGGCCCGTCGCGCTGGCTCGCAACCGTCGCAACGACCGGACGTCCACGTCAGCCTGCCGACCCCGCTCAGTTCGTTCGTCGGCCGCGACAGCGAGATCGCACGAGTGGTGGATCTCCTCCAGGATCATCGGGTCGTGACACTCGCCGGCGCGGGTGGGAGCGGCAAGTCACGGCTTGCGCTGCGCGTCATCTCGGCAGCGCTGGCTCGAGAGAACTCGTTCGCGTGGTGGATCGATCTCGGAGTCCTCGCAGCCGACGGTGACGTCGCCGAGCAGATCGCCACCGAGATCGGTGTCGTCCCGCGGCGCGATCCGGTGGCCGAACTCGAACGGCGCCTTCGGGCCAAGCGGTCGTTGCTCATCCTCGACAACGCCGAGCATGTGATCGACACGACAGCCGAGGTGATCACGGCAATTCTGACGCGCTGTCCCGGGACGCGAGCGCTGGTGACGAGCCGCGAACCGTTGGGAGTCCCCGGCGAGGTGGTGTGGAGGGTGTCCGGGCTCGGGCTGCCGAACAGGGCGAAGCGCGTCACGCTCGACGACCTCGAGGACTACGACGCGTTGCGCCTGTTCGTCACGCGAGCTCGTGAAGCGCGGCCCGGCATGGCGATCGATCGCGCTGCCGTGGAACAGATCGTCTCGGTCTGTCGCGAGCTCGACGGGATGCCCCTCGGGTTGGAGCTGGCGGCCGCCAGACTCAGGACCCTTCCGCTGGAGTCCGTCGCGACCGGCATCAACGAGGTCATGCGCTGGAAGGCCAACACTCGGCGGGCGCCTCTCGCTCGGCACGCAACTCTGAGAGCGTCGATCGAATGGTCGTTCCAGCTCATCGACGCCGACGAGCAGCGGATGTTGCTCGCGCTCGCCGTCTTCCGGTCGCCCTTCGACAGCGAGGCCGCACGAGTCGTCGCGGAGGCGATCGATCCCGGTGTCCATCCATCGGAGCTGATCCAGCGATTGACCGACATCGGTCTGCTCCATCTCGATGATGACAGCGGGCGATATCGCATGCTGCACACCGTCCGGCAGTTCTGCCTCGAGCACGCCGCCGAGAGCGGTGTGTTGGCTCGGGCCGAACGCGCGCATGCCCACTTCATTGCCGGGTGGTGTGAAGAGGTCGGCGACGGCGAGCGCGGGATCGAACACCGGCCCTTCGTGCGACGAATGCCGGACGTGGTGGCCGCGTGGACCTGGGCGCGGGCGCACGACCGACACGTCGCCTTCCGCATCTGTCGGGGTTTGGCTCCGGTGCGCAGCGCGCTCGGCCAGGCCGGAGACTTCGACGCGACCTGGCGATGGCTTCTCGATGTCGATGTCGACCAGCGTGACGAAGCGTGGGCGGAATCGGTTGCGGGATTCCTGACGACTGCGACCACACTGCTCGTCGACACGGCTCCTGCCCAAGCGCAACTCGACGACTTTCTGCCGGCGGGACCGAGCCGCGCCCGATTGTGGCTGGAACGGAGTCGTGCGATGGCGCCGGCCTTCGCGGGGCGCACGGCGCAGATCCAGGCCTACGTCGACGGGCTGCTCCGTCGGGGCGAAGACCTCGAGGGGTCGGTGTACGTGGGCTTCGCTGCCTACACGCTCGCACTGATGGGGCGACTCGACGAGTGCGATGCGCTTCTCGGGGAGCTCCGGCGCCTCACGCGACGGCACGGCACGACGTTCAGTATCGACTCGGTCGGCAACGGATACGCCGGGGCGATCGTCGCCGAGACCGTCCGGGGCGACCTGGCTCGGGCCCTCGGGCGCAGCCGACGGCCGGTGCCGACCGATCCCGCATTCTCGATCACCTCGGCTGCGGCGCTGGCTCATGCGGCGTTGCTCACGTCGGATCAGGCGACGATGGGGAGAGCGCTCGAATGGGCGACACATGGGTCCTTCCCGCTGCTCGAATACCTCACGCCGTTCACGGCCTGTTGCGCTGCGCTTCTCGATGGCGCGTCCGATGAGGCCGCCGACTTCGCCGAGGACTTCTGGGAGCAGTCAGCGGCCGTGCCGGTGTGGCGGGTCTACGCCGTGACGCTCGTCGGCGCCGCGCTCATCGGTGTCGGACGCGTCGATGCCGCGGAGTCGATCACCGAGCAGTGCGCCGAGTTGGTCGCCGACATGGAATCGGTTCCGTTGCTGACCGCATCGCTCCACCTGGCGGGGGGACAGATCGCGCTGGACGGCAACGATCTCGACCGTGCAGAGGACGAAGCGCGCGCCGCACTCGAGGTTGCGCACGACCACGGGTTGAGGATCGCGGCGGTCGACGGCCTCGAGGTCGCGAGCACGGTGGCCCGGCGACGCGGGGATCACGGCCGAAGCCGAGAACTCGGAGAACACGCGATCGTTGAGCGCAGCCGACTCGGCTATCGCTTCCGGTCGGCGACTACGGCATCTTGACCAGGATCGCCCGTTCGGCCAACCCGTCGACGAACATTCCGGCTGCGCCCGCTGCCGAGACCATCTCGACGTACTCAGCATCGCCGTTGATCGTCTGCATCGCCGCGTCGAGTTCCTCGGCGGTGTCGACGCCAGAGGCCCAGAACACGTCGAAGAATCTTCCTGCAGCCGACATGGACACGTTGCCGCTGTTGCCGGTGATCTTCGTGACGTGCTCCATCACCTGGGTCGACCAGGCAAGGGTCGCCCCGATGTCACCCCCGGCCATGGTTGCTCTGGTGATGGTCAGGAATTGCTTGGGAGGCGCCGGTTCACCGGTCACGGCGATCACCTCGTTGAGGTAGGTCTCGGCCGGTTGGTTCAGGACCCCCGCGGCCGACCCGGTGAGCTTCGCCCAGTCGGCCGAGGTGGCGAGCGCCACCTGGCCCGCGACCAGGTCGGTGTAGCCATCGGCTCGCGACGTGAGCATGTAGGTGCCGAACGGGCGGCCTGCGAGCACAGCCCACGACCACCATTCTCGGCCGGTCTCCGCCGACAGGAAGTCGCGGATTCCGGCCGTCAGGGGGCCGATCTCTGAGCTTCTACCCGGGGCCGCAGTCATCTCGGCTGATTGGATCAACATGTTCGATGTCCTTTCGTCGAAGGGACATCCGCTGTGCCCCTGCGCCGAGCCTGACGATCGCGTGTTACTGCTGCGCGTCACTTCGGCACCGTTGGAGCGTCCGGAAATTCGCCCGACGTCAGTCGATCAGTGTGTTCGCGAAGATCTGCCAGGCGAGGGCGCTCTTCGCCACGAGGCTCAAGACGATGTAGACGGACTCGCCGAACACGTAGTCGTTCCACCTCCCGACGCCCCGGTACTGGAGCCACTGGTTGATGGCGAAGCAGTTGAAGAACACGAAGATCGTGACGATGATCGCGTAGACGAACGTGGGCGGGGTCTGGGCGCCCTCGATGGTGGCGTTGATCACGAGGTAGGTGACGATCGCTGCCCACGGCCCGACCCCGGCGATGCATCCGAACCAGAACGGGGTCCACCAGCGTTCACCGTCGGGCAGATTGACCATCTCCATGATCCACCCGAAGAGGATCATCGACACGTTGACGAAGGCGATCGCGATCAGCGCGGCCACGTCGGTGATGCCCGTGACCAGAGCGATCAGCACGATCATCAACGTGGCCGACAACGAGTACTCCACCCACCGGAAGCGGTTGCGTCCGCGGCGCAGCTCGCGGCCGTATCGCGCGAAGCCCCACGGCGAGGCGATGATGAAGTGGAAGAGTGCCGACAGGAAGAGGAACGCCGCCGTCCCGAGCGCGAGCGGGACGCCGACGAACTCCTCGATGCTGCCGTCGGCGAGCGGTGTCCCCGGCGGGCCGTTGAGCGTGAATGTGCTGGTCGGCAGGTCGAAGTCGGTATTGCCGAGCACGACCATCAACACACCGGACACGAGATGGAGACATCCCATCACGAGGTTGAAGATGCGCAGTCGTGCGAGGCGTTCGTCGGAGACGTCGACGACCTCGCGGTCGGTGTCGATCGTGATCGTGGTCATCGGTGCCGTGTACCCGGCACCGACCTGACCCATGCCTCGGGTGTCGGGGCGGGTGGCGATCCACGCCCCCGGAGGCGGTCCGAGGGCGTGGACCCCCGCGTCAGCCGACGACGGCGGGTTGCTTCGTGGGAAGCAGCCCGAAGAGGTTCTTCGGGTCGACCGGCTCGGCCACGAGGTCGATCTCGTCGTAGTAGTCGGTCCCGGTCAGGCGATCGTTCAGGAAGGTCAGGGCGGTGAAGTCCTCGATCGCGAAGCCGACCGAATCGAAGATCGTGATCTCGGCGTTCGAGGATCGGCCGGTCGCCTCGCCGGTGAGCACCTGCCACAGCTCGGTGATCGGCCAGTCGTGCGGCAGCGACTGGATCTCACCTTCGATGAAGGTCTGCTCCGGGTACTCGACGAAGACGCTGGCGCGCTTGACGAGTTCGATGTCGAGTTCGGTCTTGCCGGGGCAGTCGCCGCCGATGGCGTTGATGTGGACGCCGGTGGTCCTCGTCTCCGGGTGAGTCCGGCGGATCATCTCGTCGGTGACGATCGTCGCGTTCTTCTTGTCGGCGGTGCAGGTCGTGATGATCTGTGAACCGCTGATCGCGTCCTCGACGCCGGTGCAGAGGGTGACGTCGAATCCGAGCGCCGTCGCATTCCGTTCGAACTTCTCCATCGCAGCCGGGTCGACGTCGAAGATGCGCAGCGTGTTGATCCCGAGGTTCGCGCGAAACGCGAGCGCCTGGAACTCGGACTGTGCGCCCGCGCCGATCATCGCCATCGTCGTCGCGTCGGCCGGGGCCAGCAGCTTTGCCGCCATCGCCGACGTGGCGGCGGTGCGCAGCCCGGTCAGCAGGGTCATTTCCGACAGCAGGATTGGGTACCCGGTGTCGACGTCGGACAGCGCGCCGAACGCGGTGACGGTCTGCAGACCTCGCGCGGAGTTGATCGGGTGGCCGTTGACGCACTTGAAGCCGTAGGTGACCCCGTCGCTGGTCGGCATCAACTCGATCACGCCGTGCTCGGAATGACTTCCCACGCGCGGGGTCTTGTCGAAGAGCGGCCAGCGGCGGAACTGCGCCTCCATCTCGGTCGTCAGGTCCCGGAGCAGCGGTTCGATGCCGGTGTCGACGGCCCATCGGCCGAGGTTGTGGACGTTGACGAATCGGACCATGGAGCGCTCCTCTGTGTGCTACTAGTTTCCAGGCTACTCCTGGTCGATGTGGAGGGTCGATCCCCAGATCGTCGAACTTTTGTCCATTGAGTGAACGGTTTGCATCACGATCCTCTACGTTTTGCACATGTCCGGTTCGATCAGTGGTGTCCTCGACGATCTCGATCGGCGCCTGATCGCGCTGCTCCGGACCGATGGGCGGGCGCCCGTCACCACCCTCGCCCGGCAACTGGGCGTGACGCGGGCGACGGTCAACAGC
>NZ_JBAVYV010000275.1:0-5312 GCF_049588435.1 Ilumatobacter sp.
CTCACGTTCTCGATGAGCACCGAGGCGGTGTCGATCGTCGGACGCAACGGCATGGGCAAGACCACGCTGTGCATAACGCTGATGGGCATGTTGGAACCGACCTCTGGGTCGATCGTCTTCGATGGGAAGCGCATCGACGGACTGGCACCCGAGAAGATCGCGCGCAGCGGCATCGCCTACATCCCGCAGGGTCGTCGCCTGTTCCCGTCGCTGTCGGTCGATGAGCATCTCCAGATGTTCGCCAAGGGCACCCGCGGCAAGCGGTGGACCCCCGAGGCCGTCTACGAACTCTTTCCGCGCCTCGCCGAGCGCAAGGGCAACGGTGGCGCCGAGCTGTCGGGTGGTGAGCAGCAGATGCTCGCCGTCGGCCGGGCCCTCCTGCTCAACGCCAAGCTCTACCTGATGGACGAGCCGTCCGAGGGTCTGGCCCCGACGATCGTCGACATCTTGATCAACGCGGTACAGCACCTCATCGAAGAGGGCAGCGCGGTGTTGATCGTCGAACAGAACCTGCGTGCGGCCACGTCGATGGCCGAGCGTCAGCTCATCATGGTCTCCGGTCAGATCGAACACGAGACGACCGCCGCCCAGTTGCGTGACGACCCCGCGCTGCAGAAGCAATACCTCGGAGTCGACGCGTAGCCCGCGTCGGGAAGGAGACCGAACGTGACCGACCAGCTCAACATCGCCCTCATCGGCTCGAAGTTCATGGGCCGCGCGCACTCCAACGCGTGGTTGAACGTCGGAAAGTTCTTCGAGACCGACCCGACCGCGGTGATGCACACCGTGTGTGGCCGCAACGCCGACGAGTTGACGCAGTTCGCCGACCAGTGGGGCTGGTCGAATGCATCGACCGACTGGGCGGCCACGGTCGCCGATCCAGCGATCGGTCTCGTCGACATCGGAACGCCGAACAACGTTCACGCCGAACAGGCGCTTGTCGCGCTCGAGGCGGGCCGCCACGTCGCGTGTGAGAAGCCGCTGGCCGGAACGCTGGCCGATGCCGAGCAGATGGCACAGGCCGCTGCCGCAGCCGACGGGCAGACCTTCGTCTGGTACAACTACCGCCGCGTTCCCGCCGTGGCATTGGCCCATCAGCTCGTGAAGTCGGGTGCGCTCGGGCGGATCTATCACGCCCGCGCCTGCTATCTGCAGAGCTGGGGCGGGCCCGACACACCCCTGCTCTGGCGTTTCCAGGGTGACGTCGCAGGCTCCGGAGCGCACGGCGACCTGAACGCGCACATCATCGACGCCGTCCGCTTCGTGACCGGCGAGGAGATCACCTCCGTCGAGGGCGCGATCGAGCACACGTTCATCGAACAGCGCGACATCATCGACGCCGGGGCCGGTGGCGAGATCGCCGGAGCCGGGGCATCGACCGCCGGCGCGAAGGGCGCGAGCACGGTCGACGACGCCGTGGCATTCCTCGCCCGCCTGAGCGGTGGCGGCATCGCGTCGTTCGAGGCGACTCGAGTCGCGACCGGCTACCACAACGCCAATCGTTTCGAGATCCACGGTGAGCGCGGAGCGTTGCGGTTCGACTTCGAGCGGATGAACGAACTCGGCTTCTACGACGCGAGCGGTGATGGGCGCACGGCGGGCTGGACCACGATCGACGCCACCCGCGGCGGCGACGGCCACCCGTACGCAGCGGCGTGGTGGCCCGACAGTCACGGTCTCGGGTACGAGCACAGTTTCGTCAACCAGGCCGCCGACATCCTCACCATGATCGGTGGGGGAGAACCGGTCGTGCCGATGCCCGATTTCGCCGACGCCCTGAAGACCCAGCAGGTGCTGCACGCAGCCATCGAATCCGCTCGACACCACGCCCCGGTGCCGATCTCCGACATCACCAGCTCAGGAGGAGCATCATGAGCAACGCCAAGCCCTTCGAACCCGTGTACATGCCCGTTGGCGTGTTGACCGCCGCGCTGCAGGAACTCACGCCGCGTGAACGGCGCGATCCGGACCCCGATCTGGCGATCGAGGAGTGGCTCGAGTACGCGGCGAAACTGGGAGCCGACAACATCGAGCTCTCCGCCGCCCTCCACCCCGACGAGTCCGACGTGCCCGCCGAGGCGATGCTCGACCCGGTCGCGAACACGCTCGACCTCCGCGAACCGTTCAACCAGGCGCGCGCCGACCGCGTCCTTGCGTCGGTGAAGTCGACCGGAGTGGACATCGCCGACGTGGCGTACTTCGACAACCTGCTCCACCACGACCCCGAGACGCGCCAGAAGAAGGTCGACTTCATGCTGGCGACGATGGACTCCGCGGTGCTCCTCGGTGCCGACGCCGTGTGCGGCTTCGTCGGACGCGATCAGACCAAGTCGATGGATCAGAACCTGATCGAGTTCGAGAACACGTTCGTCCCGCTCCTGAAGGCCGCCAAGGAGCGCGGTCTCGAGTACCGCGTCGAACAGTGCCCGATGCCCGGGTGGACACCCAGCGACAACTTCCACAACAACCTCGGCTACGCGCCGGGAACCTGGATCGCGCTGCACCAGATCTGCGAACGCAACGGGGTCGGTGACCAGTTCCGCATCCACTACGACCCGAGCCACGCGATCCTGATGGGCCAGGACACGCGCTCGATCTTCCAGTACCTCAAGGACGAGGGTTACAACTTCTTGATCACCGGCATGCACGTCAAGGGCCAGGTGGTCGACTCGAAGGGTGTGGCCGGTTGGGGGTACGGCGGCCAGACCGTGAACCGGGGCGACTGGATCGACGGCGAGATCTCGCCGAACCCGGCCGACCAGGCGAACGCCTGGAAGATCCAGACCGTCCTGTGCGAGCACGAACTGCCCGGCACCGCCCGTCACGATCCCCTCGCCTATCTGCAGAACCGGACGGTCGACTGGCTCGACCATCAGCTGGCGGCTCGCGAGCTCCTCGACATGGACTTCGCGACCACGCCGTTGATCGTCGAGCACGAGTACGGCCCGGCGCGGATCCAGGACCAGGACCTCCTGCGCCCGATCCTCGAGGGTTCGATCTCGTTCACCCGCAACATCGACCGGGCAGCCGCCGACATGTTCGCCCTCCAGCATCAGGTGCTGGCAGCACAGGACATCGCCATCCAGGGCGTCGGCCGCGAGGCATACCGGAGCTGACCGATGGCGACCGACTTCTTCACCGACGTTCCCGAGCCCGTCGCCCTCGCGGGCGACGATGCGGGCGAGGGTCTCGGCTACTCCGTGTATCACCCCGACCGGATGGTCGCGGGACGACGGATGGAGGAGCATCTGCGGATCGCGGTCTGCTACTGGCACAGCTTCAACTGGGCCGGCAACGACGTCTTCGGTGACGGGACGTTCGACCGTCCGTGGCTCGGTGACGTGGGCGACCCGATCGCGGCGGCCGAGTCGAAGCAGGACGCAGCCTTCGAGTTCTTCTCCAAGCTCGGCACGCCGTACTACTGCTTCCACGACGTCGACATGGCACCGCCGGGAGCGACACTCGCCGAGACCGAGAAGAACCTCCTGCACATGGTCGACCGGGCCGCGGCGAAACAGGCCGAGACCGGGGTCGGTCTGCTGTGGGGAACCGCGAACGTGTTCTCCCATCCACGTTTCGCGGCCGGTGCGGCGACGAACCCGAACCCGGAGATGTTCGCCTACGCGGCGGCCCAGGTCCGCAATGCCCTGCGCGCCACGCACGAACTCGGTGGTGAGAACTACGTGTTGTGGGGCGGGCGCGAGGGATACGAAACGCTGCTCAACACCGACATGCGTCGCGAGAACGATCAGCTCGCGCGCTTCCTCCACCTGGTCGCGGAGTACAAGCGCTCGATCGGGTTCTCCGGCACGCTGCTGCTCGAACCGAAGCCGCAGGAGCCGACCAAGCACCAGTACGACTACGACTCGGCGACCGTGCGCGGCTTCCTCGACCGCTACGACCTGCTCGACGAGTACCGGGTCAACATCGAGGTCAACCACGCGACGTTGGCGGGCCACAGCTTCCACCACGAGGTCGCGTATGCCCTCGACAACGGCATCTTCGGCAGCGTCGACGCCAACCGTGGTGATCCGCAGAACGGGTGGGACACCGACCAGTTCCCCAACTCGGTCGAGGAACTCTCGTTGGCCATGTACGAGATCGTCCGACGGGGCGGTTTCACCACCGGCGGATTCAACTTCGACACCAAGCTGCGTCGCCAGAGCCTGAGCCGGACCGACCTCTTCCACGGTCACATCGGCGGCATCGACACGCTCGCCCAGGCGCTCCTCGTCGCGGAACGGCTCATCGAGGACGGCACGCTCGAGCACGCTCGACAACAGCGCTACGCCGGCTGGGACCGGGGGCTGGGACAACTCATCGGAGCCGAGGGTGCGACGCTCGATTCGATCGCCGAGGAGGTCACGCGGAGCGGTCTCGACCCGCGACCGGTGTCCGGCGGTCAGGAACTGTTGGAGAACCACGTCAACCGAGCGATCTGGAGCGTCACATGAGCACCGTCCTCGTCGTCGGAACCGGCGACACCAAGAGCCGCGAACTCGAGTACATCCGCGACCTGATCGTCGCGGCCGGAGTCCCGGCAACGTTCGTCGACGTCGGCACCACGGGCCATCAATCGCATGCCGACGTGACTCCCGACGAGGTCGCTGCTCACCACCCCGACGGCGTGAGCGCCGTGGATTCCGACGATCGCGGGCAGGCGATTGCCGCGATGTCCGTAGCGCTCGAGCGCTACGTCCTCGCCCGTGCCGACGAGGTGTCGGGCATCATCGGCGCAGGCGGATCCGGTGGCACCGCATTGGTCACCCCGGCGATGCGGGCGCTGCCGGTCGGCGTGCCGAAGATGATGGTGTCGACGGTGGCATCGTCGAACGTCGCACCGTACGTCGGGCCGTCCGACATCGCGATGATGTACTCGGTCACCGACGTGTCCGGCATCAACCGAATCTCGCGCCAGGTTCTGGGCAACGCCGCTCATGCGATGGCGGGAATGGTGGCAGGTGAGATCCCGGCCGGCGGAACCGACCTCCCACCGGTCGCCCTCTCGATGTTCGGTGTCACCACGCCGCTGGTCACCCGCCTGTCCGCGGAACTCGCCGATCGGTACGACCCGCTCGTCTTCCACGCGACGGGAACCGGTGGGCAGTCGATGGAGAAGTTGGTCGACTCGGGCATGGTGGTCGCCGTCCTCGACATGACCACGACCGAGGTCGCCGACGAACTCGTCGGCGGAGTCTTCCCGGCGGGGCCGGGGAGGATGGATGCGCTCGCCCGGACCGGTGTGCCCTCCGTCGGCTCGGTCGGAGCGGTCGACATGGTCAACTTCGGAGCCCTCGACACGGTGCCGCCCC
>NZ_JBAVYV010000276.1:0-19786 GCF_049588435.1 Ilumatobacter sp.
GTTGAGCGACGTGAGCCTCGGCCACATCCTCGGTGCACTCGACGACACGTCGATGTGGGATGACACCGTCGTGGTGTTCACCGCCGACCACGGCGACCAGTGCGGGTCCCACAAGCTCCGTTCCAAAGGTCCCTGGAACTACGACGAAACAATGCGAATTCCGCTGTATGTGGTCGCCCCCGAGCTGACGACCCCGAAGTCGCAGTGCGACGCAGTCACTAGCCATGTCGATCTCGCCGCGACGGTGGCTGAACTGGGCGGCGTCGACGTCGACGACACACCGAGCCTCGTCGGCACGAGTCTCCTGCCGCTGTTCAACGATCCCAGTAGGACACTTCAGGACTACATCTTGTTCGCCCAGGACTGGCCGTGGTACGGCGGTGTCGAAATGACCAGGTACGCATCAAGCGGCATCTTCGATGGCCGATACAAATACTGCCGGTACTACGGCGTCGGCGGGGGCCACGACGTTGCCGGGCTCCCACTTCCCGGCGAGAAGGTGTACGACGTCGACGCCGACTTCGACGACCACGACCACGAGTTGTACGACCTCCAAGAAGACCCGCACGAAATCGTCAACCTCGCGCACGATCGCGGTCGCCGTACGGACCTGCGGCGTCGCTTCGACGAACTCATGGACATCGAGCGGACCGCCTACGCACCGATCGCTCAATAGCGACCCATCACTTCGCCAGACAGGCAGCACCAAGTCAGGCCGGGCCGCCCATTCTCCCTACGAACCGAAGCCAGGACGGCCACGACAGCAGACCAGTCGGGGCCGCCGTCGAGCGAGCCCGTCGGTGAGCGAAGCGCATCGCATCGCTCGGAAATGTTCAGAAGGGCGCGTCGCCCAACCCGCCCTCTATCGGCACGGATGTGCTCGGCGAGGTGCGCGAGATTGTGCAAGTGGTGGGTGTCCTCGTCCGGGCGCTCTTCGCTGCCGGATAGGGGCGGCGTCAAGCGGTCCGGCTGTGAACATTCTGATCGATCCATCGGGTCCAGACCTCGACGGCGGCGGGGGCTGGGAAGCGGTGACCGAACGCTCGTGATGATCTGAACGTCGTCGTGGCACGAACAAGGTTGGTGAACGTCGTCCTCGAGACTCGGGCATCCGCAGCGCCCCTCAAGGCGGCCAGTTTGGGGAACCGTCGTGCTCTTGGCGCGACGAGTGCGTTGCTTGCGGTGATCGTTTCGAGCTGGAGTCACCTGCGTGGTGGTGGTTCGGCCAGCGGAATCGCCGACCTCGTTCCACTCCTGATTGCTGCACCGATCGTTGGCGCCATCATCGGGCCGCGTCGATGGTCGTTCGGCGCGCTGATCTCGGCGCTGGTTGTTCTTCAGCCCGCTGTCCACCTGGCCATGTCGCGCCACGAATCTGGGATGGACGGGTCGTCCCCGATGTCGATGGTCCAGCACGGATCGAACCCGTGGGCGATGGTGGTGATGCACGCCGTCGGGGTCGTGATCGTGGCGGTGACGCTGCGCTACGGATGGCGATGGCTCTCGACGATGCCTGCTGTTCTGGCAGCAGCGATCGGACCGCAGCGGATCACGGTGTCGTGGCGAACGCCGTACATGTCGATGCTTGCGACGGAGTGCTTCCGAGCACCGTCGGCGCCGCGACGCGTGACCAACTGGAGCCGGGGACCGCCTCGCTGATCGATCACTCACCCGCGGGCGTTTCAACGGCCCTCGAAAGATCGATCAAACACACCCCTCTTCAGAAAGACAATCATCATGAGCACTTCCGCACGCGTGCGGCGGTTCGGCGCGGCCTTCGTGGTCGCCGTCGGTCTCGCCGCCGTCCCGGCAACATCAGCAAGCGCACACGTCTCGGTCTCCTCCACCGACGCCGCCCCTGGCGGCTTCGGCAAGGTGGTTTTCCGTGTACCGAGCGAGTCCGAAACGGCCAAGACCGTCTCGATCAGTGTCTCGCTTCCGATCGACACACCCTTTGCGTTCGTTAGTACCCAGGCCGTTCCGGGCTGGGACGTCGAGACCACAAGCGAAACACTTCCCGAACCCGTCGAATTCGGCGGCTTCACCGTGACCGAAGCGGTCACGGCCGTCACCTGGACCGCTGTGTCCGACGACAGCGCGCTGGGACCCCATGAGTTCAGCGAGTTCGCGATCTCGGCGGGCCCGTTCCCTTCCGATGTCGGTGAGATGGTGTTCCCGGCCACACAAACATATTCGGACGACGACGTCGTCGAGTGGGCTGACCCAGTGGTCGAAGGCGAAGAGGAACCGGAGCGACCTGCGCCGGTACTGGCACTCGCCTCGACGTCTGAGACAGCAGATGCGAGTACAACGTCTGCTGACGCTGCCGAATCCACCGATGCTGTCCAAGCCGCTGTCGTGGAGTCGGGTCCCAGCGAGTCCGACACCCTCGCCCGAATCTTGGGCGGTCTCGGACTCGTCCTCGGGGTCGTCGTACTCGCGTGGGTCGGTGCCTCGCGACGTTCAACGGTGACGTCGACGTGAATCGCTGGTTCGCTGCGGCGGTGACGTTCTCGGCGCTGTGCGTCGTGACCCTCACCGCCACGGCGACCGCGCAGGCGCACGCCTCGCTCGAGTCGTCGAATCCCGCAGAGGGATCCGTCGTCACCGTCTTGCCCGACGTGGTCGAACTGACCTTTACCGAGGTCGTCGGTTTGCCAGCCGACGTGGCGGTGACCGATCCGAATGGCGTCAGCGTCGGAAGTGGCGAGGTGTCCGTCGTCGACCGCGCCGCATCACAACCAATCGCGGTGTCCGATCCGCAACCCGGCGCGTACGTCATCGCATACCAGGTGACGTCCGCTGATGGCCATCCGATCTCGGGCAGGCTGACCTTCACACTCGACGCACCGAGCGGTGCACCGTCAACGGCCGCGATCGTGCCCGCGGACACCGGTGCGGCAGCCACAACCAGCCTCCCAGTCCAATCCGTCGACACACCCACCACAGTCGGCCACGACTCGATGTCATCGCACACGACACCGCCGACCGCTGTGGCGACCACGACCACGACGCCGGCGCGGGTCGTCGCCGCACCCGTGTCGCCGTCGCAGACGCCGGGCAGTGAATCCGGGGACTCCAACCCGACTGTCATCGTGACGCTGCTGATCGCCGCAGCTGCCGGGGTCACGATCGCCGGCCTTGCTGTCCGTCGTGCCGCCCGACGGACGACGGCGAAGACGGAACCCTCGGCGACGTGAGCGAGCGTCAGACTCCCAGCGTCGCAGCGGGCTGGGTGGCCGGCATCGCGGTAGCCATCATCAGCACTGCTGCTGTTGCGCTGATCCTGGGCGGCGGTGCGCCGACTGCGCCGCCGCCCGGAATCGCAGACCCGGGGCGACTGTTCCCCTGGCTCTCAGCGGTGCTGCCGGCACTGCGAACGGCCACCCTGATCGCGACGATCGGCTTCGTCGCCGTCGCCATCACGGCGACGCCCGAGCAACGCGATGAGCTGCGCCGGGGCGCAACCCTGTCGTCACTCGCGTGGGTCGTGGCAATCGCGCTTCAAGCCGTATGTCTCGCAGCAGAACTTCACGGACGAGCACCCATCCTCGGGTCCCCCCAGATGCGAGGGCTCCTCATGTCCGGTGGCATCGTGGGCATTCTCGCGCTCGTCATCGATCGGGCACGGCGTTTCCCATGGATCGAGTTCGTGATCGTCATCGCCGCCATCGTGCCCACCGTCGTCGTCGGCCATGCGCGCACGACCGGCGCCCCGCTGCTTTCGTCCGTCGTGTTGACCGCCCACATTGCGGCCGCGTCGGCATGGATTGGCGGTCTGCTCGTACTGGCGTGGCTCGCTGTTCGGCGGCGACCGTGGTGGTACCTTCATCTCGCCGGATTCTCGAGGCTTGCGGCGACGTCAGTCGTCGTCGTGGCCGTCACCGGTCTCATCGCAGCGTTGAGCCGGCTCGACACTCCGAGCCAACTGCTCACCAGCGGATACGGCGCGATCGTCGCACTCAAGACCGTCCTGCTCTCCGGACTAGTCGGATTCGGTCAACTGCAGCGCCGCTATGTCGTTGCACGACGCGGCGATTCGCCACCCACATTCGTGCTCGTCGCCGGTGCCGAACTGACAGTCATGGCCGTCGTGATCGCGTTGGCCACCGCCCTGGCGCAGACACCGCCACCCACCTGACAAGGACGCCCCCGCAATCAGAACATCGCCGAGCCGACTGCTGACAGCCTGAGCGCTATCAGGCACGTCGGTGCTCGGCTACGTGCTCGAGAATGGCTGGATGGTCGGTACGCCAAATGCTCCTTGATCGATGAATCAATCGATGGACCGGACGCGGATTCCTCTGATCGGCGCGAAGTACTTCCGGTTCCGCGTCACGACGCTGAAACCTCGCTCGAGAGCCGTTACTGCGATCAGCGCATCGGGGAGTCGAGTTCCCGACTCCCCGAGGTCCGAGATCAACCGGTCGCCGACCCACCCACTTCCCGCTGGCGGATATGACTCTCGATCAGCGTTTCCAGTCTTGCTGATATGCCCTTCCTGGCACGCCGAGTAGGAGAGCCAGAGGCTCATCAGCACGGGTTCAAGTCTGGTCGCTGGCGTTCGCCGCTGCGATCCGTCTGGCCGGTCAGTTCAGGTTGGCCGATGCGATGATGTCCCCGTTCGAGGTGGTGATGTCGATGCGGGCTGTGTCTTCCCGCAGCAAGGCAGCATTGAAGCGGCATTTCATCAAGACGTCGGGAACAGATTGAAACGACCCGGCCGCAAGCGTGGCGCCGTCGAGGTCGATGTAGACAACGTCGTACCGGTTGCCGGCTGGAAGGTCGGCGATGTCGAGCATGAGTTCGCCTCCCCATGAGTGGTCGATGAGTGCGGATCGGCTGATGGTCCCCGATGGGCCGCTCCCTGTCGGGACGAAGGCGATCTCTTCGATCGCGCTGGGGTCGAACCCCGTGGTGTCCGAGTTCGTGTCGTCCGTTCCGGTGAGTCCGATCGTGGCGGCGCTGCCAACGACGAGACCGGTGCCCGCTGCAACGGCGCCGAACACCAGCGCTCGGCGGCTTGTTCTCGATCGGCTCGGAGCGGCCGAGATCGGCGTGGCGGTTTCGGCTCGGTCGATGCGGGCGTGGCCGAGGGCGAGGTTGCGGATCGTCTCGATACCTGCGTCGGTGGGAACGCGGTCGTTGTCGTGGCCGACGGCGTCGCTCAGCGCTTGCTCGAGGTGGTCGCGATCGTTCGGGCTCATCGTGACACTTCTTTCATGAAGGTCCGGAGGCGGCTCATTGCTCGGGATTGTGCGGTCCGGACAGCGCCGGGTGTCCGGTCGGTCAGCTCTGCCACCGTGTCGGCGTCGAGTCCGTAGACGACGCGCAGTTCGAGCAGTTCTCGCTCGCTGGAATCGAGCTGATCGAAGGCGTCCCGAAGGGCGGCGGTTTCCTCATTCTGGAGAATGCGGTTGTCGAGGTCAACGGCGTGCGCGGTCGAGGGTCCCTCGTCGCTGGAGTTGAGCGGGCGCTCCCGGTCGGCGGTCCGGTAGGTCTCGTAGATCACGTTGCGGGTGATCCCGAATAGCCAGCCGTCGATGCCGGCCGACCCGAGCGTAAAACGGTCGATGCTTGACATCGCTCGGGCGAACGCTTCATGGATTGCGTCGTCGGAGCGTGATGGGTCGGCCAGGCGGCGTCGTGCATAGGTGGCGAGCTTGGGGTAGACGTGGCGGTAGATCGCCTCCCACGCGTCCGGGTCGTGGGACCGTGCTCGTTCGACGAGGTGTGCAAGTGCTAGGTGCTCGGGCATCTGCTGACGATCATGTCGGCTCCATCTCGCCGAAGCGGATGCGGGTCGGTCTTCGGCGCGCAGCGACGTGGTGAGTCTCGCGGCAGGCGGGCGTGTCGGAGACCCCACAGTACGTCGTTCGTCCGTTCGATCGGTTGCGAGAGTCACGTGCTTCTCGTTTCCTGCCTTCCGAGGCGCATTGCGACTGCTGCTGGTTCACGAATTCGAGATGGTCTGGTGCCTCGTGGTGACGAGGCACCAGCCCATCTCGTTGTCGTTGATCGGCGCTCTCAACCCGGCGGGCCGGGCGAAGCTGGACTAGACGTTCTCTCCGTCGACGGTGAACGTGCCACCGTCGTTGAACAGGTCAGGACCGTCAGGCGCATCGTTGCCCGACGCGTCCGTACCGGTCACCGACATTGTTCCGCCAGCGGAGTTCCACAGTCCGCCACCTTCGGCGGTTGCGATATTGCCGGTGACCGTCGAGTCGGTGACCGTGACGGTCCCGACGCCGGTGAGGTGGAGCCCTCCACCGTTGCCAGGTGATTCGCCGGTCGAGTTCGCCGACATCTCGACGGACATCAGTGTCGTGGTGCCTTCGTTGGCTTCGATGCCGCCGCCGGCGCGGACTGATGTGTTGTTGGTGATGACGGTGTCGGTGACGGTGAGGTCGCCGAGGTTGTTGAGAATGCCGCCGCCCGAACCGGCTTCACCATCGGCGATGTTGGCGTCGATGGTTCCGCCATTGACGGTCATCGTGCCGCCGTCGTTGTACAGTCCGCCACCTCCAGAATCAGGGGCGGCGCCGTTCGCCGTGTTTCCCTCGATCATCGTGTTCGTGATCTCGAACGTGCCACCGGCGGAGTTCCACAGTCCGCCGCCCTCAGCGGTCGCTGTGTTGCCAGCGACCGTCGAATCAGCAACGGTGACAGTTCCCGCACCGGTCAGATGCAGCCCCCCACCATTGCCGGGCCCGTCCCCCGTCGAGTTGCCCGACAATTCGACGGCCATCAGGGACGTCATGCCTTCGTTCGCCTCGATCGCGCCACCAGCTCTGGTGGCCGACGAGTTGGTCAGAGCGCTGTCGGCGATCGATAAGGCGCCCGCATCGTTGAACACGGCGCCACCCGAGGCACCCTCGCCCTCGACGAGGCCATTAATCATCGTGATGTTGCTCAAGTCGAGCGATACGCCCTGCACGTGGAACACGCGATCGAGTCGATCGGCGTCGATGACCCAGCCGCCGCCCTCGATCACCAGATCGTCGGTGATGTCGAAGTCACCGGTCGCATTGGCATCTTCGTCGGCGCCAGCCGTTGCGAGAGTCACGTCGGAGCTGAGCGAGATGGTCTGCTCGCCATCGATCGCATTGGCCTCATCGACTGCTGCACGCAAAGTGCAAGAGCCTTCGTCGGTTGCGCAGACGCCGTCGCCGGGATCGGCGTCTGCAGCGTCGCCGGCATCTTCGACGATGTAGGGCGAGTCGTCGGCGATCGGAACGTCGGTCGCTGGCGCATCGGTCGAGGGAGGATCGGTCGCTGGTGCTTCGGCTTCGGCCGGCTCGGCCGTCGTGGCGGGAGCGTCTGACGCTGCGGGTTCGGTGTCGTCGGAGTCGCTCCCGCAACTGGCTGCTGCGACAGCGAGAACCGCTACGGCTGCGGTACCGAAGCGGCGCGACCTCGTGCGGGAGGGGGTGGTGCGTTGAGGGGACAAAGGATTCTCCTTGTGAAGTCGACAACGCCGAACTGCGCCGCCATCAACACATGCGGACAATGGGGCTCGTGTTACAGAATGTCTGCAGATACCTGACAACGAGCGGCGGCCGCAGAGCTCGGCTGCGCCATCCGGAGCGCCGACGGGTCCCCACCATTCAGCGGCACCACCGCCCCGTGTCGAGAGTCCGCTCGAGGAGCAGCAAGAACCGCTCCAGAACATTCACCCTCCCGTTCCCCGACGACTGCGCGAGATCGGCACGTCGGGGCTCGGTCAGGTGCTCGAGATCGTGCGCTTACTCGCAGGCGGCCCCTGCGGTGCGGCGCTGAGTCAGCTTGCCGATTCGAGTCGGTACTCGCGTAGCAATCGCCCTTGTCCTGGCGCTGAGGCCGTTTCGATACCTCGGAGTACGTCAGGGTCGAGGTCGACACCGTTCGGCCAGCTGACCGTTCCTGCGATCTGATCGACGGAGACGGTCGAGAACACATCGTCGTCATCGATGCTGGCGAGGATTCCCGGAAGTGCCCCGGCGAAATCGATCTCACGGACGACAGCATCGGTGAACTCGACGCGCAGTACTCGCGCTCCGAGGTGGTCAACAGCTGCGACGCGTGTGAGTTCGGCCATGGGGCCAATCCTACTGGAGGGGCTCGATGGGGTTCAGGCTGGTTGGTTCCTGAGCCAGTTCCCAGTCTGCGAGAAGCTCATCATGGTGAAGTGTGCGCCATTGCTCGACGAGCTTGGCGGCGGTCTTGGGGAGGCCGCCGCGCACGATGCAACCGTCGTCGATCTGGACGAGCGCCTCGTGCTCGCCGTAGATCGCGTGGAAGTGCGGAGGGTTGTGATCCGCGAAGTACATGTAGATCGCGATTCCGTAGAACTCGCTGAGGCGAGGCATCAACTCACGCTAGGCCGAGCGCTGCTCGTCGAGTTGACCTCGAGCAGGTTTGGACCCCCGATTGCACGCATATCAACGCACCCGGCTTGCCCACTCACCCGAGCAGTACGGCACGGATGTGCTCGGCGAGGTGCGCGAGATTGTGCAGATGCACGATCCGCGAGGAGCGCCAGAATGTGCGTCCCGGAACCGGCGTTTTGTGACACCGCTGCGCTCGGGCTACCTGGGGGTCGACGTGTCCATTCGGCGGAGTGAGATTTTGTTCTGTTGGAGGAGTGAGGGAATTCCGCCGTCACCGACGAGGTGGCCGGCACCGACGACCACGACGGTCGTCTCGCCGGTGGTGAGCATCGCGCTGATTCGGTTCACCCAGGAGCGATTTCGTGAGGTGACGAGCACGCGGAACAATTCGGGATAGGTCTGGACGAACCTGATGGTCTCATCGGTCAGCTCGGCGAGTGATCCTCGCCTCCAGGCGTGGGCCGGCCCGGTGCAGGTTCCGTGCGCATGTACCGAACGGTCGAGGGTCCAGGAGAGGTAGTCGAGCTCGACGTGCGTTTCGAGCGTTGAGAACAATCCGAAGGCGGCTTCGGGAGTGGCGTATTCGAAGTGCAGCGATACATCGACGTCGGCGGCGCACCGGTCGAGGAACGCTTCGATCCGCGTTGAGGGGTCGATGTCGCACGCCGTGCCGTGCGCTCCGTCGATGATCTGTGCGGCAAGCCACGGACGCATCGGTTCGAGGGCCGCACGATCGACACCGAGATGTGCGCAACCGCGAGTGAGGCGACGTTCGAGTTCGTCGTCGAGTCGAATCGACAGCGGTTCGTTCGAGAGCCCATGGGTGGCAAGCTGCGAACTGCCCGCCAGTTCAGTGGTCGGCGGAAACTCGCACCACACCGTTCGACACTCGGCGAGCGCCGCCTCCAACGCCGGGCTCGCCGATTCACGCGTCATGGCCGATTCGACGACCGTCCCGTACAAGAACACCGACGCAGCGTTGGAGCCAGAGACCTGCCACAGCGGCGGACCACTCATCGCAACAGCATCACACTTCAGCGCGCCCCAAATCGCTCGACTCCCGGCCGTCCCACTCCCGGCGTTTGGTGGCAGGGTTTCAGATCGCCGCAATCCGCTGCTGAAGCGCAGGCACCCAGTGGCCGCGATAGCGCTCTTGAAGCTCCTCGCGTAACCAGTCGGTGCTGGTCACCTCACCCCGACAAGTTGACGACCCGCAACGGCATTCCATCGTGAAGCCGTCGGCGCCTGACATGGTGCCGTAGTCGAGGGTGGCTTCTTGTCCAGCGGTGACATCGCGTCGGGTCGCGATCTCGAATGGTCCAACGACCCAGAGGGTCGGGTCGCAGCTGCGGTTGCCGAAGTGGATCGGGGTCTCCGTCGGAAGGACCAAGTGGGCGTCTTGGTACAGGGTGATTGAGACGACGTACGGAGCGGTCCGGTCAGTTTCAGCGTGTTGGATCAGCGCGGTGAGCTCCGCTGACGAGACGAGACGCCCTCCGAGTCGGATGACGACGGTCGCTGCGGAGACATCGCTGCTGAAGAACAGTCCGCGACCTTCGATTTGTCTGGCCTCTTTCGAGCCACACCACGGTCAGATGACCGACCGGCGGACAGTTCGTTAGAAGGCCAATCCGTTCGGGCGGCGGGCACTTGAAGAGCCCACCAGCCGGATCATCCGAACGCTACGGAACCGCCGCAGCGCACCTGCCATCATCAATCAGGCACTTGAACGAGCGTTTCGCTGCTTGGAAACACGCGGCGATTGCGTATTGATGGGTGGGGCGAGGGCGCGTAACGCGTCGCTTCGTGTCGAAGCAACGATCGGAGCGTCGGATGTCAGGAACGTCGCATTGTCATTGTTGGTTGTCGATTGTTGAGATGTCGGGAACTTGAACAGGGTGGTGGGCGACCTGGCCGCTGACCTCACTCGAACCGTTCGGGTGCTGCAACTGGAAAGAGGTCTACCTCCGATGGAAACCCTTCGTCACCGCAAACTCATCGTCGGCGCAGCCGTTGCGCTCGGGATCGGACTCCTCACGAGTGCCGGCACCGCATCTGCTCATGTCAGCATCGCTGAGGGCGAGGCGGTCGCGGGTGAATCGACCGTGCTGACGTTCGGATTCAGCCACGGTTGCGACGGCTCGCCAACCACCGAGATTCGAATCCAGATGCCCGAATCGATCCCCACGATCAGCCCGACGATCAACGCCAACTGGACTGCAGAGAAGGTGATGGAGGAGCTCGACGAACCAGTCGAGGGTGGTCACGGAACAACGTTGACCGAGCGTGTTTCCGAGGTTGTGTACACGGCAGTGAACCCGGTGGCTGACGGCTATCGAGACACGTTCGAGTTGAGCATGGCGATGCCGGCCGACGCCGCTGGTCAGACGATCTCGTTCCCGACGATCCAGACGTGCGAGGAAGGCGAGACCGCATGGATCGAGATCCCCGCCGAGGGGCAGGACCCCCATGATCTCGACGCCCCCGCGCCCGGGATTGCCGTAATTGCTGCGACCGATGATGGGGGCGAGCACAGTGGCGACGATGGCGACGACGCCAACGCTGCAGACGACGCAATTGTCGAGGAAGCGAGCGTCGAGCTGCCTGCAGAATCGGAGGACTCCTCCGACAACAGTGGCTCTGACGGCCTCGCGATCGGTGCTCTTGTCGTCGGCCTCCTCGCGCTCGTGATTGGTGGGACGGCGATCTGGCGCACGCGTTCGGCCTGATCGTCCGATGACCGCACCCACGAGGAGTTCAACAGTCGGTAGCGGGCTGTTCGGGCTCCTCGTGGTGCTCGCCGTCGTGATGGTGCTTGCCATTCCGGGCGTCGCCGCGGCACACGCAACACTCATTGCGATCGACCCCGCCGACGGCGTCGTGCTCGCGGACCAGCCGTCAGCTGTGACCCTGACGTTCAACGAACCTGTCTCGGTGTCAGGCGGTGTCGCTGTCTACGACCGCGACGGGCGTCGGATCGCGGATGATGCCGAGGCGACGAACGAGACGATCGAGATCGCGCTGCCCGACGATCTCGCGACCGGTACCTATCTCGTCACGTGGGACGTGTTGTCGGCGGACTCCCATCGAGTCACGGGCAGTTCCACCTTCAGCATCGGCGCACCGTCAGCTGGCGACCCGCCGGACGTGGCCTCGATCACCGAACCCGCCACAGCTCCCGGGACCGCTATCGCCCGAGTCGCGGCGACGGCGTGCTGGTATCTCGCGTCGATCACCTCGCTCGGCCTAGCGTTCTTCGGTCATCGATGGAGGCGCCTCGCCGGTTCGGGCGCTCCTGACTCAATCCAACGCCGGGCGATCACTCAGGCCTCGCGACGGCTCGCGAGCGTCGGCGTACTCGCAAGCGTCGGCATCCTCGCGAGCCGGACCGCTGAGCTGTCCGGAGAATGGTCGGCGGTGGTGTCGTGGACCTCGATTCGCAGTGTCGTGGGTGGTCCGATCGGTACCGGTTTGCTGGCCGTCGTGACCGGCCTTGTCGCTCTCTTCGCAGCACAACGGGTACGTGCGAACGCCCGCTTCACGACAACACTGCTCTGGGTGGGTGGTGCGCTCGTGCTGATCGGATTCACAGCCGACGGACACACCCGCTCAGCCGAACCGACATGGCTCGCTATCGCGAGCGACGCGATCCACGTCAGCGCTGGCGCGGTGTGGATCGGTGGCATCGCCGCACTCGGCATCTCGCGGTCCTCGACCGACTCAACAGCATGGAACCGTCGAACCCTCATCGACGTCTCGACGTGCGCGATCGTCGCGGTCACCGCTGTATTCGCAGCGGGGGTCGTTCTCGCTGTGCTGATCGTGCCGTCGGTCGGAGCGCTCGTATCCACCACCTGGGGACTTGCGCTGATAGTCAAGTCCAGTCTCGTGCTTGGACTCGTCGGGTTCGGCGCGTACAACCGATTCGTCCTGGTCCCCGTCCGCGGCATCGAAGAGGAGGAATTCACACCTCGACGAGAACTCCGACTGCGACGCACAATCGGAGCCGAACTCGCGCTCTTCACACTCGTGCTCGCAACCACCGGTTTCCTCGTTGGCGCCTCACCATTGGACACGTCATCGAGCAATACCCAACAGTCCGTCGAGGCGATCCGGGAAACCGTGCCGCTCTCGTCGGGCACCGCAAGCGTGCGGTTTGACCTCGCGCCAGCGACCGTCGGACGCAACGACCTCAACCTCGCGATCCAAGCCATGTCCGACGGCCTCGACGATCCGGCGCCCGAGTTCATCGAGGAACCTGTCATCCAACTGCGTGACCTCTCCGGTCGGATCGGCCCGATCGACCTAGCGGTCCATACGACCGGACCCGGCAACTACCACGTGGTCACCGATGTGCCTTTCGCAGGCGACTGGCGGTTGGAGGTGCGCGCACGAACCGGCGACTTCGAATCCGGCATCGCATGGCTCGACGTATCCATCCAGTGAACTCGCAACCCTCCCAAGCCCCGGATGCCACGGACCAGCAAGAGTGACTGATGCCCACCGGAACGGCAGCGAAATGCCACCCTCGGCTCCGGTACCTTGGCGCCGCCGTGACGCCGACAACCGCCCGGAAACGTGCGAAAACGGATGTCGCAGTACCTGGTCGACCAGATCGCCACCATCGACAACATTTCGGTGCGGACCGAAACCCAGGTCACCCACGTCGATGGCTCCGACCGGCTCGAACAGGTCGGTCTGGAGACTCCGACCGGCAAGATCGCTGCCGATGCGATCTTCGTGTTCATCGGTGCTCGTCCGCGCACCGAGTGGCTCGACACCGTGACCGCCCGCGACGAACGCGGGTTCATCATCACCGGTACCGCCTCGAAGCCGCCGACCGTTGGGGACAGGAACGCAGCCCGATGATCTACGAAACCAGCATGCCCGGGGTGTTCGCTGTCGACGACCGCGCGCTGTCGCTCAAGCGCGTGGCGTCTGCGGTGGGGGAAAGAGCAGTTTCCGTCCACCTCGTCCACAACTATCTGACACTTTGAATACACACCTCAATCACCCAACGCTGATGGGGTCGGCCGCCACCGCGCCACCGGCATCAGCACCGAACACGACGACAGATCAAGCTGCCAGGACACCAGAGGTGCTGTCCGCTGGCCACCGGAACTGTGATGCTGGTGGTCTGGATCGGCGCGGCTCTCTCCTGTGATTGATCGACGACGGCGCAAGTGGGTCTGCCGTCAAGCCCAGATGGAATCCCAATCCAGATGGCGGCAACGACCCATTGCACCCTGCTCTCGCCGACTCCGAAACCCTTCTGTCTCTGGCAGCGCGACGTTGACGATCGTCCCGTCCAAGAAGATCATCCCCAGACGGAATCAGGAAATCGCGGAGGCCTCGCTCGCTACTCACCTGATGGTTGACCGTCGAGCTTTGCATCCGATTGAACGGACGCGTCGACGAGCACATCGCCACCCTGACTGATCTTCACGCGTAGCGTCTCGCCTGCGCCGTTGAAGAACTCGTACCCATCGTCGAAGACCTTCTCCGTGACAACCAGATTCAGTGAGCCCTCCGATCGACCCGCGCGGATTTCGCGGTTCGCGAGGACGGTCAGGTCCTGAATCGCTCCCGCCGTGCTGGACGACTCCGGCGACGCGCTCACGACGTAGTCGAGCTGCGGCGCCGAATCGATGACGAGCGCAATGTCCGTGAGTGTCTCATCGGTCGGCGCGCCTCCGTCAAAGCTGACCTCGAAGCTCAACGACCCGGACTCAACCGAATACGAAGGCTCCGAGATCTCCAATCCGATCGACTGCTCAACCCCGTCGGACGAACCGGTCAGAATTGCGTTGGGCGGATCATCACCGAAACGATCGGACCACGTGTCCACAAAATCGTCTGTCGACATGCGACTCACGATCCGCTCCGGCCGGTCCGAGACCGCCAGCAACGATGGAGACACGCCCTGGAGGTCCAGCCCATCGGTGTCGATCACACCAATTTCGGCAGTCTGACCGAAGAACCATGCTGCGGTCGCCGATGTGTCGCCGTCGCCGTTTCCGCAGCCCGCTACCAACGTCGCCGCCACTGCCAGCGCCCCAACCCATCTCATGACAGGACTGTAGCGAGCCGCAGTACGTACGTTCCGGCGGAGGCTCGGTCGACAAGACACTGGGTGTCGCCAGCGGGCTCAGACGCTCGGTCGAGGGACCCGGATGGAGAATCAGCGTGTGCGAGTTCCCCGCGATGACTGGCGTGTCGGCGGGCGCGTGTTCGTGTTGTTGACCGTGTTGCTGGGTGTCCGAGCCGACGATTTCCGAGGACGGTTCGACAGTGCCCTACGCGGCGACGACTCTCGGGCCCCACGACCTTCACCGGGACGATCTGAGGAATACGAGAGGTGCTGTCCGCTGTCCGCCGTAACTGTTTCGCCTGCGATCTGGATCGGCGGGGCCCTGTCATGTGGTTGGTCATCGGCGTTGGATGAGGGCCCGGCCGCGCTCAAGCTCAGATGAAGTCTGCTAGTTCGGTTGCGGTGTGTGGGTTGGCGCGGCAAACGACGGTTCTCCCGGCTGCGGAGGTTGGTGGTCGCGGGGGAATCCGACCCAGCACAGCGCGAGGACGAGCGCTGTCAGCACACCGCACGTCGCAAGGGCGAGTTGGATGCCGTGCTTGAAGTCGGCCTCAGCGGCGTCGGCGATCGCCTCGTGTGTCGCTCCCGACGAGGCCGGCACCGGTCGGCTGGGGCCGATCTCGGCGGGGAACGCATGTGGGTTCGCGTGATCGATGATCTCGCTAGCGACGGCTGCGCGCTCGTCGGCGTTCGGCACGACCGGTTCCAGGCTGGTGTTCAAGGTGGCGCCAAGCCACGCCGCGATGATCGTTCCGAGTACGGCGTAGCCAGCCGCGGACCCCAACGCGCGCTGCGCATTGAGGATGCCCGACGCCATCCCGGCACGTTCTTCGGGGACCGAGCGCATTGCGATCGTGGTGGACGGCGTCACCGTGAACGACGTCGCGATGCCGGTCAGCGCGATGCAGATGATCACCAGCCCGAGGTGCACTTCGACTCCGACGACACCGATCAACATCGCGGCGGTGAAGACGCTCAGCCCGATGAGGATCAGCCGTCGTGCACCGACGGTTTTCATCCACGCGCCGACGCGTGGAGCGAAGATCATTTGTCCGATTGCGATCGGCAACAGAGCCAGACCGGTGATGAGCGGTGAAGCACCGCGTACGTTCTGCCAGCCCTGGGTCAAAATGAGCAGGATGCCGTAGAAGCAGAACAACACCGCGAACAGCACCACGTTCGCCAAGGTGTACGTGCGGTTCGCGAACAGCCGCAGATCCATCATCGGCCCGCTGTGTCGGAGCTCCCACACGACGAACGCGACCAATCCGATCACGACCGCCATCGCGGTCGTCACGATGCTCGTGCTCCGCCAGCCAGCGTGCGGCCCCTGGATCACGGTCCAGGCGAAGGCCATGATGGTCGCGATGTAGAGCACCTGACCAACCGGGTCGAGTCCGCGTTTGGCAGTGTCGTAGGACTCTGCGACGAACCCCGTCGTCAGGACCAGCGCTGCGACACCGACGGGAACGGTGACGAAAAAGACGCTGCGCCAGCCGACCAGGTCGGTCAAGATCCCGCCAAGCGTGGGCCCGAGTCCGAGCGCCGCTGCGGCAATCCCAGTCCAGATGCCGATCGCTCGCGCCTTTTCGTCAGGGTTGGTGAACGCAGCGCTCACGAGTGAGAGCGACGTGACGCTGACCGCGGCCGCGGCGAGACCCTGGACGCCTCGGGCTATGTTCAGCACGCCGAGAGTCGGGGCCATTCCGCACACGCACGAGGCAACAACGAAGACCGACAACCCGATCATGTACACCCGTCGGCGACCCCAACGGTCAGCGGCCGTTGCGCTCGTCATGATCAGTGCCGCCATGCCGATCGCATAGGCGGCAACGACCCATTGCACCCCGCTCTCGCCGACTCCGAAACCCTTTTGGATGTCGGGTAGCGCAACGTTGACGATCGTCCCGTCCAAGAAGATCATGCCCAGACCGAACGCGCTCCCGAGAACGGTCCCCCGCTGTGTGCGATTCACGTTGGCTGGCCCTGTCGGCCGGACCCGAGGTGCACCTCGGGTCTATCTCGACGGCTGCACCAGTCTGAGGTACGGCAACGGCGCCTCCCACCCGTCGGGATACTTCTCCGCCGCCGCATCATCGGACACGGACGGCACGATGATCACGTCGTCGCCCTGTTCCCAGTTGGCTGGCGTGGCGACCTGTTCGTTGGCCGTCAGTTGACACGAGTCAAGGATCCGGAGAATCTCGTCCACATTGCGACCCGTTGTCATCGGATATGTCAGCATCACCTTGATCCGCTTGTCCGGTCCGATGATGAACACCGTCCGTGCGGTGGCGTTGTCCGCCGCGGTGCGACCTTCGGAGGTGTCGCCGGCATCGTCGGGGAGCATGTCGTACAGCTTGACGATGTTGAGTTGAGGGTCGCCGATCAACGGGTAGTTGGGGGCGACGCCTTGCGATGACTCGATGTCGCCCGACCAACGTTGATGATCACTCACCCCGTCGACACTGATTCCGATGATCTTGCAGTTGCGCCGATCGAACTCGGGCTTCTGCTGCGCAAAAGCACCCAACTCCGTGGTGCAGACCGGCGTGAAGTCCTTCGGATGCGAGAACAGCACGACCCAACTGTCGCCGGCCCAGTCATGAAAACTGATCCGTCCCTCCGTCGTGTCCGCATCAAAGTCCGGTGCAAGCGAGTTCAAACGTACGTTCATGACCATCAATCCCTCGAAACTGTCGATGATTCGGCGACAACGACAGTACCAAAACTCGGGCATCGCTCTGAACGAACGCCCGACGGGAGACTCTCATGATCCGACTTGTCCACGAGGATGTGGGTCCGCTTCGGCTGCCAACGGAGCAGACGTCGCACATCGAGCGCACATAGCCCGCTTGAGGAGAGCGATGAGGCTCACCCGGTCAGCGACAAAGTGGCGTCGCCATCGACGCTGCCCGAAAATCCGCCATGCTGACAAATCGCGGACAAACGGGCGATTTCGGCGTTTCGGCCCCACGCCGACCTCACCCGAAAACGCCGTTGACCAGGGCCGGAGCCCTGGTCAACTGGAATTTCTTTGGTGTCGAAGATGGGACTTGAACCCACACGCCCATTAATAGGGCACTAGCACCTCAAGCTAGCGCGTCTGCCAATTCCGCCACTTCGACGTGGTGTTGGGCATGTGATGATAGCTGAGCCGAGGCCTGCTCCCACCGCGATTGCCGATCGTCAGCCCACCGGGAGGAGGAACGAGACCCCGAGGAGCGAGAAGATCCAGATCAACGCCAACACGAAGGTGATGCGGTTGAGGTTGCGCTCCGCCGCCGTCGATCCGAGCGCAGCTCCGCCGCCGCCACCGAACATGTCGGACAAGCCGCCCCCACGCCCGCTGTGCAGCAAGATGCCGGCGATCAGACCGAACATCGAAACGACGTTGATCACCAGGGAAACGTAGAGAATCACATCACGCACGGCATGGGATCCTATCGACGCACACCGCGACCACGGCGCAAAGAGATGACCAAGGCGACCTCATCGACTCAGTCGGGGAAATGGCATGCAACCGGGTGCCCCCGCCCGCGGTCGACGAGCTTGGGCTCTTCCTCCGCACACTTCGCCTCGGCCTTCCAACAGCGGGTCCGGAACCGACACCCCGAAGGTGGATCGACCGGGCTCGGCACATCGCCTTCGAGCATGATCCGCTCACGCGCTCGCTCACGCTTCGGATCGGCAACCGGAACGGCGGAGATCAGTGCCTGCGTGTACGGGTGGGACGGATTGTCGTAGATCGCGGTGCGGTCGCCCTCCTCGACGATCTTGCCGAGATACATCACGGCCACCCGGTCGGAGATGTGACGCACCACCGACAGGTCGTGCGCGATGAACACGTACGCGATGCCCATCTCGTCCTGCAGCTTCTTCAACAGGTTGATCACGCCGGCCTGGATCGAGACGTCGAGCGCGGAGACCGGCTCGTCGAGCACGATCACCTTCGGGTCGAGCACCAGTGCGCGTGCGATCCCGACACGCTGACGCTGACCGCCCGAGAACTCGTGTGGATAGCGGTTCGTGTGCTCGGGAGACAAGCCGACCACCTCGAGCAGTTCACGGATCCGTTCCTTGACCTGGGGACCCTTCCAACCGAAGTGCAGCTTCAGGGGCTCGGCAAGCGTCTCGCCGACCGTGCGACGCGGGTTGAGCGACGCGTACGGGTCCTGGAACACGATCTGCAATCGCTGCCGAATCTCGAGCATCTCCGACTTGGAGGCCTCGGCGAGATCGGTTCCCTCGAAGTCGACCGTTCCCGAGGTCGGAGTGATCAGATGGAGCAGCAGTCGTCCGGTCGTCGACTTGCCACAACCGGACTCGCCCACGAGGCCGAGCGTCTCGGATTCGTCGAGGCGCAGGTTCACGCCGGCGACCGCCGAGACTTCCGCGACCGTGCGACCGAAGACTCCGCCCTTGATCGGGAAATGCTTGACCAGATCGTTCGCCCGCAGGATCTCGGTGCTCATTCGCCCTCCCAATCGCCGCTCGTGAAGTGGCATGCGGACAGATGGCCATGGCCCTCGTCACGCAATGCCGGAACCGTCTCGCTACAGATCCCCGGAACCCGCGCGTACGGACAGCGGGGATGGAACGCACAACCCGACGGCCGGTTGATCAACGACGGCGGCGCGCCCTTGATCGGCACGAGCGGTTCGCTGTGGTCACCGAGCAGGTCGGGAACGCTCTTGAGCAGTCCCTCGGTGTACGGATGCGCGGTCTGGTAGAAGATCTCGTCGGCGGTGCCCTTCTCGACCTGGCGTCCCGCGTACATCACCATCATCTGGTCCGAGAGACCGGCAACGACGCCGAGGTCGTGGGTGATCAGCATGATCGCCGAGTCGATCTCGTCCTTGATCTCCACCAGCACCTCGAGCACCTGCGCCTGGACGGTCACATCGAGAGCTGTCGTCGGCTCGTCAGCGATCAGCAGGTCGGGCTCACACATGATCGCCATCGCGATCATCGCACGCTGACGCATTCCGCCGGAGAACTCGTGGGGGTGCATCCCCGCCCGTTTGCGCGGTTCGGGAATTCCCACGAGACCGAGCATCTCGACGGCACGGTCCTGCGCGGCCTTCTTGCTCATCCCGAGGTGGATCCGGCCCATCTCGGCGACCTGACGACCGACGGTGTGCACGGGATTGAGCGCCGTCAACGGGTCCTGGAAGATCATCGCGATCTCCCCACCACGGATCTTGCGCATCTCGTTCTCGCTCTTCTCGAGCAGGTCGTGGCCCTTCCACATGATCGATCCATTGCGGACCTTGACCGTCGGGAGCAGCCCCATGATCGTCATCGCCGTGACCGACTTGCCCGA
>NZ_JBAVYV010000277.1:0-3843 GCF_049588435.1 Ilumatobacter sp.
TCACGAGGCGGCTGGCGATACGACGGAACGACGACACGCCGCGAGGTTAGCGGGACGCCGCGAGGTTGGCGGGCCTCGTTCCGCCGCGCCCGGTGGTCAAGACGAGCTCGGATGGTGTTGGACAGAACGCATCCGGTCGAGCCACCCGAGGAGGATGGCGATCGCCCGTGGGTCGTGGCGGAGCCGGTGACCGGCGCCTTCGAGCAGGCTGAGCTCGGCGTCGCCATGCGCGTTGACCAACTGTCGGGCGTCGGACACCGGAACACTGTCGTCCTCGTCACCGTGCATCACGAGCATCGGTCGCGGAGCGAATCGCCGAGCTGATGCAACGGGACGGAATCGACGGAACTCACGCGCCCATTCGTCGGTCGACGCCGGGAACTTGCGGTCGTGGATCGCTCCGATCTCCCGAGCGTGTTCGAGGAACCGGCGCGGGTGTTGCGCCCAGTCGTCGAAATCCGCGCGAGGACTCAGGAGTCCGACCGCCGTCACCCGCGGGTCATCGGCACCCACACACACGGCAATCGAACCGCCGGTGTTGGTGCCGACCAGGATCACGCCGTCCGGGTCACTGATCGTCATCAGGTGGGAGATCGCTTCGCGGAGATCGTCGATCCACCCTTGCAGCGAGAAGTCGCCTTCGCTCTGACCGCATCCCCGGAAGTTGAACGTCAGGGTGACGCAGCCGAGAGTGTTCGCCACACGGTCCATCAACTGCGGAAAGGTGCCGGCCGATCGTTCGGCATCGAGCGTCTCGATCGGGAAGCCGTGACACAGGATGATGCCCGGACCTGCCTGCACCTCCCCCGGCGGCCGGCCGATGTGGCACGCGAGCTGCAGGCCATGCGAGACGAACGTCGTGTCCATGCCTGGCATCGTGTGTACGTCCCGTCGGGTCGGCTCAGGCCCGCGGCGCGCGCAACATGCGCTTCGTACCGGGGGTGGCCAGGGTGTAGCCACGGTTGCGGGCTTCGTCCAGCGAGTCGGGACCGAAGCCCAGCCCGACACCGGCGTCGACGAATTCGTTGATCACGTCATCGTCGGCCCACGTGGTCAGGTCGTAGACGAGCTGGGTCCGCTTGTCTCCGATGAAGCGGAAACCCTCGAATTTCGGGTGATGATCCATCGGTTCCATCCTATGGGATCTGCAACGGCGGGGCCTCACGCGCAGTGCCTTCGCTCACCTGATGGTCGTCGAGCGGGGCGTCACCGGGAATGACGAAGGGCCCGCCCTCCACGGAGGAGAACGGGCCCTTGGTCTGTGATCAGCGGAGGTTCGTTGCTTTACAGCACCTCAGAGTTCACGCCCTGCAGCACACCGTTGCCGTCGACGTAGGTGGTGACCACCCGCAGGTTGCCTTCGGTGCCGGCAGGCACCGTCAGCGTCTGTACGAGTGCATCCGAGTCGACCTCGGCTCCCGTGACCGGGACCCAGCTGCCTTCGGCATTCAACGCCTGCACCGTCATCTGCACGTCGGTCGGAGCGCTCTGCGTGCTGACGCCCCCGCCGTCGCCGAGATCGAGGGTGACCGCGATCTCACCTCCGGCCGCGTTCACACTCAGAACCGCCGGAACCACGGGGCAGCTAAGTGCCACGAGTTCCATACATCCGTCGGCGAACTGGATTGCCTCGATGTTGAAGAGGATGTCCGTGCCTTCAGTGTCCGTGACGACCTGCGTGTAGCCGCCACCGAGGTCGGTGATGGTTGCGTCGAGTTGCGCGGACAGGTACTCCGCCGTGTCGACGGCGTCGTCACTGTCCACCAGCTCCCGGACGATCTCAAAGTCACCCGGGTTCAGCGTGCCGTTGAAGATCCGAGCTCGGAAGGTAGCGGCCGAGTCGGCCCGTTCTCCGCTCGGAACGTGCAACAGCTGAGCTGTCAACTGGTTGTCACCGTCGATGAAGTCATCGCCGTCTCGACCCTCGATGAGGTCGCTGCCGGGACCACCCATCAGCAGGTTGCCGGTGGTGTCGTCGGTCATGAACCTGCCGGTGAAGTCCTCGGGGACCGTCGTCGTCGTCGGCTGCAACAGATCGCGCAGCCCACCGATGAGGTCGAGTCCCTCCTCGGTGAGCCAGTTGACCTGGTCACCGGTGGCGTCGTCCGGGATGAATCCGAGACCACGCAGGACGTCGTTGCCGCTGCCACCGGACAGTGATTCGACCTGGATGTAGCGGTCCCGGATCGCCGTGACGTCCGGGGGCTGCAGGTTGAAGTTCATGTCGGCATCGACACCAGTCGTTGTCCCGTAGAACGTGGCGTAGTCGAAGCCGTACATCCCGTGATGGCGATCGGTGGATCCCACCCCGCCGAAGGTGATGTCGTCGCCACCCTCGGCGTCCATGTCGTCCGAGCCCGGACCACCGTTGAGGATGTCGTCCCCGCCGATGGTGTCGTTCTGGAACTGCTGGGAGTTGTCACCGATGAGCAGGTCGGCGTGCGGGCCGCCCTCCAACCAGTCGTCACCCTCGTTGGCGATCGGGGTGTCCCGACCGGTTCCACCGAGGAAGATGTCGTTGCCGGTGCCGAAGAAGCCCGTTGCGCCATCAGAGTTGTCCACGGGCTTGTTGATGAAGTCGTTGCCGGAACCACCCAGGATCAAGTCGATCCCTGGGCCGGCATCGATGGCATCGTTGCCATGTCCTCCCTTGATGTTGTCGTCACCGAAGCTGTCGGTGATGATGTCGTCATCGTCACCAGCGACGATCGCGTCGTTGCCGGAACCGCCTTCGATGCGATCGGCGCCACCGTAACCCCACAGCGCGTCGTCACCCTGGCCGCCCTGGATGCGGTCGGCCAGCGTGCGGTTGCCGTGGATCTCGATGTGTTCGTCACCATCCCAGCGGTAGGTGCCGTCAGGCGTCAGGCTGAGTCCAGCCGGCAGCGGGTTCGGGAGGTTCTCCAGGTCGATGAATGGATCGTGCAGCGAGAAGATGCTCGCCGGCAGCAGTGATCCGTCCGTGTTGCGTTGGATCAACGAGGAGAACGAGTTCGCCTCCAGGGCTCCGAAGAGTTGATTCCCCTGGTTGCGGAACAGGTAGTAGAAGCGGTCGCCGAACTGCAAGTCCTCCAATTGTGCCTCGAAGACATGGTTGAAGGTGCTGCCCAGCATCCCGCCGAAGGGTTCGACCGCCTCGGCGAGTCCGCCGACCCAGAAGTCGACGTCGTCGAGACCGGTGGGGTCGACAGCCCATGCGCCTGTGCTGTTCAGGAAGTCCTCCCGGTCAGCGGGTGCCACGATCGTCGGGAACAATCCCGCGAGCTGAGCTTCGATCGCTGCGCTGACGGCCCCGGGTCCACCGAGGATGACGATTCGTCCAGGATTGAGCCGCTGGATCTCCGCCGCGGTGTTGGCAGGCACCGTGGTGCCTTGGCCGGGAACGAGCAGGACCGGGAAGCCCGGAGGTGCCGCAGCGAGCGCATCCGGGAAGTTGGTCCCGGTCGCGATGTAGACCGTGCCGCCGAGCGAGTCGGGGAAGGTCGACTGGCTGAGCGCCACTGACGTGGCGTAGCGGTTCGCCCCGGCGATCCGTTCGACCGTGCCGATTTCGGCCAGCGCGGCGGCTGTCTCGGCAGAGATGGCGTTCGGACCACCGATGATCTTGATGTCGGTCACCCCGAGGCGGGTGAGCTCCGCCACGGTGGCAGCGGGAACGCCGCCGGTCGGGCGCACCAGGAGCAACGGGGAGAGGTGGGAGGCGGCCGCTGCGCCACCCGCCGCGGCACCGCCCGACAGTGCATCAGCGAAGCCTCCTCCGGTGGCCACGTAGGCCGTGGTGGCTCCAGTCGGGAATGCGCGAGCGCTGACCGCTGCTGCGGTGGCATAGCGATCAGCACCCGC
>NZ_JBAVYV010000278.1:0-1886 GCF_049588435.1 Ilumatobacter sp.
AGCGCAGCAGCGGTTCGGTGTTCGACGGTCGGAGGTTGAACCACCAATCGCCACACTCGACCGTCAGCCCGTCGAGTTCGTCCTGCGCACATCCCTCGAACGATTCGCTCACGCGGGCGATCACCGCAGCCGGATCATCGACCTGGGTGTTGATCTCTCCGCTCGTCGAGTAGCGCTCGAACGGTTGCCGCAGCGCACTCAGCTTGGATCCGGAGCGGCCGATCTCGGCCATCACCATCAACGAGGCGATCAGGCCGCTGTCGGCGTTGAAGTTCCGCGCGAAGTAGTAGTGCGCCGAGTGCTCGCCACCGAAGAGTGCACCGGTCTCGGCCATCCGTTGCTTGATGTAGGAGTGGCCGACCCGCGTGCGGACCGGGGTCCCGCCGTGTTCGGTGACGACCTCGGGGACGGCGCGTGAGCAGATCAGGTTGTGCAGGATCGTCGCGCCGGGATGCTGGCGCAGCGTCGCCGCGGCCAGGAGCGCGGTCGTCGTGGATCCGCTGAGTCCGGTCCCGGTCTCGTCGACCACGAACACACGGTCGGCGTCACCGTCGAAGGCGAGGCCGACGTCGAACCCACCGGCGACGACTCGTGCACGGAGGTCGCGCTGGTTCGCAGGCTGCAGCGGATCCGCCGGATGGTTCGGGAACGTCCCGTCGAGCTCGGGATACATGATCTCGAATTCGACACCCTCGAGGCGCTTCAGCACGGCCGGCACGACGAGACCACCCATCCCGTTCGCGGTGTCGGCGACGACGCGCATCGGGCCGATCTCGGACACGTCGATGAAGGTCAGCACGTGGTCGACGAAATCGTCGAGGAGCGACATCTCGGTCCGCTCTCCCACGCCATCGAGCAGTGCCGGGGCCGCGCCGTCGAGCACCTGCTGAGCCGTCGCCTTGATGTCGGCCAGTCCGCTGTCCGCACCGACCGGTCGAGCTCCTGCGAGGCACAGCTTCACGCCGTTGTAGCCGGCGGGGTTGTGCGAGGCGGTGAACATCGCACCGGGCACGTCGAGCGTTCCGGACGCGAAGTACATCAGGTCCGTCGAGGCGAGGCCGAGGTCGACCACGTCGATCCCGTTCTGGGTCAGCCCGTCGGTGAACGCGCGCACCAGCCCGGGGCCCGACGGTCGCATGTCGCGGGCGATGACCACACGATCGGCGTGCTGGGAGTGGACGAAGCGGGCGAATCCGACTCCGAGGGCGTACGCGACGTCAGCATTGAGCTCGTCGTGCACGGTTCCGCGGATGTCGTACGCCTTGACGATCTGGTCGAGGACTGACATGTCGTTGCGCAACGCTAGCGCCGCGTCGTCGACCTGCACGGGAGACGACCGTCGAGCGACCGCTATGGATCCGGCGGATCGTCCGTCGGTTCTGGGGCGGAGACGTCCTCCGGGAAGTCTGCGGTGAGCATCGGGGCCTGGACGGGCGTCGGATCGAGAGGCGGATCGTCGGCGTCCGCCCGTGCCTCGCCGCCATCCGGATCGACGCGTTCGTCACCGGGCCTCGCGGTGGCGCTCGGCGGTCCCCAGTCGGCTCCGGCTCCAACTCCGACATCCGGGACGTCATCATCCTCGGACCGTGAGCGGAAACTCGGGCGGGGACCGGCGAACTCGAGGTCGCCCTGGCGACGCCAGACGAAACACAATCCGATTCCGATGGCGGTGAGCAGGTAGAAGAACCAGTCGAGCGCGACGTGCGCGTCGTAGGTCAACGTCACGTCGGTCTCGGTCGGCACGACGATCATCTGGTTTGCCCCCGCGCGATACGGCCCCTCGGCGCCGGACACCGTCCAGTTCGGGAAGTAGCTCACCTTGACGAGGACGGGGACGCCGACCTGGTCGACGCTGAACTCGACCGTGTCCTCCCCCATCACCACGT
>NZ_JBAVYV010000279.1:0-10484 GCF_049588435.1 Ilumatobacter sp.
AATTCCTGGTACGACGCATCGGACGATGCCGCCCGCCAGTTGGCGACGTTCGCCAGCGCCGCGAGCGTGTCGGCGCCGAGACGCTCCCGCTGTGCGATCGTCCACCAGGGGATGGCCACGAGCACCACGGCCAGACACGCCCACGCCGCGGGGAGCAACCGCCGTGCCCGTCGTCCGTAGAACTGGCGGAGGTCGATGTGGTCCCGGCGGTCGTGCTCGGCGAGGAGCAGCGACGTGATCAGGAAGCCGGACAGCGTGAAGAACACCGATACGCCGAGAAACCCGCCGGGGAGCAGCCCGACCTCGGCGTGGAACAGGAGCACGGCGATGACAGCAACCGCGCGGATACCGTCGAGTGCCGGCACGTATCGGACTCCGTTGTCGGCCCCCACCGGCGGTCATCGTACGCGCTCCGGTGGGCACCAGGACCCTCGACGGCCACCTCGATCGAGCCGGCCGGATCGCGACACTCCCTCCGCTCGGGCGCACGTGACGCCTACGCTCGCCCCATGCCGACGATTCTGATCCTCAACGGGCCGAACCTGAACCTCCTCGGCACCCGGGAGCCCGATGTGTACGGCGCGGACACACTCGAGGACATCGTCGACGAACTCCGCACCCTGGCCGGCGCGCGTGGCTACGAGATCGTTGCGGTCCAGTCGAACGTCGAGGGGGAGCTGGTCGACGCGCTCCATGCGGCGCGCACGTCAGCGGTCGGGGTCGTGTTCAACCCGGGCGCCTACACGCACACGTCGATCGCCCTGCGCGACGCGATCTCGGCGGTCGAACTCCCGGTCGTCGAGACGCACCTCTCGAACGTGCACGCCCGCGAGGAGTTCCGCCACACGTCGATGCTGACGGCGGTGTGTGTCGGCGTCGTCGGCGGGTTCGGGCGCACCAGCTACCGCCTCGCGCTCGACGCGCTCATCTCCCACCTCGAATCCTGACCGGACAACTGGTGTCAGGCACCAGTTGTCCCAGTTGGCGCGTGCCACGGGTGGCGTGACGCGTCCTCGACCTGATCGGCGACGATCTGGAACTCCTCGAGGCGGCGCGTGCGATATCCGCTGATGTGCAGACGCCGAGCGGCGGGGGTGCCGACGAACGAGTCGATCGCCCGGTGCAGCGCCGCATCGAGGGCTGCCCGGTGGTGCTTGAGTTCCCACGACACGACGCACACCACTCCGGGGGTCGGGTCGGTCGTTCCGATCACCTCCAGCCGACCCGCCGCATCCGGCTCGTACTCACACGCCAGGCGCCACGAATGAACGTCGATCGCGGCGAGGTCGGCATGTCCGTCGGCGACGGCGCGAACCGACTCACGATGGGCGCCGGTGAACAGCACGTCATCGAAGATCGGTCCATCGGTCAGCCGATCGCGCACGAAATGGCCGAGGCTCCAGTAGCCCGACTGTGAGTCGGTCCCGTTGGCCGCCACCCGCGCGCCGGCGAACTCCATGATCTCTGCGGTTGCGATGCTCGTCCCCACGCCGACGCCATTCGGCGGTCGGCGCGGGTCGTCGGAACGACACACGATCACCGAGTAGTAGCTGCCCGGTGCCGGCTGCGGCAGATCGGGAGGTGGGTCGTACACGATCGTGCCGATCACCTCGGTCTCGCCGAGCCCGTCGCGCACCGGGTTGAGCGAACACACCTGGCCGAGCAGCATCGCCGGGTCCGACCACAGCGAGACGAGGTCGTCCCGCCGGGCGAGGTCGCGGGGTGCCGGGAGCCCGGCTCGTCGGACAGATTCTGCGATCACCGTCCACAACACATCGAGGGCGTCGGCGATCTCGGGCCAGTCGTACATGGGGAGACCGGCGACGGGGGGTGAGGCGGTCAACGGCGGCGGCGCCAGTCGACGCCGCGTCGATCGAGTTCGATCTGCCCCTTGAACGGTCGCGGCGGGAGGTCGGTGGGCGCCTGGTCCGCGGCGTAGTACGGAGCGTCGCCGATGATCGTGACCCGTTCGACGACCCGTGTCTGGGGGTAGTAGTCGGAGACGGCATAGTGCTGCACCGACCGGTTGTCCCAGAAGGCGATCGTGTTCGCACGCCAGCGCAGACGCACCTGATACTCGGGATAGTTGGCCTGGCGGTAGAGGATCTGCAGCAGCTCCTCGCTCTCGTCGGGATCCATTCCGTCGATCTCGACCGCGAAGGCGCTGTTGACGTAGATCCCCTTCCGGCCGGTCTCGGGATGGGTCCGGATCACGGGGTGATGTGGGTTCGGGAACTTCTCCTCGACCGTCGCGATCTGCTCCTCGGTCGCACCGCGCTTGCGCATGCCGATCTTGAAGCGGGTGAAGTCGTGGCGCGCAGTGCGGCCCTCGACCTTCTCCTTGACGTCGTCGGGCAGACCCTCGTAGGCCTCGTACATGTCGGCGAACAACGTGTCGCCGCCGACCTCGGGGCCGTCGAGCATCCGCAACACCGACCCGAGGGACGGCTCGACGCGCCACGTGACATCGGAGTGCCAGCCGTTCTCGAGCCCCGGTGCGTTCTCGCCGTGCGTGATGCGCAGCACCTCGGGATGGTCGGGGTGCGGGTCGCCGAACGGGTGGATCTCGAGATCACCGAAGCGGCGGGCGAACGCGAGATGTCGATCGGTCGTGATGTCCTGATCGCGGAAGAACAGCACCTTCCAGTCGAGGAGCGCCTGGCGGATCTCGGAGATCGTGCCATCGGACAGCTCGGCCCCCAGGTCGATCCCGCCGATCTCCGCTCCGATCGTGGGTGAGTGCGGCGTCACCGTGATCGTGGTCGGACCCGATTCCGCACGTGATTCGGTGATGGTCATCTCGGTACCCCCGTCGATTTCGGAGCGGTGGCGCTCCACCGCGACCAGTGTGGCGCACGCGTGATCACCCTGTCGAACACTGTGGAACACTGTTGTGATGGCAACGGAATCGGTGAGCACGCCCAGCTTCGGGACGGACCACGACGGTGATCATCCCGACCGGGATGCCGAATGGGAGGCGCTGCGGGCGAAGCACATCGCACCGCCCGACTCGCGACCGGCGTCGTCGGCGCGGGGCCAGCACCATCAAGCGCTGATCAGCTCCGACGTGGAGCGGACGATCGCGTTCTATCAGGGGTTGCTCGAGTTCCCGTTGACCGAATTGTTCGAGAACCGCGACTACGAGGGCTCGACACACTTCTTCTTCGACATCGGAAACGGCAACGCGCTCGCGTTCTTCGACTTCCCGGGTCTGGGGTTGGAGGAGTACGCCGAGGTGCTCGGCGGACACCACCACCTCGCGATCTCGGTCACGCGCGAGAACTGGGAACGCCTGAAGGGCAAGCTCGCCGATGCGGGCGTCGCGACCTTCGAAGTCGCCGAGACGTCGCTCTACTTCGCCGGACCAGATGGTGAACGTCTCGAACTGATCGCCGATCCGCTGGGCGAGATGTACGGCATGACCGTGCTGTGAGCGTTGGTCAGGGGCGGCCGGCGTGGCTGACCTCGACCGGGGTCGAGTAGATCGCCCCGGTGGCCGTTCCGGCGACCACGTCGGGGCTCGCGTCGTCGGCGGTGAGGACGAACAGCGTCGTGCCGTCGTCGCCGCCGAGCATGCACGCGTAGGTGTTGTTCGGTGTTCCGATGTGGGTCGTCGAGAGATCGTCGATGTCACCGGAGCCCACGACGCGCACGATCTGTCGGCCGAGCGCGTCGGAGAACCAGATCGCCCCTTCGTCGTCGAGCGTGCAGCCGTCAGGCGCGGTTCCTTCGACGTTCGCCCAGATACGGGGTTCGGTCAGTGATCCGTCGTCGGCGATCGTGAACGCCGTGTACTGGCTGCCGAAGGTCTCGCCGACCATCAACGTGCGCTCGCTCGGTGTCAGGACCGCTCCATTGGGGAACAACAGCGGGTGGGCATCGGCGGTGACGCTCCCGTCGGGTCGGACGATCGCCAACGTGGTGGCCTCGACGGAGTCGCCGCCCTCGAAGTCGAACCCGAAGTTGCCGACATAGGCGATGCCCGCGGACGACACGACCATGTCGTTGACATGTCCACCTGTCACATCCGAGAGATCGGCGTGGACGACGACGCTCCCGTCGTTCTCGCGGCGCATGATCCTGCGGTCGAGCATCGAGACGAACAGGAGTCGGCCGTCGGGCAACCATCCGAGACCGGAGGGGCGACCGTCGAATTCGAGTTCGACGTGACGCGTTCCGCTGCCGTCGGGATCGATCTCGACGGACGAGATCGTCTGTTGGTAGAAGTCGCTGAACCACAGGCGACCCTCGTGCCAGCGCGGACCCTCACCGAAGTCGATCCCGTCGATCACGAGGGTCCAGTCGGCGTGCATCTGCGTGGAGTTGTCCATCAGCCGAAGCTACTTCGATTCAGGGTTGCCCCGGAAAGATGGGGACGTCCGGATCGAGTCGGACGTGGTCCGCGGCGTCGTCGGCGAACCAGACCGCCGAGGTGTGCAACCCGGACGCTCCGTCGATCGAACCGGCGCAGACCGACGTGTCGGTGTTCGACCCGTCGGTGATGCCGCTCCGGTAGAACAGCGACGACCCGCAGGTCGCGCAGAAGCCGTACGCGACGTTCGCATCGTCGTCGGGTGAGTACCACCGAAGGGTCTCGCCGACGATCTCCAGCGCGTCGGTGCCGACCGCCGTGGCCGCCATGTGGTTGCCCGTGATCTTCTGGCACCGGATGCAGTGGCACTCGAGGACCGCTCGGAGTTCTCGTTCCGTCGACCAGCGCACGGCTCCGCACAGGCACGATCCCCTCACGATCGCGAGTGTGACACACCGAAGCGGACACCCGGTCGGTACGGTCGGCGCGATGAAGATCGGCACCAACGCATCAGGGCTCCTCGCTCGACCCGACATCTCGACCCTCGTCAGCGACGCGGTGACCAACGAAGCGGATGGCTTCTCGAGCTGGTGGCTCGCGCAGACCGGCATGGTCGATTCGCTCAGCCTGCTCGCACTCGCCGGCCAGGCGACGAGCGAGATCGAGCTCGGAACCGCGGTGGTCCCGACCTGGACCCGTCATCCGGAGGCGATGGCGGCTGCAGCCCTCACGACGCAGGCAGCGTCGGGCGGTCGCCTCGTCGTCGGCCTCGGCCTGGCCCATCAGCTGACGGTCGAGCAGTGGTGGGGGATGAAGTGGGAGCGTCCCGTCAAGCACATGTCCGAGTACCTCGCGATCCTCGACTCGCTGCTCGAGTCGGGAACGGCATCGTTGAAGGGGGAGGTGTGGACCCTCGAGCGGGAATCACCGATTCCGACCGCAGACGGTCGATCGGCCGGCAAACCACTGGTGATGCTCGCGGCACTCGGCGAGCAGATGCTGAAGATGGCCGGCCGCCGCAGCGACGGGACGATCCTGTGGTGCGTCGGGCCCAAGACGCTGGCCGACCAGATCGTGCCGATCATCGACGCCGCTGCCGACGAGGCCGGTCGGCCGACCCCGCGCAAGGTGTGCAGCCTTCCGGTGTGCGTGACGGACGATCCCCAGCCGACCCGCGACTTCCTCGGCAAGATGCTGGCCGACTACGCCAACCTGCCGTCGTACCGGGCGATGCTCGACATCGAAGGCGTCCACGGACTCGGTGAGCTGAGCCTGGTCGGCCCGGAGGACGAAGTGAGCGCCGGCCTCGATGCGATCAGCGCAGCGGGTGCCACCGACTTCACCGCCGTCGTCATCGGTGATGCGAACGGAACGGACCGCTCGCTCGAGCTGCTGAAGTCGTACGCGTCAGCGTGACCGGTCGGGCCTGACCGACCCCGTCACGCGAGCCACGTGGCGATGGCAGCACCGATCTCGTCGGGGCTGTCCTCCTGCACGAAGTGGATGCCCTCGACGCGTCGTTCGGTCTGGTTCGGCCAGCCGCGGCAGAACTCGCGCTGGCGTCCGTTGAGGATCGAACCGGGGTCGGCGTCGATGAACAGCTTCGGGATCTCGTTCGTGTTCATCCAGTCGGCGTAGGCCTGCACGATCTCGACGACCTCGGCGGGGTCGCCCTCGATCGGGATCTGTCGCGGCCAGGTCAGCGTCGGTCGACGCCCCTCGCCCTCCTCGGCGAACGGTGCCTGGTAGACCGCCATCTCGTCGGCGGTCAGACCGCTGATGATCGCGTTCGGAAGGATCGCCTCGACGAACAGGTTCTTGACGAGGCACAGTTCCTCGCCCGCGTCGGAACGCAACCCCTGGAAGATGCCGCGGGCGTTCGGCGGCCAGTCGTCCCACGACCCGATCGGTTGGACGATCGCCTCCATGTAGGCGATGCCGGCGACCCGGGACTCGTGGCGCCGGGCCCAGTCGAAGCCGAGCGCCGACCCCCAGTCGTGGACCACGAGGACGATCTCGTCGCCGAGATCGAGTCGGTCGAGCAGCGCGTCGAGCCACGCCCGATGCTCGACGAACGTGTAGCTGTCGGGACCGGTGTCTTCGAGCTTGTCGGAGTCGCCCTGGCCGATCAGGTCGGGTGCGACGACCCGGCCCAGGTTCCAGACGTGCGGGATGATGTTGCGCCACAGGTACGACGACGTCGGGTTCCCGTGCAGGAACACGATCGTCCGATCGCTCCCGTCGAGAGCACCCGTGTCGAAGTACGCCATCGACTTGGTCGCCCCGTCGACGGTCAGTTCGACGGACTTCTTCGGCAGCGGTGCAATGGTCCCCATGTGAGAGACATTGCCAGACTCCCGCGGCAACCAGCGATCTCGTGAACTGTTCGCGCACGGAGCGCGGGAAGAGATCACGAGAAGCTGTGGGTGAATCCCCGCGCGATGCGGTGCCGCCGAAGGGCCTGACAGCGAGGCTCGGAGCGCTCGAAGCGTGACGGCTAGTTGTTCGCGCGGCGCACGCGGACGGGCTTGTTGCGGATCTTGGTGCCGTCCATGCTGCGCAACACCTTGCCGGCGTGCTTCTCGGGGACCTGGACGAACGCCGACTTGTCGTTGATCTTGATCGCGCCGATCTCGCTGCCGCGCATGTTCGCCTCGTTGGCGATCGCTCCGACGAGGTCGCCCGGACGGAGCCCGGCGGAGCGGCCGAGGTTGAATTGAAGGCTGACGAATCCGGCCTCGACGTGATGCGTTCCGTCGGCGTTGCGCACGGCCCGATTCTCATTCCCGCCGCGTCCACGATCATTGCGATCGCCCCGACCTCCGCGGTCGTCGCGCTGGCCCCGATGGCCCTTGCGATCATCACGCTCGTAGCGGTCGCGTCCACCCTGCTCGGAGCGCACGTTGACGTCGGGGATCTCTTCTTCCTTGCTCGTGCGTCCAGCAGCCTCGTGGGCGAGGCGCACCGCCGCGATGGCGACGTCGACCGGGTCGTGGTCGGCGGTCAGCTGCTCGACGATCGTGCGATAGAGGTCGGCCGACTCGGTCTCGCCGATCTTGGCGGCCACCTCGGCACCCGTCGTCTGGACGCGCCGCATCGTGAGGTCGTTGACCGTCGGCACCTTCTCGATCGCGATGTTCTGCTTCGTGTACCGCGCGATGTTGTTGATCTTGCGGTGGTCCTTCGGCCCGCCGAGCGTGATCGCGATGCCTTCGCGACCGGCGCGTCCCACGCGTCCGATGCGGTGCGTGTAGGCCTCGGTGGTCTGCGGGATGTCGTAGTTGACGACGTGGCTGAGGTGGTCGACGTCGATGCCGCGGGCGGCAACATCGGTGGCGATCAGCAGCGTGGCGACGCCGCTCTTCAGGCGGCCCATCGCTCGGTCGCGTTGGTCCTGGCTCATGCCGCCGTGCAGCGCCTCGGCGCGGTAGCCGCGGGCGTTCATCACGTCGGTGAGTTCGTCGACGTCGCCGCGGGTGCGACAGAACACGATCGCCGCCTCGGGGCTTTCCATGTCGAGGATCCGCCCGAGTGCGGATGCCCGGTGTGTCCGGTGGGTGAGGTAGGCGCGCTGGGTGACCTTGGGCATCGTGCCCTCGGTGTCGTTCGCGCGCTGGATGCTGATCCGCACCGGATCGCTCAACTGGCGCGTGGCGATCGAATCGATGCGATTCGGCATCGTCGCCGAGAAGAGCACGGTCTGACGCTCGGGCGGTGCCGCATCGAGGATCGCCTCGAGGTCCTCGGCGAAGCCCATGTCGAGCATCTCGTCGGCTTCGTCGAGCACGACCATGCCGCAGTTGCTGAGGTCGAGCGAGCCGCGTTTGAGGTGGTCGAGCACACGGCCGGGCGTGCCGATGACGATGTCGACACCCGCATTGAGCAGGCTGAACTGAGGCCCGATGTTGGTGCCGCCGAACAGCGCCGCCATGCGCACCTTGCTCTGGGAGCCATATTCCTTCATCGCCTCGGCGACCTGGTTGGCGAGCTCGCGGGTCGGGACGAGCACGAGCCCGAACGGAAGCTTCGAGCGCTTCGCGCCGGCGACGCGATCGAGCATCGGGAGGGCGAACGCCGCGGTTTTGCCGGTGCCGGTCGCCGCCTGACCGAGAAGGTCGAAACCGTCGAGCAACGGGGGGATCGACTCGGCCTGGATGGGTGTCGGGTTGACGTATCCGAGGCTGGTGAGCGACGCGAGCAGATCGTCGGAGAGCCCGAGGTCCGCGAACCTCACCGGGCCGTCCTCGTCCGACTCGTCGTCACCGTCCGATGCTTCCTCGGCGGTGTCGGTGTCGGTGTCGGTGTCGACCACGGTGTCAGCGGGGGTGGTGTCGTCGCTCGACTCGGCGACGTCCGCGTCGGCCGGAGGTGCATCTTCGATCGGGTCGGCTTCGACGGCGTTCTCCGTGTCGTCGTCGATCTGGACGTCGTGGGTCGTCACGACCGGGTCGGCATCGGCGACGACCGCGTCGACGTTCTCGGCGATCGCGATCGGATCGACCGCCGCGCCGTCGGTCGGCGCGGTGAGATCCTGGGTGATCTCGGCGTCCGGCGCGACATCGGTCTCGCCGGTGGTTGCGACGGGCGCGGCCGGTGAGGACTCTTCGGAATGGGTGGTATCTGACATGACTTCGATCCCTGGGGTTTTGGTGCCCCGTGGTTTCGAAGCCCTTCAAGGCTAGGGCGGATCACCCGTGAATCGGGGCCGCGCCCATCAGGCGTGGAGTTCGACCGAGCGGTCGTCAGCCGGTGAGCCGGCACTGCAGCTGGAGCGACAGCTCGACCCGACCGTGCGGCAGGTCGTACGCGGTCCAGCCGAAACGTCGACCGAGCGATGCGATCGGACGGCTCCGTCTCGTCGTCTGCATCGCGAGCAGCGGGTACCCGTCACGTTCCGCAGTGAGAGCGATGTGTTCCAATAGACAGCTTCCGATTCCGTGACCGCGGTGTGCCGCGACGACCGCGATCGCGACCTCACCGTCTCCGGCGAGTGATGCCATTCCGAGCAGTTCGCCGTCGGACATCGCGCCGAAGCGCCGTCTTCCGGGATCGACGACCTTGCGGACCAACGACGCGAACGGCTTCGGATTGCCGTTCCCCTCCCGACCGAACCGGCGCGGTTCGTCGCAGAGGGTCTCGACGAAGGGCGGAACGAGATCGACGAGGCTGGGATGGTCGATGGCCACGACCAGTGGTGTGTCGAGGGGAGCGATGTCGGGGGTGGACATGTGCTCGATGTTCGTCGCGCGACGTGTCGGGCGTGTTTCGGCAAGTTGGACACCGGGTGGCCAAGTTCGGATGTCACCGATGTCACCTGACGTCGCGGCGGCGAGCTACGCGTCGCGCAGGGCTTCGACCAGCGGAGCGAGTTCGTCGATTTGTGTCATCACCTCGTCGCGCGGGCCCTGCGGAAGGCCGAGAACCGCCCTGGACACACCATCATCGGCAAGCGCGGTCAAGGACTTCTCATCGGGCCGCGCGCCGAACACGCCGCGCTCGATCGTCGCGGGATCGCGTCCGATCGAGTGGCACGCGTCGACGATGAGGCTCCACTTCTCGAGCGGATGGCGACCCCCGATCGGCATCCAACCATCGCAGAACTCGGCGATGTGCGCAGCTGTCTTCGGCCCGGCGTTTCCACCCAGGATCACGGGTGGGCCCGACGGTCGAGTCGGCTTCGGCCACGCCCAACTCGACGAGAATCGGGCGTACTCGCCGTCGAACGACGCTTCATCGTGGCCCCACAATTCCTTCATCGCGAGCACGTTCTCGCGCAGGATGTCGCGACGGTCGCCGTACGCCGTTCCGTGGTGCGCCATCTCCTCCTTGTTCCAGCCGTAGCCGATGCCGAACAGGAGCCGACCGTCCGAGATCTGGTCGAGGCTCGCCACCTGCTTGGCGGTGTGGATCGGATCGCGTTGGGCCACGAGGCAGATCCCGGTCCCGAGCTTGATCTCGCTCGTCGCGGCGGCGCATGCGGCGAGCGCGACGAACGGGTCATGGGTCCGCCAGTAGAACTCGGGGAGGGGCGGCGCATCGGGGTTGCCGCCCCACGGCGTTTCCCGACTCGTCGGGATGTGCGAGTGCTCGGGGAACCAGAGCGACTCGAAACCTCGACTCTCGGCTTCGCGCGCGAGTTCGACCGGTTGGATCGTCTGGTCGGTCGGGAAGA
>NZ_JBAVYV010000280.1:0-4216 GCF_049588435.1 Ilumatobacter sp.
CCCGTGGCTCGCCGAGTGGCGGAGCGCGCAGGCGATGGCCGAAACGGTGATCGTCGGTGCCGTCGAATCGACCCGGGACTTGACCGAGCCCGGGGTCGCACGAGCCCTCGCGGATCACGCGCCGACCGATGCTCAGGTCACGGTGTCGTCGTCGATGCCCGTCCGTGACCTCGAATGGTTCGGTGGACGGGCGGCGCGGGCACACGCCAACCGAGGCGCCAACGGAATCGACGGGGTCGTGTCCACGGCTCTCGGCCGATCACTCGGTGCCGGCTCCGATACCGTCCCCGGATTCGTCCTGATCGGTGATCTCGCGTTCGTCCACGACTCGAATGCGCTCGTCGGGCTGACCGGGCGGAACGTCGATCTGAGGATCGTGGTCGTCGACAACGACGGCGGCGGAATCTTCTCGTTTCTTCCCCAGTCGACGCTCCTCGGTCACGAACGGTTCGAGCAGTTGTTCGGGACCCCGCTCGGCACCGACGTTCTCGCGCTCGCGGCGGCGCACGGGTTGTCGACCGCCACGGCGAACACCCGTGACGAACTCGTCGCCCAACTCGACCGTCCCGGACCGTGGGTCTGTCGGGTGCCGTCGGGCCGGGCCGAGAACGTGCGCGTGCATCGTGACATCCACGACGCGGTCGTCGTCGCGCTCGAACAGGGGCGTCCGTCAGGCTGAGGCGGCGATCCGCTGCTGACTCATCCAGTTCGCGGCGCGCATCGACCGGAACGAGAACGTGAGCAGAGCGAGCGCCACGGTCAAGACGGCCTGCAGTTCGACCTCGGCCCCGAGATCGCTCGACAGGTCGGCCTTGAGGAAGGCGAGCGAGTCGTCGAGGTCCACCTTGACGATCGCCGAGTCGCCGATGGTCCGCAGGTTGTGGGACGGGAAGCCGAACACGAGAACCTCGTCGTCTCCCTCGTAGATGACATCGGCCCCCGAGAGATCGACGAACTCAGGCGTCGCCTCCACCTCGAGGGGATCGACGATGTCGAGATACGTGGAGAACGAATCATCGGACTTCTGATCGTCGGGGTCGACGGTGACGAAGACGCCGTACAGCGGGTCGTCGCCCGGGTCGGTCGAGTCCAGGTCGACGCAGTCGTCGTCGATCAGCAGGCAGATGCCGGACACCTCGCCGACCAGTTCTTCGGCGCTGATCGCCGTGAAGAACGAGACGTCGTACTCCGACTCGGCGGCGGCGGTTCCAAGTGCGAGCACCGCGGCGAGCACGGACAGGATTCGCAGCAGGACCGGATACTTCAGCCGTCGCAGGATGCGATAGGGCTGGTCGTTGATCACTTCGATGTGGCGCATCGTCGCGATCAGCCAGACGGCGACCACCACGGTGCTGCCGACCACTGCCGCCCAGAAGGCGGTCCGCAACGTCGCCCCGTCCGCGAAACCGATGGCGACCTTCAAGGCAGCACCCGATCCGACGATCAGGACGTACAGCAGCGCGATGGCACGGAGGACCGCGATCCTCGACGTCCAACCGAGGAGTCGGCCCGCGAGAGATCCGATGACCCGGGCGATCCATCCGATCAAGTCGAGCGGTGCACCGATGATCCTTCGTAGGGCGGAGCGGGGCTCCGGAACGTCGTCCGTCGTCTCCGCGCCGATCGCGTCGAGGTAGGACGGTGCCGCATTGCCCGGTGGCGGACCGAACACACGGACGAGTTCGGCGCTGGTGTTGTCCCAGCCACGGACACACGCGGCCCGGCGCAGCTCGGGTGAGGCACCGAATGCCAGGGTCTTGAGCGCGAGCGGGACCTTGATCCGCACGGCGACGTGTTCGGGAAGGTCCTGATCGCCTGGATTCTCCGACTCGCTGAGACCGGGCAACTGACTGCGCGTCCCCACCCAGTACGGAACGCTCGGTCCGACGCCCATCGCGGCGCTCGCACCCACCACGCCGGTGTCGAACAAGGACTTGCCGAGACGCAGGATCACGAACGCCATCAACCCAGCCGCGATGCCGGTGAACGCGAGCAAGGCCACCGACGCGGCGAGGGCCAGGTCCTGGAGTTGGGTCGGGACGTGACCGATCAACGGATTGTTTCCGCGCACCTCCTTCGCGATCCACGAGATCGACAACAGGACGAACAGGATCGGGGTCAGTCCGATCGCCCAGCGGAAGATCGTCGATGACAACACCGCACCGCCGAGTCCGAGTTCGTCGGCGCTCGAACCGCGGTCGCTGATCAGCGGTGACCCAGGCATCGGATGTGGGCTGGTCGACGGGGCGGTCGGCTCGACACCTTCGAGATCGAGCACGAAGCCGATCGTCGGGCGGTCGGAACTCTCCAACCCGGTGCAGTGCCGGAAGTCGTCGTCGAGAAAGACGAATGACGGATAGTTCGACCACGTGCCTCCGTCGACGAGGCGGTGGACCTCTCCGTCGACCACCATCCGGGCCGGCGGGAACGCCACCGGGATCGCCGACGAGGCGGCCACCGCCGCTGCCACGCCCGAGTCGGGGGTGAGTCGCGGGCAGAAGACGAGCGGCTGACGCGACGCGAGGTCCAGGGTGATCACGTAGAGCGAGATTCCCGTCGCCGCTCGGATCTGCTCGAACGTGCAGTCCGGAGGTTCGCCGGTGTAGCCGGGCGCGATCTTGTCGGCGATCGCACGTTGGAGCCAATCACGCAGGCTGTCGCTGCTGAGCAGGCTGGCCCGACGTCCCACCATCGCCATCGCCGATCCGACACCGCCGATCGTCTTGAGGGCTTCGGGCATCAACGCAAGGAGTTCGGTTGCGGTGTAGTCGCACGCGACGAGTGCGGCCGTGATCGCTCCCGCCGATGACCCGGCGACCTCCTCGAACTCGATGTCCCATTCCTCGCACGCGCGGAGCGCACCGGCGTAGGCGATGCCCTTGGCCCCGCCACCCTTGAATACGGCGTTGCATCTGATCGTCATCGTCTCCACCCCTGCTGCATCAGTTGGAGGCCGTTCGTGCTCGCGATCCACGCAGAGATCCGTCGCTCGACGTCGGGTTCCATTCCGCCCCAGTCGCGGCACGTCCATGCGGTGGACGACACCTTCGCGTTGCCACCTCCAGTGCCATCTGCAGTGCCATCTGCAGTGCCATCTGCAGTGCCATCTCCGACCGGATCACTGGTCATGGTCGTCCCCTCGTGCCCACTCACGATCCGTCACGGTGGACGGACCTCCCGACGGGGAACCTTGCCACAACGAGATGGAACTGTGTCCCAGGTTCCCGCGACTCGATCAGAACGGGGTGATCAGGGACGGAGTGATCAGAACGGGGTCATCAGGGACGGGGTGATCAGAACAGGGTGATCAGAACGGGGTCATCAGGGACGGATGATCGCGGAGAGCATCGCCTGGAATTTGGCCTGCGTCTCGGCGAGTTCGGCGAGTGGCTCGCTGTCGGCGACGATGCCGCCGCCGGCCACCAGTCGCGCCGACCGGCGGTCGTGGCTGAACTCCGCGCAGCGGATCGCCACGGCCCAGGTTCCGTCGCCGTGGGCGTTCACCCAGCCGACCGCACCGCCGTAGCGTCCGCGTTCGAATCCTTCGACGGACTCGATCAACTCGATCGCAGCGTCGCGCGGGTGCCCTCCGAGGGCCGGTGTCGGTGACAGGGCCCGCACGAGTTCGATCACCGAGGGACCGGGCTGCGACAGCATCCCCTCCATGCGCGTTCCGAGATGCTGCACGTTGGCCACCGTGACGACCGATGGCTCGGGTTCCCAGTCGAGATAGCTGACGTAGGGGAGCAGACGGTCGTGGACATCGTCGATGACGACACGGTGTTCGATCTGGTTTTTCGCGCTCGCCTGGAGCTCGGCGGCCAATCGTGCGTCGTTGTCGACGTCGCCGGTACGCGGTGTCGTTCCCGCGAGCGGGTTCGACCGGATGACGGCTCCCTCGACCTCGACCAGCAACTCGGGTGACGCTCCGACGAACCCGTCGACCGAATAGCGGTAGCTCGACGAGAAGGTCGCCTTGAGACGACGGAGCACGGCATGGACGCTGATCACCGAATCGGCCGCGACGTCGATCGGTCGGGCGATCACCGCCTTCGTCAGCGTTCCGGCGCGGACAGCGTCGCGTGCGGCGGCGACCGCGTCGAGGTAGTGATCGACCGCGACGAGCGGGGTGAGTGACCAGGTCGGTGCGGAGGGGACGGGTTCGGGCGGCGGTGCCAGCGCGGCCTCGACATCGGCCCCGTCGACGGCGGTGACC
>NZ_JBAVYV010000281.1:0-5125 GCF_049588435.1 Ilumatobacter sp.
CCGCGCCCGCGTCGCCGGATCATGACCACGGTCATTCCCGCCTCCACCTTCACCTCCCACCCCACCTCCTCCTTCCACATCTCCCACATCTCCCCCTTCCCCGCCGCACCCCGCCCCTGGGGGAAACTTCGAGCGATCGTGACGACCAGCGGCAGCATCACCCACAATTTCCGAATGCTCCGATACGCCGCGCCGAAATTTCGTGGGATCGTGACGCCAGCCGGCACGATGACACACAATTTTCCCGGGCGATCCGGGCAGTCGGGGGGCCCAGGGTGACCCGCGACGGAGCCCAGCATCGTGTCGTGTTCGCGCCGTCGGGCCTGACGGCGACGGTCGACGAGGGCACGACCGTGCTCGACGCCGCTCGCGCCGTTCGGGTCGACCTCGACTCGACGTGTGGCGGACGCGGGATCTGCGGCCGCTGCCAGGTCGTCCCGACGACCGGCTCGTTCCCGAAATGGCAGATCGAGTCAGCAGCCGATTCGGTCTCGGCATGGACCTCGGTCGAAGAGGAGTACACCGGGCGACGGCCGATCGCCGATGGTCAACGTCTCGGTTGCGCTGCACTCGTCTGCGGCGATGTCGTGGTGGAAGTACCCGCCGCGAGCCAGGTCCACCGCCAGGTCGTGCGCAAGTCGGTCGACCTCGGCAACCTGCAGATCGATCCGATCGTGCGCCTGCACTACGTCGAACTCCCGACGGCCGAATTCGGCGCTGAGCTCGGCGGACTGCAGGAGCAGATCATCGAGTCGCTCACCCGCGACTTCGACGTCACGCCGAGCGCGATCGACCCGCGCATCCTCCCGTTGCTCGCCCCCGCCGCCAAGCGCGGCGGCAACGCGATCACGGTGGCGGTCCGCAACGCCGACACGATCTCCGCCGTGTATCCCGGCTACGTCGATCGGGCGGTCGGCATCGCCGTCGACGTGGGGTCCACGACGATCGCAGCCCACCTCGTCGACCTCGCGACCGGCGAGATCCTCGCGACCAATGGGATCATGAACCCGCAGATCAGATTCGGCGACGACCTGATGTCGCGCGTCTCGTACGTGATGATGAATCCCGGCGGAGAGGTCGAATTGACCCGCGCCATTCGGACCGCGCTCGACACGATGATCGGCGAACTCGTCGACGAGGCCGGCCTCGACCGTGACGCGGTGGTCGAGATGACCATCGTCGGCAACCCGATCATGCATCACATCGTGCTCGGGATCGACCCCACACCGCTCGGACAGGCTCCGTTCACCCTCGCCACGAACGCCGCGGTCACGACCCGCGCATCGGACCTCGCACTCGACGCCCGCTTCTGCGACGTCTATCTCCTCCCGTGCATCGCCGGGCATGTGGGCGCAGACATGGCCGGCGCGATCCTCGCGGAGGGTCCCCACCGCCACGACGAACTGCAGCTCCTGGTCGACGTCGGAACGAACGCCGAGATCGTCTTCGGGAACGCGAGTCACGTCCTCGCAGCGTCCAGCCCGACCGGACCGGCGTTCGAAGGTGCCCAGATCTCGGCCGGGATGCGCGCGACCGCCGGCGCGATCGAACGGGTGCGGATCGACAGGACCACCTACGAACCGAGTGTGCGCGTGATCGGAGCCGAGGTCTGGTCGGACGATCCGGATTTCGCGAGCCAGTCGAGCAAGCTCGACATCTCGGGGATCTGCGGATCCGGCATCATCGAGGTGATCGGTGAGATGTTCCTGGCCGGGCTGATCGACGTCGATGGCACCATTCGCTCCGACGGTCCGGGCAAGTCCGACCGGATCTTCGCCGACGGTCGCACGTTCTCGTACCGGCTGTTCGGTGAGTCGGCGAATCCCGCGGAGAACATCAACATCACCCAGGACGACGTCCGCGCGATCCAACTGGCGAAGGCAGCCCTGCGCGCCGGGATCGACCTCCTCTGCGAGCACAACGGGACCACCGACCCGAACGCGATCGGCTCGGTCCGCCTCGCCGGAGCGTTCGGCGCGCACATCGATCCGCTCTACGCCAAGGTGCTCGGGCTGGTCCCCGACGTGCCGGTCGCTCAGGTCGCCTCGGTGGGCAACGCCGCGGGGGCGGGTGCGGTCCGTGCGCTGCTGTCGGCCCAACAACGGCGCGAGATCGAATCGACCGCGCGCCGTGTCGACAAGATCGAGACGGCCACCGAGCCGAGATTCCAGGAACTCTTCGTGAACGCAATGGGCTTCCCGCACACGACCATGGCGACTCCGAACCTCGCGACCGAAACCGTCCTGCCGGTGGCGCAGGAACGCTCGGCCAGCACCGGCTCCCGCCAGCGCACCGGTCGCCGCCGCCCCCGCTGATCGGGACAACTGGTGTCAGGCACCAGTTGTCCGTCCGCCCGATGTCCATTCCAACCCGAGGTCGGGACAACTGGTGCCTGACACCAGTTGTCGCCGCCGACACCCGATGACGCAGGGTTGTCGACCGACCTCGATCGGTTCTGTAATCTGGAACAGTTCCGGATGGCGGAACCCTGTCAGGAGGTTGAGTTGGCCGAGGAACGACGTGGACGCCGCACCGGTGGACGAGCAGGGCGTGCCGCCGAGCGAGCATCGCACGCGCCGGTCGTGCCGCCGTATCTGGTTCGACAGATCAACCCCTACGAGATCGTGGGCGACGAGGGGCTCGAGATCATCGAGCACAACGCCGACACGATTCTCGAGGAGGTCGGCGTCGACTTCCGCAACCATCCGCGAGCGCTCGCGTTGATGCGCGACGCCGGCTGCGACGTTCAGGGCGAACGCGTGCGCTTTCCGCGGGGCCTGTGCCGATCGATCGTGCAGACCAACGCTCCGGCCCAGTACACGCAGCACGCACGCAACCCGGCACGCAACGTCGAGATCGGTGGCAAGAACACCGTCTTCGCACCGAACTACGGATCGCCGTTCGTGTTCGACCTCGACCGCGGCCGCCGATACGCGAGCATCGAGGACTTCCAGAACATCGTCAAGCTCGCCTATTCCTCGCCGCACCTCCACCATTCCGGCGGAACGGTGTGCGAACCGGTCGACATCGCTGTCAACAAGCGTCACCTCGACATGGTCTACGCACACCTCAAGTACAGCGACAAGGCGTTCATGGGTTCGGTCACCGCGGGCGAGCGCGCCACCGATTCGATCGAGCTCGCGCGAATCGGCTTCGGAGGCGATCTCCGCGACGAGACCGGAGTCGAGCGCACGGTGATGTCGTCGTTGATCAACGCCTCGTCCCCGCTCGTGTGGGACGACACGATGCTCGACGCGGCCGAGACCTACGCCGAGGCGAATCAGGCCTGCATCATCTCGCCGTTCATCCTGTCGGGCGCGATGGCCCCCACGACCGCCGCGGGCGTCGCAGCACAGACGCTCGCCGAAGCGCTCGCGGGAATGACGTTCTGTCAGTTGGTCCGACCCGGTGCGCCGGTCGTGTTCGGTTCGTTCGCGTCGTCGATGTCGATGGCGACCGGCGCGCCGACGTTCGGGACCCCTGAGCCGGCGATCGTGCTGTTCACCGTCGCCGCTCTGGCCCGACGGCTCGGCGTCCCGTTCCGATCCGGCGGCTCGCTCACCGCATCCAAGCTGCCCGACGCGCAGGCAGCCTCCGAGTCGTCGGCGACGATTCTGCCGACGGTGATGGCCGGTGTGAACTTCGTGCTCCACGCCGCCGGTTGGATGGAAGGAGGGCTCGCCGTCGGCTACGAGAAGTTCATGCTCGACGCCGACCAACTCGGGATGATGATGAAGTTGGGTCAGGGTCTCGACCTCAGCGAGAACGGCCAGGCGATCGACGCGCTGCGTGAACATCAGCCGGGAGAGCACTTCCTCGGGACGGCGCACACGCTCGCCAATTTCGAGACGGCGTTCTACCGCTCGACGATCGCGGACAACTCGAGCTTCGAGCAGTGGACCGAGGACGGCCGCACCTCAGCGGCCGAGCGAGCGAACACGGCGTGGAAGAAGGCGCTCGCCGAGTACGAGCCACCTCCGCTGGACGAGGCGATCGACGCGGAGTTGATCGACTACATCGAACGGCGCAAGTCCGAGATGCCGGATCAGATCGGCTGAGCCGAGTCGACCGTGCTGGTCGCCCGGATCAGCGCCGCCAGGCCCGCGACTCCGAACACGAGACCGCCCACGATCATCGGCGTCACGGTCGTCGACACCTGCGAATCGATCACCGCCGCCAACAGCGCCCCGATTCCGAGCTGGGAGAGCCCGAGAATCGCGCTCGCGGTCCCCGCCTTGTCGGCCATCGGTTCCATCGCCAGCGCTGACGCCATCGGCCCGATCACCATCGTCGCCGCGTTCGCGATCACCGCCCACCCGAACCACAACCACACCGACGGGACCCCATCGGCAGCGACCACCACGACGAGCACCAGCGCGGTGACGGTGACGTGCAGCCCAGCCGCACGTCGCAACATGGTGCCCATCCCGAAGCGGTCGATCAGTCGGTTGTTGAGCAGCAGCGCGACCGCCATCCCGACACCGGACAACCCGAAGAACATCGTGAACTGGCTGTCGCGTCCGTAGACGTCGTCGAGGATCGGCTGAGAACTCCCGAGCCAGACGAAGAAGTACGCGTTGAACAGCGTCGAGCCGATCAACGACCACAGCGTCACCGGTGTTCGGACGACGGACATGAACGCCTCGGCGAACGGACCGAACTGCATCGGGCGTCGGAATTCGTCGGGCATCGTCTCGCCGAAGCCGATGGTCCACGCGAGAGCGACAGCACCCAGCGCCAGACCGGTGAGGAAGATGGTCCGCCACGAGCCGACGAGCAGAATCGCTTCACCGATGAACGGGACCACGATCGGGCCGATCAGGAACACTGCGGTGAAGGTCGCCACCACCCGTGCCATCCGGTCACCGTCGTAGAGGTCGCGCGCGATCGCGAACCGGAGGACGGAAGGCGCCGAGGCACCGAGACCCCACACGAATCGAGCGATCAGGAGCGGCCCGAGCGCCGGCGCGAGGGCACTCGCCACCGCACCGATGGCATACAGCACGATCCCCCCGGCCAACACCTTGCGGCGTCCGAAACGATCGGCGAGCACCCCGCAGAACAGTTGGCCGATCGCCATGCCGGCGAAGTACACCGTCCCCGTGATCGCCGGGCTGATCCCGCG
>NZ_JBAVYV010000282.1:0-2037 GCF_049588435.1 Ilumatobacter sp.
TCGTCGACGGTCGCGATCTCGACGTCATCGGGTCGGCGCACCTGCGTGCAGACAGTGATCCCGATGCGTTGTCAACGGTCCTACGAGGAAGCGTAGACGCCACCGCCGCGCTGAGCATCGCGCCGGACGAGGGCGGCGAGAGGACCGAGCCGGGTCGCGCCGTCGACGCAGTCGACGACGACGTCGACACCGGCTGGACGCTGGTCGGACCGGCGGGTGCAGGCCTCGACCTGGCGTTCCCGGAGCAACCGGTTCGGAGCGTTCGGATCCTGTCGTCGGCGGGGGAGGGATGGGAACTTCTCGAGCAGGTGACGGTGCTCGTGGGTGACGATCGGTTCACTGTCGAACTGCGACCGGCGGGTGGCTGCGACCCCGATGACGATGGCTCGCCGCGATGCAGCATCGCTGGCGCGCTCGAGCTGGACGAGTCGATCGTCGCTTCGTCGGTGTCGGTCCTGATCCCCGAGTCGGACCCGGAGTTTCGCGGCCCGAACTCGTTCGGGCCACGATCGGTGCGGATCGACGAGATCGTGGTCAACGACGGTGGGAACCCCGGCCGCGCGACGCTTCTCGACCGATCCGACCCGCTCCCCGAGGACTGTGTCGACGTCGGCCTGAGATTCGGTCGAACGGCCGAGCCCGACGAGGCGATCCCGGTGTCCTTCGTCGGGACCGTCGGTGATCTCCTCGACGGCGACGAGCTCGAGGTCGCGTCGTGCGTACCCATCGAAGCCGAGGCGGGTACGGCCTACGTCGATGCCGGTGAGCTCGGGCTCTTGGACATCGTGGGTCTCCGCTCCACCGACTGGGACGACCGACCGGTCGAGGTCGAGCGCGCGGTCGGAGCGACGGCGACCAGGACCGGCCGATTCGAATCCGACGCGACGCTCGACGGGCCGAGCATCGTCGTGCTGCAGCAGTCGTTCGATCCGCGGTGGCAACTCGAGATCGACGGTGTCAGCGCCGGCTCGTCGATGCCAGTCGACGCGGGGAACGGATGGATCGTCGAGCACAGCGGCCAGGTCGATCTCGTCGCCGAGTTCGACGGCGAACGAAAGGTGACGGTTGCGGTCTGGGTTTCCCTGTTCTTCGTCGTTCTCTGCGGTCTGCTGATTACTGCCCGTCCTCGGCGGTTCCATCTCGACGACGAGAGCGAGGTCGCCCTGGGTGACGATGAGTCCGAGCTCGTCGACCCAGGACTCCCGCGATCCACCGGGGCGGCGCGAGTGCGGGTCGCAATCGGCGCCGCGACCATCATCGGAGTTGCGTTCATCGGACTCTTGACGATTGTGGTCGGGTTGGGAGTCTGGCTGGTGTCGCGCCGAACGAATCGTCCGGAGCGGTTCGTCGGCCTCGTCCCGCCTCTGCTGTTGGCGATGGCAGCTGCCGCGACGATCGGCGGAGGCACCGGCACCAATGTGAATGTCATCTATCCGGCGAGCCGGACCGCGGCGAACGACCTGGTCATCGTGGCGATCGTCTTCGTCATCCATGTGATCGCGCTGGCCATCGCGCACGATCGCCCCGATCGGTCGGACGTTGCGACGTGGACATGGCGTCTCGACCGGACTCGAATTGCTGCGCTGCTCCGCTCACGTGATCGGCTCCTCACGTTCGCGATCGCGGTCGTCGCCGGGGTGGTGAGGGCTGCCACACTCGGCCCCGTCGACGAGCGCATCGAGCAACTGGTCGCGAACATCGATCTCGGCCTCCGTTACTCGACAGTGGCCGTGGGCGATGGAGTCGCCGTCGACCTCTCTCCGCTCGCGTGGGTCCTGGTCGCGCTCCTCGGCATGCCACCGATGGTGCTCGCCGGCGTCGCTGCCGCCGCGACCGCCCTGCTCACATCCGAGCTCGCTCGGCGGGTCCTTCATCCGGCTCCGGGTTGGCCCGCAGCCGCGCTGATCGCAGTCCTGCCCGTCACATGGAGCGTGAGTCTCTCGACGACGATTGCCGCCGCGTGCGCCGCTGGGGCCGGGGTCGCGCTGTTCCGACGACGGGAGTCGGCGGTCTCGGGCGTCGTCCTCGGATCGCTGC
>NZ_JBAVYV010000283.1:0-3455 GCF_049588435.1 Ilumatobacter sp.
GCGGCAGCGGCGGCCGGAACCGTGCTGCTGACGAACGACGGAGTCCTCCCGCTCTCCGAGGACACCGACATCGGCATCATCGGTGCCTTCGCCGACCACCCGCGGTATCAGGGCGCCGGGAGCTCGCAGGTCGTGCCCACCCGCCTCGACGATGCCCGGCGCCATCTCGAGGAGCGGTTCACCGGCCGTGTCGCCTACGCCGCCGGGTACGACCCGGCGACCGGCGTCTCCGACGCCGAGCAGCTCCGCGACGCGATCGACATCGCGAGATCGGTCACCGTTCCGATCGTCTTCGTCGGCCTCCCGAGCATCGCCGAAGCGGAGGGCTGTGATCGCGCCTCGCTGGGCCTCCCGCCGGGGCACGACGAACTGGTGGCGGCTGTCTGCGCTGCCAACCCGCGCACCGTCGTCGTGCTGGCGAACGGTGCCCCCGTGCTGCTTCCGTGGGCGGACCGACCGGCTGCGATCGTCGAGTCGTATCTCGGTGGGCAGGCCGGTGGCGGAGCGATCACCGACGTGCTCGTCGGCGATGTCGAGCCGGGCGGACGCCTCGCCGAGACGTTTCCGGCCTCGATGGTGTTTCCGTCCGAGGAGAACTTCCACGATCAGCGCCGCCAGGTCCAGTACCGCGAGGGGCTCTACGTCGGCTACCGCTTCCATCACTCGGCCGACGTCGCGCCACACTTCGCCTTCGGTCACGGGCTGTGCTACACGACGTTCGAGTGGACCGACCCGGTGGTTTCCGGGGCGGGTTGTGACCTGAGCGTCGAGCTGACCGTCACCAACGTCGGCGAGCGTCGTGGGAGCGACGTGGTGCAGCTGTACGTCCGCCATCTCGAGTCGACGATCGACCGACCCGACCGGGAGTTGCGTGCATTCGCCAAGGTGCATCTCGATTCCGGTGGCTCGGACACCGTCGGGCTGGCGCTCGACGAGCGAGCGTTCTCCTTCTTCGATGTCGATGCGAACCGGTGGAGGGTCGAGACCGGACGGTACGAACTCCTGCTCGCCGCGTCATCACGCGACGTGCGGCACCGGATCACGGTCGACATCGAGGGTGAGGTCCTCGACCGCGCTCCGAGCGGAGGGCGGGGCCCCGGTCGGAGTCGGTTCGTGGCCGACGACGAGGCGTTCGAGGCGATGCTCGGTCGCCCGATTCCTGCGCCGACGCCGGTGCTTCCGTTCACCGTCAACACCGTCGTCGACGAGCTCGGTGCGACCCGCCTCGGTCGCGTCGCCCGGTCGGGCTTCCTCAGGATCGCCCAACGACAAGCCGCGAAGATGCTCGGCGACTCCCCCGACCCTGTTCTGGCGATGCTGAGCGACCGGATGATCCGCGAGGCGCCGTTGAGGTTCCTGGTGTCGATGAGCGGTGGAACCGGCTCCGTCAAGGCGTTCGAGGGACTGACCAAACTGCTCAGCACCCTGCGGATCACCGGCCGGGGCCGCAACCGGTGAGCGATCCGGCGCAGGCGTGGCGGTTCGCTCACCGCCTCGTCCACCGCGGGTAGGTTCCAGCGGATGACGGACACTCTTCGATGGGGAATCGCCGCGACCGGCAAGATCTCGGGCGCGATGGCCGAAGCGTTGGCGACGATCGACGGGGCGGATCTCGTCGCCGTCGGATCACGGAGCCAGGCCGGCGCCGATGCGTTCGCCGCACGGCACTCGATCGCACGCGCCCACGGGTCGTTCGCCGCATTGTGCGCCGATCCGGACGTCGACATCATCTACATCGGCTCCCCGCACAGCGAACATCACGCGATGACGATCGCCGCGCTCGACGCGGGCAAGCACGTCCTCTGCGAGAAGGCGTTCGCGATCAATGCGGCCGAGGCCGTCGAGATGATCGACGCCGCGATTCGCAACGACCGCTTCGTGATGGAGGCGATGTGGAGTTGGTTCATGCCCGCGTGGCAGCAGCTCCGTGAGCGGGTCGAGCAGGGGGTGATCGGCGAGGTGATCAGCGTCGATGCGAACTTCTGCATCCCGGTCTTCGACGAGGACGGGCGACATCGCCGTCCCGATCTCGCCGGTGGAGCGCTGCTCGACGTCGGGATCTATCCGCTGTCGATCGGCCGGTTCCTGCTCGGCGAGGCGACGGATGTGAAGGTGCTGGGCCGGCTGACCGATCAGGGTGTCGACGGGCTGCTGGCCGGCGTCATGCGTCATGCATCCGGTGCGCTGACCACGTTCACGTCATCGCTCGATGCGGTGTCCGATCACACGGCTCGGATCGTCGGAACCGAAGGGCTGATCACGGTCGCTGCACCGTTCTGGCACGCGTCCGAGTTCACGATCACCCGCCACGACGGCTCGGCCCCGCTCCGCATCGACGCTCCGAACCGGGGCCTCGCCCACGAGGCCGAGCACGCGATGGAATGCATCTTTGCGGGCCGGATCGAGAGCGACCAGCAGACCTGGTCGGCCACGCTCGCGAACATGGAGCTGATGGACGAGATTCGACGCCAGCTCGGTGTGGTCTACCCGTCGGAAGTGGGATAGTCGGCGTACGACGCCTTGAACACGCCCTGGTGGAGCAACACCGTTGCAGCGTGACGACCATCCGTCGGGTCGACGATCGTCGATTCCGTCCAGTACGACTCCACGGCTCGGCTCTGCCCGATCCCGACGACGGTGTGGACCACGTCGTACTCGGTGTCGACGAAGACGGGTCCGTCGACGAAGCGCACCTCGAGATCGATGAACAGCCCGACCGCCGGGCCACGCACGGGAAAGTGCGCTCCCGATTGGTGTGCGAGGACGCTGATCATCTCCGTCGGCACGATCGGCCTCCCCCAGGGTGAGTCGCCGTCGGGCTCGTACCACGACGATCGCTCCGTGATCTTGTCGAGCTTGTCGGCAAGCGTGAACGGATACAGCGCCCCGTTGTGCGAGTCGAACCCCATCGAGACCGAGACCGCATCGCTGCACATCCCGATCGCGAGCTGGTCGACGATGTACAGGTCGCCGGGATCGCCGAGTCCACGCTCTCGGCGGGCGTCGAGTTCGGTCGACGTGTCGGTTCCGATCGACGCGGTACCGGTGAGGACCGGTGTCCCGTCGTGCTTCACCGCGTTGATCGATGCGGAGTGGTCACCGTGGGCGGTGAGCGAGGCCTGGACCTCCTCACCGGCCACCACCATGTTCACGAAGTGCGACGAGATGCACCCCCGTTCGAACCAACGCTGGCCCCACCGTTCGACGGCGAGCGGATCGAACTGGCTGAAGTGCGTGGGACCTTCGATCGGAGCACCTGCGAGTCCGAGCTTGGCCGCTTCTGCGTCGTCGTGCACGCTGGCATGGCCGCCGTACTCCTGGTCGGCCAACATCTGCGCCGGTGAGCGGTACGGCCCCACCACGCTGCCGTCGGCGCGGGTGTCGATCTCGGTACGAAACGTCATCGCCCGATCGTGCCATGTCCGCCCGAGCGTTACGTAACGGGTCAGACCCGT
>NZ_JBAVYV010000284.1:0-7260 GCF_049588435.1 Ilumatobacter sp.
GGGATTCCCCGCCCCGACCGGCACGCCGGTCACCGACGGTCCGGTCAGCACCTGGAAGCCGGCGATGACCGTCAACGGCGTGATCACCGCTTCGGCCGTGCTGTTCGTCCTGTTGCTGTCCACCGCCACGTGGGGCTGGATGTCGACCACGGTCGCCGAGGACGGCGAGGTCGGTTTCCCGCCTCTGGCGATGGTCGGCATCATCGTCGGTTTCGGCGCCGTGATGGTCGCCTACTTCAAGCCCAAGCTGGCGAAGATCTTCGGACCGATCTACGCGTTGTGTTACGGCTACGCGGTCGGCGCGATCTCTCACGCCTACGAGGCCCTGCAGGACGGCATCGTGCTGCAGGCCGCCGGTGCGACCATCGCCGTCTTCTTCGTGATGCTGATCATGTACCGCACCGGGATCATCAAGGTCACCCCGGGATACCGCAAGACGGTCTTCGCGGCGACGGCCGGGATCATGGTGCTCTATCTCGTCTCGTTCGTGTTGAACCTCTTCGGGAGTGGCATCCCGTTCATCAACTCGCCGAGCTTGTTCGGGATCGGCTTCTCGGTCCTCGTGTGCGCGATCGCCGCATCGAACCTCGCCCTCGACTTCGATCTCATCGAGAAGGGCGTCGCCAACAAGATGTCGAAGGACTACGAGTGGGTCGCCGCCCTCGGCCTCGTCGTCACCCTCGTCTGGCTGTACCTCGAGATCCTCCGGCTGCTCTCCAAGTTGAATCGCAGCTGACCGACCGTGAGCACGTTCCGGCGCGTCGCTGAGACCGTCGGCACGGCGGTACTCGCGGGACTGTTCGGCGGCGCAGTCGGCTCACTCGTCTCGATCCCGGTCGTCGGCGCCGGATTCGCCGCGGCGAACGGTGCGATCTCCGGATGGAGGCGCACCTACGACTGGTCGTGTTCGACCGGGCTGGTCGCATTCACGCTCGATTCGACGTGGTCGCTCCCGATGACGTCGGCCGGGCTGGTCGGCAATGCCGTCGGACTGGCGCAGCGCGATTCGGGCTATGTGCCCGAGCTGTCGACTCGCCAGAACCGTCACGTTTACCGGCGCGGATTCATGCCCCGGCGCGGCTTCGCCACGACCCTTGGCAACGTGATCGGTGGCGCCGGTGACGTCGACCGGCCGCGCCGCCGCCGCTTGATCACCGACCACGAGGACGTGCACATCTGGCAAGCGCGGTGGCTCGGGCCGTTCTATCCGATCGTCTATGTCGGGTGGACCGTGCTCGCCGGCGCGGCCGGGATGATCACGTGGCTGGTGCGGCGCCGTGACCAGCCGTTCATGCGCGTCGTCGAGTCGGTCGCGTACTACTCGAACCCACTCGAGTGGTGGGCCTACAGCCGCGATGACCACTGGCGCCCGTCGGCGATGGTCGCCGGTGTCGGTTGGCAGCGACCGTGCTGTCGCCCGATCGCGCTCAGCCGATCGCGGCGAGAGCCTGGATCAGTGCAGCGTTGAACTCGGCGGGGCGCTCCTGTTGCGTCCAGTGCCCGGCGCCATCGATGATCTGGTGTCCGCGGTAGTCGGGAAGCATCGTGGTCATCGACTCGACGTATTCCATCCGGTGCGCGATCACCATGTCTCGGCTACCGCCGATGAAGGCGCACGGCATCGGCGGTGCGGGCAACTCGCGAGTGAGCTCCCAATCGGCATCGAGGTTGCGATACCAACTGATCGGTCCGAAGAAACCGCTCTCGGTGAACTGCTCGACATAGCGCTCGAAATCCTCGGCGGCGAGCCATGGCGGCGGCTCGTCGGGGATTGCCGCGTCGCCCGTCCACGTGTCGAGAAGTCCGGTGCCGTCGAGCGGTGGGAGGTCCGCCGGGTCACCGGGTGGGCGTGCCATCTCACCGGATCCACCCCAGATGACCGTGCGCAACGAGCGCGCGATGTCGGCGTCGAGTTCGGTCTCGGCGGGGCCGACCGGCTGGAAGTAGAGCATGTAGAAGAAGCGGTCGGCGTAGGTGGCGCGGAACAGTTCGGTCGGCTGCATCGGCCACGGCGTGTACGGGACGCTGACGTTGACGACTCCGTTGACTCGGTCGGGATGGAACCGCGCGAGGTCCCACACGACGAGCGCGCCCCAGTCGTGGCCGACGAACGTTCCCGTGTCGGCTCCGACGTCGTCGAGGAGTGCGACCAGGTCAGCCGAGAGCAGATCGCTGCGGTAGGCGGCAACCTCGCGCGGCGCCGATGACGATCCGTATCCACGCTGATCGGGAACGAGCACCCGCCATCCGGCATCGACGAGCGGGTCGATCTGGTGACGCCACGAGTGCGAGCTCTCGGGCCAACCGTGGGCGAGCACGATCACCGGGTCGCCCGGTGCGCCGGCGTCGATGACGTCGAGTTCGATCCCCGGTGCCGTGGTGATCCGTCGCGAGGTGTGGCCGTTCATCGGGCCAACGTACCGGCCGGCCCCTCGCCCGCTCCGACCCAGAATGCACATCGGTGCCTGGCACCAACGTGCAGTTTCAGGTGGGCAGGTCGTGCCAGCCGAGATCTTCGCTGGCCCAGAGACGGTCGAACACGGCGTCGACGTCGTCGGTGAATCCGAAGCGGTTGCGGAAGTCGTAGCGGTACTGCTGCTGGATCGGTTCGAGACCGAGACGCTCGAGTCGCCCACCGCAGTACGCATCCCAGGAGGCGTTCTGGACGTTCGTCATGTCGAGGTCGGCGGGGGCGTCGGCGAAGTCGTCACGCAGCCGATCCGAGGAGCGGAGCATCACCCGCCCGAGCGATCTGCGCGCGTGGGCCTCGTCGAACGTCGTGAGGTTCTTCATGTCCTCCAACGCACCACTCTCGAGCCGCAGGGTGATCGTCGCATCGGAGGACGGTGCAGCGACGACGGCCGACATCTTGGCGAGCGGCGTCCTCTCATCGATCTCGATCTCGATCGGGTTCGTCAACCCGACGAGTGCGGCGACCTCGCGCGCGACCGCGGCGATCCGCTCGGCGTCGTACTCGACGAGACTGAAGTGCTCGGGAGACACCGAGACATGTGTCGACATCGAGGGCTCAGACGCCGGCGGTTTCGTGCGCCAAGCGCACCATCGCCTTGCGCTCCTCGAGCGCGTCATGGTCCATCTCGGCGATCGTGTCGACCTCGTCGTCGGTGAATCCGGCGAGCTCGCGGAACCGGCGGGCGAGCCCGATCGGACTCTCGTCGCCCTCGCCACGGGCACCGCCGAAGCTGAACAGCTTGTCGACGACCCGTTGGAACTCGAGGGCCTTCGCCCGGCGATCGGGGTCCTTCTCGGTGACCTTGCGCAGCCAGTCGGAACCCATCTTCACGTGGGTCACCTCATCGGCGAGCATCCAGTCCTCGCAGAACTCGAGGAACGGGTCGCCCGCGAGTTGGCCGAACTCCTTCATCTGCGTGAACACGTCGATCGCCAGGCCTTCGAGGGCACGGTTGACCCCGGCGAGGCGCAGGACCGGATCGTTGGAGCAGGCGGCTTCGAACAGGACGGTGTTCTCGGAGAACTGGCCGAGCTCGGTGCCCATCCAGTCGGACAGCTTGGCGCTGATCTCGACGTGGCGGGCTTCGTCCCACGCCTGGCGGGCCATGTCGAGCTTGAGCTCGAACGGGATCGTGTCGCCGGAGCCGTCGCCGGCCTCGAAGTCGTGCGCGGTGCGACCGGCGCCTTCGAGTGCCTGGATCTCGCCGACCATGATCCCGTGCATCAGCGAGCGCGCGGCCGCGGAGGCGTCGTGACGTTCGGGGGTCAGACGGTTGGACGAGCCGCGGCTCTTGGCCGACTTCTTGACATCGATCGCGGTGCGGCTGTCCTGCATCCGCTTCGCCATGTTGGTCTGGACGAATCGCTCGTCTCGAGCGAGGTCTTCGACCGGAAAGAACTGTCGCATCTGATTCCCCTTTGTGTCCGCTGACTATCCCCGGCGGCGATGTTACTCGACCGGTCCGATGCTGCCCGGTCCGGTGATCCCGCCGGCCTCGACCATGATCGACTCCAACGCGGCCTGGTGCTCGGTCGCCCGCCGCACGCGGTCGGGCGTCGTGATCAACGACTGCAGCATCAACTCGCCGTCGCGCCAGTCGTCGAACTCGTCCTGCAGGGCGAACCTGAGCGAACGGATCGTCGGTGCGTCGGTGATCTCGCTCGTGTTGTTCAAGTGGTACGTGTAGGCCGCGACGAATCGTGGGATCAGCACGCGGTAGACGCCGACCAGCTTCTCGATCGTCAGCTCCGGAGCCTCGGGTTCGGTCATCGCATCGATGAATCGCTGCATCGCGTCGTTGGCCGGCACCGTCAGGCGCTCCGGCTTCATCTCGCGCAGCTCGGGGAGTCGCTTGTGCCACAACTCGGCATGCCAGGCGTGGTGGTAGCAGTGCGTCCCGAGGCGCATCTTGATGTCGAGTTCGGGCACGGTGGCGACCCAGCCCCCGAGTGCCTCGAACAGTTTCATCTCGGTCCACTTGTAGTTGCCGACACGGCGCGCCGTTTCGGCGACGTCGAACGATCCCGGAAGGTCGCGACGGTCCCACGGAGCGAACGGTGGTCGGACGGTCGAATCTGTCTCGGTCGGAGAGGTGTCGGTCGAAGCGGTGCCCATCGAGGCGATGGTAGGCGTTCGGTCAGGCCCCGGTGCGCCTGGACTGCCAGTCGGCCTCGGCAGCTCCGAGATCGGTGGCCGGCGGCCCGTCGGCGGTGTATTCGAGCAGCATCGCCCGCCACGGCCCGTGGGCTTCGAGCTTGCCGAGGATCGCGCTGACACCCCAGATCACCCGATCGAGGATGACGAAGCTGGCCGGCATGTTCAACTGCTCGATCACCTGTGCGTGGGGACCCTGCACGTCGAAGATCGTCGACAACGTCTCACGCATCCAGTCGCGGGTGAACGTGAACTCGTCGGACAGGTACGGGACGTACGGACTCGACACGTAGTCGTACACGAGTTGTGGTGCGAGGCCGTGGCCGTCGCGGAGGAAGCCGGACGCCTCCATGCGTTCGACGAGCAACTCCGGATCGCGCTCGACGATGATCGCGTCCATCGCCGGCTTGAGCGTCTCCCACTCGCCGGGCGACCACCGTTTGACGAGGCCGTAGTCGAGGAAGCTGACACTGCCGTCGTGGTGGAACTTGTAGTTGCCCGGATGGGGGTCGCCGTTGAACATTCCGTAGCGGTGGATCGCGTTCTGCGCGAAACGCCACACCACCTCACCCGCCTGCTGCTTGGTGGCATCGGACGCGCTCTGGCGGAACTGCTCGAACGTGAGGCCCTCGATCCACTCGGTGGTCAACAGGCGCTCGGTGCAGAACTCGGGAACGAGCTTCGGGATCCGCACCCACGGGTGACCGGCGAAGCGTTCCTCGAACTCGGCGACGTTGGAGGCCTCCAGGCGATAGTCGAGTTCTTCGACCATGCGCGCCCGGAGTTCGTCGACGAGTCCCTTCGAATCGAGCCCCTTCAGCATCATCGACGAGAACATCGCGTACATGACCTCGGCCGCATCGAGGTCGCTCTCGATCGCCTCGTGGACGCCGGGATACTGCACCTTGACCGCGACGTCGCGCCCGTCGGGAGTGGTCGCTCGGTGAACCTGTCCGATCGACGCGGCGGCGACCGGCATGTCCGACCAGTCGAGGAAGGCGCGTTCGGGTGCCTTGCCGAGATCGCCGCGCACCACCTCGGCGGCGAGTGACGGGGCCATCGGCGCGGCGTCGGCCTGGAGGGTTGCGAGCGCTTCCTGCGCCTCGTCGGGCAGACCCTCGAAGATGAAGCTGACCAGCTGGCCCGCCTTCATCAGCACGCCCTTCATCTCGCCGAGTTCCTTCGCGACGTCCTCGGCCGTCCGGATCGCGAACTGTTCGTCGAGCTGTGCGCGCCGCTCCTCGGCGCTCCCGATACCGCGCACTCTGGACACTGCGAATCGGGCGGAGTTCCGCGCCGACAGCTTCCAGACCTTCGCGGAACGCCCGAAGCGGCTGGTCAACGGTGATGCCTTGACCGCTCCGGCCTTCTGTGCAGCGGCGGCGAGCGCCGTCGCGAGGACGACGATCGACGCCATCGACGCAACGGCCCGCTTCTGCATCAGGCTCGGCGGGTCAGCGGGTCGGCTTCGAGCGTGGCGACCGGGATGGCCTCGCCGGTGACCTCATCGGTCCAGTAGTTGTCGTTGGCGAGGCGGCCGAGGGCCGTCTGCACGCTGTCGAGGTCGGCTTCGATCGCGTCGAGATCAGGTGCCTGTGCGTCGGTCGAACCTGGGCCGCTGGTGTCGGTCACGGCGCCGACGATACCGCTTCCCGCTGGACGCGGCCGCTGGCTGTTCGGTCGGTGAGCGTGATGCCCTTGATCCGTTCACCGCCTAGCCTGTCCCGCGTGCCCATGGAGAACGTCACGTCGAACACGCAGACGTCGCCGTTGCTCGCGCTCTCGACGGGTCGATCCGACCGTGCCCGCGTCGAGGCCGCCATGCACGCGGCGGTCGTCACGTCGGACAAGTATTTGACCGAGATCGCCTCTCACTTGATCGTCGCCGGGGGCAAACGGCTCCGTCCCGTGCTCTCGGTCGTCGCCTCTCAGATCACTGGAGCCGGGGCGACTGACGACGCCGTTCGGGGCGGGGTCTCGTGCGAACTGGTCCATCTCGGTTCGCTCTACCACGACGACGTGATGGATGAAGCCGACACCCGTCGCGGTGTCGAGACGGTCAACGCCAAGTGGGGCAACCTCCAGGCGATTCTCGCCGGCGACTTCCTGCTGGCCCGCGCCTCGGAGATCGCCGCATCGCTCGGAACCGAGGTCGCCGGTCTGCTCGCACGCACGATCGGATGGTTGTGCGAGGGGCAGATCGAAGAACTCCGCTTCACGTATGACATCGGACGGACCGAGGAGAGCTACTACACCTCGATCCACGGCAAGACCGCGTCGCTGTACGGCACCGCTGCCCGCATCGGCGGGATCGTCGCCGGCCACGACGAAGCGACCATCGACGCGCTCACCGAGTTCGGTAACGCGTACGGGATGGTGTTCCAGATCGTCGACGACATCCTCGATGCGACCGCCACCGACGAACAGCTCGGCAAGCCCGCCGGACACGATCTCGTCGAAGGGGTCTACACGCTGCCGGTGTTGCGCACTCTGGCGCTCGGCTCACCGGCCGCGACCGAGCTCAGCGGACTGCTCGGCGCTCCCCTCGACGTCGAGCGGCAACGCCAGGCGCTGGCGATCGTGCGGAGCAATGACGGCGTCGCCTCCGCCATGGAGACCGCCCGCGACTACGT
>NZ_JBAVYV010000285.1:0-27904 GCF_049588435.1 Ilumatobacter sp.
ACATGTTGCCGAGCAGGTCGCCGAGGCCACCGCCGCCGTTCATGTCGCCGACGTTGAACGAGAACCCGCCGGGGCCGCCGCCGGGTTGTCCTCCGCCGAACCCGCGGGCGGGCCCCATCGCCCGGACCTCGTCGTACTCGGTGCGCTTGGCGTCGTCACCGAGCACGTCGTACGCGGCGGAGACGTCCTTGAACTTCTCCTCGGCGACGGTGTTGCCGGGGTTCTTGTCGGGGTGGAGGTCGGCGGCGAGCTTGCGGTACGCCTTCTTGATCTCCTTCGCCGTGGCGTCCTTCGAGACACCGAGGGTGTCGTAGTAGTCCTTCTCGAACCATTCACGTTGCGGGCTCATCGTCGTCCTCCTCTCACGTCATCTGGTGTCCGGGGTGTGGATCAGTCCGTCGTCTTGACCATCGCAGCTCGGAGGGTCTTGCCCTTCCATCGGTACCCGCTGCGCAGCACCTCGGCCACGACCGCGTCGCCACCCGATCCGACCTCGTGGGCGACCGCTTCGGCCACCTCGGGGTCGAACGGTTGTCCGTCGAGATCGACCGCTTCGAGACCCTGCTTCTTCAACTCGAGCAGCATCTGGTTGAGCAGTGGACCGATCTCCTCGGGATGACGCACGAACGCCGCCTCCGCTGCGTCGAGCACCGGGAGCAACGCCTCGGCGAGCCGCCCGGACGCACGGTCGGCATCGGCTTGCGCGCGCACCGTCGACTGCTTGCGGAAATTGTCGAAGTCGGCCTGGATCCGCTGCGCCATCGACTTGTACTGATCGCGCTCCTCGAGCAGCGCGAACACGTCGACGTCGGAGATGTCGATCGCGTCGACCGCATCGGCGAGTGCCTGCTCGGCATCGGCCTCGGTCGTCGGCCGGACAGCACTCTCGGTCACGTCGTCGACCTCGCTGGCGCGGTCGGTCTCGTCCTGTTGACCCTGGCCGGCGCTGCCGTCGGCCCGTCCCGCCGCCGCCGAAGCGGCGGCAGGATTCGAGACGTCCGGATCGTGGACGTCCGGGTCGTAGTTGTCGCCGTCGCCGGTGTTGCCCGGCCGGCCATTCGGTTGGTCGGACATGGCGATCCTCAGTTCTCGTCGTCGTCGTCGACGACTTCCGCGTCGACGATGTCGTCGTCGGTACCGTCGGCGGCGCCGGTGTCCCCGGCGTTGTCCTGGCCCGAGGCCGAGCTCCCGGCGCCATCGGCGTCCTTCGCAGCGGCCTCGTAGAGCTTCTGGCTGAACGCCTGGCTGGCGGACATGAGCGTGTCGGTCGCCGTCTTGATCGCCTCGTTGTCGTTGCCCGACAGCGCGGTCTTCAGGTCGGCGAGCGGGGTCTCGACCGCTTCCTTCTCGGCCGCCTCGACGCTGTCACCCTGATCGCGCAGGACCTTCTCGGTCTGATGCACGAGCGACTCGGCGTTGTTGCGGATCTCGGCCTCTTCTCGCCGCTGCTTGTCCTCCTCGGCGTGCGCTTCGGCGTCCTTCACCATCTGCTCGATGTCGTCCTTGTTGATGGTCGACTGGCCGGTGATCGTCATCGACTGTTCCTTGTTCGTCGCACGATCCTTCGCGGACACGTGGACGATGCCGTTGGCGTCGATGTCGAACACCACCTCGATCTGCGGCACACCGCGGGGGGCGGGCGGCAGGTCGACGAGCTGGAACTTGCCGAGCGTCTTGTTGTACTGCGACATGTCGCGCTCGCCCTGAAGCACGTGGATCTCGACCGACGGCTGGTTGTCCTCAGCGGTCGTGAAGACCTCGGAGCGCTTCGTCGGAATCGTGGTGTTCCGCTCGATGAGCTTGGTCATGATCCCGCCCTTGGTCTCGATGCCGAGCGACAACGGGGTGACGTCGAGCAGCAGGACGTCCTTGACGTCGCCGCGCAGGACCCCGGCCTGGATGGCCGCACCGATGGCGACGACCTCGTCCGGGTTCACGGTCTTGTTCGGCTCCTTGCCGGTCAAGCTCTGCACCAGGTCACCGACGGCGGGCATGCGCGTGGAGCCCCCGACGAGGATCACGTGGTGGAGGTCGCCCTGCTTGACGCCGGCGTCCTTGAGCGCCTGCTCGAATGGAACGCGGCAACGCTCGATGAGGTCGGCGGTCATCTCCTGGAACTTCGAACGGGAAAGGCTCTCGTCGAGGTGCAGGGGACCGTCGGCCGTGGCGGTGATGAACGGCAGGTTGATCTGCGTCGACTGCGTCTGGCTCAGTTCGATCTTGGCCTTCTCGGCCGCTTCCTGCAGACGCTGAGCAGCCATGCGGTCCTGGCTCAGGTCGACACCGTGTGCCGCCTTGAACTGGTCGACCAGCCACGTGATGATCCGCTGATCCCAGTCGTCGCCACCGAGTTCGGTGTCGCCGTGGGTCGACTTGACCTCGAACACGCCGTCACCGATCTCGAGCACGGACACGTCGAACGTGCCGCCACCGAGGTCGAACACGAGGATGGTCTCGTCCTCGGAGCCCTTCTCGAGGCCGTAGGCGAGCGCGGCTGCGGTCGGCTCGTTGATGATCCGCAGGACTTCGAGGCCGGCGATCGTGCCGGCTTCCTTCGTGGCGGTGCGCTGCGCGTCGTCGAAGTACGCGGGAACCGTGATGACGGCCTGCGTGACCGTGTCGCCGAGGTAGCTCTCCGCATCGCGCTTGAGCTTCATCAGCGTGCGGGCGCTGATCTCCTGGGGTGTGTACTGCTTGCCGTCGACGTCGTCGGTCTTCCAGGACTCACCGATGTGCCGCTTGACGCTGCGGAAGGTGCGGTCCGGGTTGGTGATCGCCTGACGCTTCGCGACCTCACCGACGAGGACTTCACCCGTCTTCGAGAATGCGACGACCGACGGGGTGGTGCGTGCACCCTCGGAGTTGGGGATGACGACGGGATCGCCGCCCTCGAGAACCGAAACGACCGAGTTGGTGGTTCCGAGGTCGATGCCGACTGCTTTGGCCATGGTGCTGTGCTCCTTGATGAGGGATGGGTGGTTCGAAACCCGGCCGGAGCCGAAGTGTTCAGATCTTGATGTGGCTCCACTCAAGATAGAGGGCCCGAAGCGCCGCGCCAACCCATCCGACAGAAAACTTGAGTGTTGATGACTCAACTTCGGCGCGACCTCGCCACCGCCATCTCCCCCGCCGCCTCTACAGACCCGCCTCGGCGAAATTTCGTGGGATCGTGACGGCAGCCGTCCAGATCGCACGAAATTCGCGGTCGACCATCCCGCCGAGCCGCGCATTTCGACACATCGTGACGGGGAGCGTCACGATCCCACGAGATTTCCCGGCGTGCGGGCTGGGCTTCGAGCGCGGTCAGCCGAGGCGCTCGGGGCCGAACGAGGCCGGGAGGAGTTCGCCGAGGGGGACCGTGATGACGACACCGTCGACGGTCGTCGCGTGGACCCGGGTCTCGGCGTCGGCGAACTCTCGGATCTTCTGACGACAGCCGCCGCATGGTGTCCCCGGTGTGTCACCGCCCGTGACCGTCACGACGTCGGTGATCGTCGGGGTCGACTCGCTCCCGACCACCATCATCGAGATCGCACCGCCCTCGGCACACACGCCTTCGGGATACGCGGCGTTCTCGACGTTGCAGCACGCGAACACGTCGCCCGTGGACGTCCGGATCGCGGCGCCGACCCGATAGTTCGAATACGGGCTGTGCGACCGCTCGCGGGCGTCGAGGGCCACGGCGAAGAGATCGGCGACCAGCGGCTCGGACGCTGCGACGGTCGTCGGAGGAAAGGTGCGCTCGCTCATGCCCACAGACTGGCAGGCACGGTGCACGGCCGCCGAGCGAAGAGCGGGATTTCGTCTCCCGCGTGCGCCGCCGCTCGAACCCCATCACATCACGACACCGCTCGCCCACCGCCGTCCACCCGGCCGGCTGCCGGTTTCCTAGGCTCACGGCATGGCCTTGCCGACTCTGATGCCGCACCCATCGTTCTCCGGACGTCCAGGACCCGTCCTCGTCGTGGTCGCCGACGGAGTGGGCGTCGCCCCGGCCGGCGAATCCAACGCGGTCACCCAGGCGACGACACCGACGCTCGACCGCCTCGGTGCGAGCGAGCTGTACACCGAACTGGCGGCCCACGGACCCGCGGTCGGGCTACCGACGGCGGACGACATGGGCAACAGCGAGGTCGGACACAACGCGCTCGGCGCCGGTCGCATCTTCGCCCAGGGCGCCAAGCTGGTGAACAAGGCGATCAGCACCGGCGCGATCTTCGACTCCGAGGTGTGGCACGACGTCGTCGCACGCGCCCTCAACGCCACCCTGCACCTGATCGGCCTCCATTCCGACGGTGGCGTCCACTCGAGTCTCGACCATCTCGATGCGTTGCTGCGCCAGGCCGCGTCCGCCGGGGTGACGAGTTGTGCCGTCCACATCCTGCACGACGGTCGCGACGTCGATGCCCGATCAGCGCTGCGCTACATCGACCGGACCGAAGCCGTCCTCGCCGAGCTCAACGCCGGCGGGGAGGACCGCAACTTCCGCATCGCGTCCGGCGGCGGGCGGATGAGGATCACGATGGACCGCTACGAGGCCGACTGGCCGATGGTCGAACGCGGGTACCGCTGCCACGTCCACGGCGAGGGTCGCCCGTTCGGAAGTGCGCGCGAAGCAGTCGAGACGATGTACGGCGAGTCCGACGCCGGCGACCAGTACCTCGCCGAATTCGTCGTGGTCGACAGGAACGGAGCGCCCGTCGGCGAGATCGTCGACGGTGACGCGGTCGTCCTGTTCAACTTCCGCGGCGACCGCGCCATCGAGATCTCACGCTCCCTCGAGGAACCCGACTTCGACGTCTTCGATCGGACCGGCGACGACGGACGTCCACATCCCGACATCTCCTTCTCCGGCATGTTGCAGTACGACGGCGACGCGCTGATCCCGAAGCGGTACCTCGTGGCTCCCCCGAGCATCGACCGGGTGATGGGAGAGTTCCTGTGCGGCGAAGGGGTGCGGACGTTCGCGATCAGTGAGACCCAGAAGTTCGGCCACGTCACCTACTTCTGGAACGGGAACCGCTCCGGCTACATCGACGAGACACTCGAGACGTACATCGAGATCCCGTCCGACAACGTCGAGTTCGACACGACACCGGCGATGAAGGTCCGCGAGATCACCGACGAGACGATCGACCTGCTCCGCTCGGGCGAGTACCGGTTCGGTCGGCTGAACTATCCGAGCGGCGACATGGTGGGTCACACCGGACATCTGCATGCGACCGTCGAGGCGATGGAGGTCATCGACGAATGCATGGCCCGTCTGATCGACGTGATCGACGACCTCGGTGGGGTCCTGATCTACACCGCCGATCACGGCAACGCCGACATCATGTTCACGGAGACGGCCTCGGGAGATCGGCTGCCCAAGACGTCACACACGCTGAGCCCGGTCCCGTTCGCCATCCATGATCCGAACTACGACGGCGAGTACCACATGACCGATGGCGGCCCCGCGACCGACCACGGCCTCGCGAACGTCGCGTCGACCGTGTTCAATCTGCTCGGCTACGAAGCACCGGCGGACTACCTCCCCAGCCTGATCGACTTCTGAACGGCTCCCAGCGTCACGGGGTCCGCCGAACGCAGGCGTGATGGCCGCTCAGCTCTCCCAGTCGGGGCCGAAGTAGAACGACGGGATCCGTTCCGCCCGATACGCGGTGTAGACCGCACCGGGTTCGGACTTCAACTCCCACACGACGTCGCCGCCCGACTCACCGGTCGGAACGATCTCGCGGATCAGGAGATGCAGAGGATCCTCCGGCGTCGAGGGGTTCGTCCCGATCCCTCCGTGCGTCACGAGGACGTCACCGTTCTCCAACATGTCGGCATCGGAGATGAACGACGAGTACACCGGTGTGCCCTCATCGTCGAGGTCGATGTTCTCCCACACCTGCCGGGCCGACCAGTCGTCCGGATCGTCCGATGAGTCATCGACCTCGTAGATCACGGCGCGGCTGTACGGCGGGTTGTCGGGGTCGTCCTCGGACGTTCCGGGCCGATGGTTGCCGTTGTCGTACACGATGAGCGACCCGTCCTCGTTCACCTCGACGGCGTGCTGGTAGTACGTCGGTTCGCCGTCGAGCGGCATCGTCGCGCCGGCCCCGAGGATCCAGCGGAGCTGGGACTGGGGCCCTTCCTCGTCGAGGTGGTCGAACGCGACGATCTGGTCGGTGTGGCGCGACGAGATGATCACCGCGTCGCGGTCGGGGTCGTAGACGACGCTGTTCGCGTGCGTCCAGTCACGGGTGTTCTCGCCGGCGAAGATCCCTTGGTCGACGCACAGTTCACGTCCGGGGAACTCGTCGATGTCGATGACGTCCCAGAGGTCCCACGTGCGCACGACCCGACCGGATGGTTCGAACTCGACCGCGACGTCGCTGACCGCGTCGAACGGGACATCGTCATCGGGACAGAAGGTCACGCGCTGCTCGGGGGTCAGTTCGTGGATCGTGGTCGAGAGGGTCAGCACGTTGCCGTTCGGCATCGGCCAGTTCTCGTGGTGGACCCCGCTGATGTCGATCCAATCGGTGCGAACACCGGTTGCCTCGGCATCTCCGGGGTTTCCTTCCAGCGCGGCGAGCCCGCCCTGCGCCTCGACCTGATCGGGATCGACGTTCTCCACGACCAGTTCGTCCTCGACGGTGTCGCCGCTTGAGTCCGACGGCTGCGGCCGCCAGTTCGTGACGACGTTGCCGGCGACATCGACCTCCCTGATCCCGAAGGGCCAGTAGAGCATGTTGAACGTACCGGCTGCGGTCGGCTCGACGGCTCCGAGCGACCCCGTGTTCACGTAGTACCAGACGACTTCCCCCTCGTTGTCGTACGCGACCACATGTTGGCCCGACGGCGGGTCGGCCTGTTTGTCGAACTCGACCAGCGTGTAGCCGGGAGCGGCGCGGTCAGCGTCGATGGTGAGCTGATGCTCGCCGAACCAGTCCGGCAGTGCGCCGGTCGTGAACTCACCTTCGGCATCGGCACCGATCGGCTCACCTGCTTCGTCGACCGCAGTCGCAGAGATCTCGTACGTTCGCTCGGCGCGCATTCCGACGAGTGGGATGACGTGCTCGGTGGCCGACAACGCCGTGCGTGGCACCTCGACGACGTGACCATCCGAGGTGGCGGTCACCTCGATCTGCGCCGGGACCTCGGAATCGATCGACAGAGTCGCAGCGAGTCCGATGGAGGGGCTCGCCTCGACGGTCATCTCCAGCGCGGTGACATCGGAATCGTCGTTCGGGTCCCCCGCCTCCGCCGAACCCTCCGGGACGACCTCGCCGCTCGCATCGTCGACACTGGTCTCTGGGCCACTCACATCCGTGTTCGAGGTGGACGACTCGACGGCGTCACCGTCGCTGGAGCACGCGGCGAGGACCAACGCGAGTGCGACGAACGGGGCGGCGTGTCGAGTTGTCACGGCACTGATTGTGGCCGTTCGTCGGCCCGTCCGCTGCAACCTTCTCGAATCAGATGGCCATGGGCATTCGGGGTTTGTCCGATGGACCGTTCCGGGTTGCCTAGTGTGTCCACCCATGGCCAACAAGAAACAGCACCTCGAGAGCCTGCGGAGCGTGGCGCTCTTCAGCGCCTGTTCGAAGAAGGACCTCGACAAGGTCGCGAAAGCGACCGACGAAGTCGAGATGACCGCGGGGACGATGATCATGGATCAGGGTCGCTTCGGTCGCGAAGCATTCGTCATCGTCGACGGCGAGGTCGTCGTGAAGCGCAACAACCGCAAGGTCGCAACGCTCGGTCCCGGCAGTGTCGTCGGTGAACTGTCACTGCTCGACAAGGGGCCGCGCACGGCGACGGTGATCTGCGAGACGGATTGCACGCTGCTCGTCATCGACCAGCGCCGCTTCATCGGCGTCCTCGACACGATCCCGGCGATCTCACACAAGCTGATGGACAGCCTTGCCGGGCGCATCCGCGATCTCGACCGCCAGTACTACGGCTGAGTTCTCCGTCCGCATCACGAGCGGCGCAGCGGTTCCCGACTTCGGGCGGCACCACCGCGACGCGCCGCGTTGCCCGGTCTCGACAGGGCAGGAAATGGCTGCGACAGCTACCCGCGGGTAGCTTTGTGGCCGCATGAGTACCACGGTCGAGAACACCACCGACGCCCCGCCGAAACGGATCAAGCCACATCAGCTGGCGATCATCCTGTTCACGGCGATCGCCCTGTTCACGGTCGTGTCGGGCATCCTCCCCCAGATCACCGGGTGGGAGAACGAGAACGCGGTCCACCGCACCGTTTTCGTGAACATCCCAGGCCCGATCCAGGTCGCCTTCTACACCGTGGTTCCGGTGTTGCTCGTGTGGGTCGCGATCATGTTCTCGAACCGCATCCGCAACTGGGAGCGCGGCGCTCCGGCGCAGCGCAAGACGACGCCCAAGAATGTCGGGCGCAGGATGAAGGACTTCCGCGCCGGCGTCTACATGCAGACGCTGCTGCGCGATGCCGGTGCCGGCGTCATGCACTCGATGATCTACTTCGGGTTCCTCGGTCTGCTCGGAGTGACGACGGTGCTCGAGATCGATCACCAGATGCCCGAGGAACTCAAGTTCCTGCACGGCGACGTCTACCGCGGATACGCGGCCTTCGGTGACTTCATGGGCCTCGTGTTCCTGGGTGGCATCTGCTGGGCACTGGTACGTCGGTACGTGCAACGGCCGTACCGCATCCGCATCAAGTCGAAGCCCGAGCACGCGGTCATCCTCGGCACGTTCTTCGCGATCAGCATCACCGGATTCGGGACCGAGATGTTCCGCATCGCGCTCGAGGGCAACCCGAGCTACGAGAAGTGGAGCTTCGTCGGCTACCCGCTCAGCACGCTGGTCGACGGCTGGAGCGTGAGCACGCTCAGCACGTGGCAGCAGTGGTGGTGGATCCTCCACGTCGCGAGCTTCGTCGTGTTCCTCGCGATCCTGCCGATCACGATGCTGCGCCACATGTTCACGTCACCGATCAACACGTATCTCAAGGACAAGGACCGCCCGAAGGGTGCGATGCGTCCGATGCCGAACCTCATGGAGACCGAGCTCGAGTCGTTCGGTGCGAGCGTCGTCGAGGACTTCACCTGGAAGCAGCTGCTCGACCTCGACGCCTGCACGATGTGTGGACGCTGCACGTCGGTCTGCCCGGCGCATGCCACCGGCAAGCCGCTCGACCCGCGCGAGATCGTGCTCAAGGCGGGCGAGGTCATGGCCGCAACCGGCACGCCCGCCGTGTCACCGCCGCTGGGCACGGTGCCCGAGGTCAAGGTCACGGCCAACTCGCTGTTCGAGCGGATCACCGCCGAGGAGCTGTGGGCCTGCACCACCTGCAAGGCCTGTGACGAGATCTGCCCGGTCAACATCGAGATCACCGACAAGATCTTCGATATGCGGCGCTACCTGTCGCTGATGGAGTCGAACTTCCCCGCCGAGCTCGGCAACGCCTACCGCGCGATGGAGAACCAGGGCAACCCGTGGGGTCTCAACCAGGGTGAGCGGGCCGACTGGGCCGAGGGAATCGACGGTGTCGAGATCGTCGATCCCGGATCGCCGTTGGCGTCGGAGTACCTCTACTGGGTCGGCTGCGCCGGTTCGTTCGACGACAAGAACAAGAAGGTCACCCAGGCGATGGCGAACCTGCTGCGCCGCGCCGGGATCGACGTCTCGATCCTCGGTCCGTCCGAGATGTGCACCGGCGACTCCGCCCGCCGCTCGGGCAACGAGTACCTGTTCCAGATGCTGGCCCAGCCGAACGTCGAGATGCTCAATGGGATGGGCGTCAAGAAGATCATCACGCAGTGCCCGCACTGCTTCAACACGCTCCTCAACGAGTACCCCCAGATCGGTGGGAACTACGAGGTCGTCCACCACACGCAGCTCCTCGAGCAGTTGATCGACTCGGGTCAACTCGACGTGTCACAGGCGACGCTCGACGAGCGGATCACGTACCACGACTCCTGCTACCTCGGTCGCCACAACGACGTCTACGTCGCGCCGCGCAAGGTCGTCGGCTCGATCAAGGGCGTCGAGGTCGTCGAGATGCAGCGCAACGGCACGAAGGGCATGTGCTGCGGTGCCGGTGGCGCACGCATGTGGATGGAGGAGACGACGGGCACGAAGGTCAACGACGAGCGCGCCGCCGAGGCCTTGTCGACCGGCGCATCTCGCGTCGCCACCGCGTGCCCGTTCTGCTACATCATGATGGACGACGGCGTGAAGGGTGCGGGGATCGAGGACGACCAGGTCAAGGTCGCCGACATCGCCATCCACCTGGTCGATGCACTCGAGCAGGGCGAAGCGGCATTCCACGCCGGGAGCGCACCGCTGCTCGACTCCGAGAACTCCCCCGTCGCCGGCGCCTGAACGCAACCTGATCCGCGAGCGGTGCGGCGCGTAGCCTCGCGGAGGTGAGCGCACATCAGTACGACGCGACGACGGTGTCGATCGTCGTCGACGTCACCGTGATCGACGCCCCGTGACCCCGTCTCAGCGGGTCGGTCTCGCCGACGACATCACCGAACGATGGGCGACCGTGCGCGGCCCGCTCTTCACCGACATGTACGAGTTGGCGATGGCGCAGGTCTACGTCGCCGAGGGGATCTCGGAGCGCCGAGCCCAGTTCGACTACTTCTTCCGATCGGCACCCGACTACGGCACGCACCAGGCCGGCTTCTGTGTGACCGCCGGGCTGGGACCGTTCCTCGACTGGCTCGACGCCTCGAGGATCGAAGCGCGACACGTCGAGGCGCTGGCGAAGATGGAGTCGACGACGGGCGAGCCGGTGTTCAGCGCGGCATTCCTCGAGTGGCTGGCCGCGCCCGAACGGTTCGACGGGATCGAGATCAACGCGATCGCCGAGGGCCGGGTGGTGCACGCTCACGAGCCGATCGTCACCGTGACCGGGCCGCTGGCCGTCTGTCAACTCCTCGAGACCTCGCTGCTCAATCATCTCAACTACCCCACGCTGATCGCGACGAAGGCCGCTCGGGTCGTCCAGAGCGCGCGCGGTGGCACGGTGCTCGAATTCGGCATGCGCCGCGGTCCGGCCACCGGCGTGAACGAGGGGATCCGCGCGACGCTGATCGGCGGATGTGCCTCGACCTCCAACGTCGAGGCCGGCATCGCCCTCGGTCGGCAGCCGAGCGGGACCCACGCGCACAGCCTCGTGCAGGCGTACGTGGCGACCGGTGGCGGCGAGCTCGGCGCGTTCCGGGCGATGGCGTCGAGTGCCCCGGACGGGTGCATCCTGCTCGTCGACACGATCGACACGCTCCGCTCGGGCGTCCCGAACGCGATCACCGTGTTCGACGAACTCCGGGCGAACGGACACGAACCCGTCGGCGTGCGCCTCGACTCGGGCGACCTCGCGTTCCTCGCGGTCCAGACCGCCGCGCTGCTCGATCAGGCCGGGTATCCGGGTGCCGCGATCGTGCTGTCGAGCGATCTCGACGAGTTGACGATCTGGCAGATCCTGACCCAGATCGGCGATGATGCAGCGCGGATCGGCGTGGATCCCGATCCGATCCGACAGCGCCTGGTCTACGGGGTCGGGACGCGGCTGATCACGTCACACGGCTCGGGTGCGCTGAACGGGGTCTACAAGCTGGTCGGGCTCGAGAACGTGAATGGCTCGTGGGCTCCGGCGATCAAACTGTCCGAGGAGTCGGGCAAGGTGCCGTTGCCGGGGCGCAAGGTCGTGTGGCGCCTCTACGACCGACGCGGTTCGGCGATCGTCGATCTGATCGGCCTCGCCGGTGAGGAACCGCTCGCGTCCGACTCGACCGTGATCCACGATCCGTCGCGCAGTGGTGTGAGCCAGACCCTCCACCGCGCCGAGATCTCCCACATCGAGGAACTCCAGCACGTCGTCGACCGCGAGCCGGGGTCACCCTCGATCGACGAGTTGGCGCAGCGATGTTCGGACGACATCGCGCGACTCGACGTCGGTGTGCGTCGTCTCGTCAACCCGCACCGTTACCACGTCAGCATCACCGACGGCCTCCGTCGACTCCGCGACCAACTCATCGCCGACGCCCGCCCCTGACATGCACATTGGTGCCAGGCACCAATGTGCATCTTCTTGGTGATCAGGTGAAGTTCTCGAAGTAGCGGCTGGGGGTCGGGCCGCGCTGGCCCTGGTACTTCGACCCGTGGGCACCGGACCCGTACGGGTTGTCGGCGGCGCTGGTCATCTGCATGAAGCTGACCTGACCGATCTTCATGCCCGGGTAGAGCGTGATCGGGAGGCTCGCGACATTTGCGAGTTCGAGGGTGATGTGACCGTCGAAGCCGGCGTCGATGAACCCGGCCGTCGAGTGGATCAGCAGACCGAGCCGACCGAGCGATGACTTCCCCTCGACGCGGCCGACGAGGTCGTCGGGTACCGCGATCCGTTCGTAGGTGGAACCGAGCACGAACTCGCCGGGGTGGAGCATGAACGCCTCGTCACCGATGCCGTTCTCGTCGGCGGGGATCTCGATGAGTTCGGTGAGGTTCTGCAGGTCTTGCTTCACGTCGATCACACCGCGGGTGTGGTTGCGGAACACCCGGAACAGGTTCGAGATCCGGAAGTCGATCGAGGAGGGTTGGACGAGCGACTCGTCGAAGGGGTCGATGATGATCCGACCGGCGTCGAGCTGTTCACGAAGGGATCGGTCCGACAGAATCACGCCGCCACGCTACCGACCGCAGACGAATCGGTCGGAACCCACATTTCGAGCTTCTCGACCCCGCTCCGTATCAACGGCTGAGACGGATCGGGGTCGAGAACATGTGGGAGCCACGTGCGGACCGTGACACCGGCCAGACCGGACGAGCGGACCGGTCAGACGAGAGAGTGGACCGCGGAGCCCATCAGGTCGATGAAGTTGTCGGCGTAGAACCGATCCCGGATCGCTTCGGACCGGTCGCCGAGACTCCGCTCGAATCGCTCGAATGGACGGCGCCCACCCTCGACGTGCGGGTAGTCGGTGTTGAACAACAAGATGTCCGGGCCGATCTGATCGGTGACCCAACCGACGTCCTCGGTCGGATACGGCGTGACCCGCACCTGCCGTTCGACGAACTCGCGCGGCGTGAGCGACAGATCCCGCAGTCGTTCCTCGTGGCGGCCGAACGCGTCCATCGCCGAATCCATCTGCTTCAGCCAGCTCGGGAGCCAGATGCACCCCTGCTCAATCACACCCACGCGGAGTTGCGGGTGGCGGTCGAGGACGCCGTCGAAGATCATCGTGGCGAGCGTCTGCATCGGCGGGAACGGGATCGCCATGTAGTCGACCGAGCGGAAGTTCTCGGCGCCTCCATGGAAGTCGGGTGGGATCGGGAGCCCGTTGTCGAAGTAGCTCGGGTCGATCAGCGCGCCGGTACCGCCGACATGGAAGACGATCGGAATGCCGGCTTCCTCCGCCTGGCGCCAGACGGGGTCGAGCGAGCGGTGCGACGGCGAATGTCCGGCCGGACACCCGGATGCGACGAGGAGCGCTGCTGCACCCATCTCGATCGCTTCGCTCGCCATCGCCGAAGCCCGGTCGAAGTCGACGAGCGGGACATAGCAGGTCGCCAGAAGTCGGTCGTCGACCGAGCAGAACTCGGTCATTCCGCGGTTGTGTGCGCGTGCGGCTCCGTACGCGAGATCGAGGTCGACCCGACCATCGGGGCCCGGCTGCTCCCACTCGTACAACCGGGAGTTGTGGAACGTGTTGAACAGGAGCTGGCTGTCGACGCCGATGTAGTCGAGCACCCGGGGCCGATCTTCGGCAAGAAACGAGCCGGTCGCCGCGAAGTTCTTGCGGTTCATCACGTCGGTGGCTTCGTCGCTCAGGAACTCCTCCGAGCGATGCCGGTCGGCGAGGCGGGCGAAGATCGCGTCGAGGTCGTCCGGGCTGGGTGCCGCACCGGCGGCCGCATCGCCGGTCTGCGCGAGCTCGTTCGCATACGCGGGAATCTTCAGTCGCTCGCGGATGTCGGGGTCGGCGTGGTCACGCAGCCACGTGGGTGGCTCCATGATGTGGGCGTCGGCGTCGTGGACCCGTCGGCGTTCGATGTAGGCCATCGCACCAGTCTCGCGCTGCCACGGCGTGCGCGCCGCCTCCGTGGACCGAACGGCTTCGACTCCCGTTCTCGACCCCGATTCGTATCAGCGGGTGAGACCGAATGGGTCGAGAAGCGAGGCGAGGAACCGGTGCTCAGCCGGCCTGTACAGCGGCGGCGACCGGATCGTAGAGGAGCGCCGCAAGTTCGTTGCCGGTTCCCGAGTCCGCTTCGATGACGAGGTATGCGCCGTATCCCTCGTCGAGATCGAGCCACGGGACCGAGCCGTACGCTCCGGCGTCGCTGATTCGACCGGTTGCGCGGTCGACCCACCAGCCCATGCCGTATCCGGTGCCTTCACGGGCCGATCCGTCGTAGGCCGCCGCGACCCGGTCGGCGTGCATGGTGTCGAGCGCTTGCTGGCTGAGCACCGTTCCACCCTCGCACTCGCCGCCGCGCAGGTGCATCAACAGCAGTTGCGCGTAGTCGGGTGGGGTGATGTACACGCCGCCCTCCAGGTTCGGGTTGTCGGTCGCCTCGAGGGTCGCCGGGTCGGAGTCGAATTCGACGGGGTAGTCGAATCCACCCGTACCGATCTGTGCGAAGTGATTGTTGTAGGCGAGGGAATCCACGCCACACGGTTGGACGACGAACTCGTCGACCATCTCGGCCCACGACCTCCCCGATGCAGCTTCCGCCACGGCGCCGGCGACCTGCCATTGGGCGCCGCCGTACCGGAATTCCGTGTCGGGAGCGACGACGTCCGCGTCATCGTCGGGAGTGGTGAAGATCGACGCCGCACACTCCTGGAGCGTCCCCGCCGCCAGGTACTGGCAGATGTAGGGGCCGTAGGTCGGATCCGGGAGCAGACCGACGAGTCCCGAGCTGTTCGAGACGAGCTGAGCCGGGGTGATGTCCGGGTTGCCCGCTCCCCACTCGGCCACCGCCGACACCGGCGCGTCCATGTCGAGCAGCCCGTCATCGGCCAAGCGCATCAAGATGCCCGCGGTGATCATCTTCGAGGACGACGCGATGAGTGAGATCCGATCGGGACCGAACTCGCCCCAGTACTCCTCGTCGACGATTCCGTTCTCTGCGTCGACCACGACCAAGCCGGCGCCGTTCAGGCCCCGTTCCTCGACGAAGTCGGAGACGATCGGATCGATGGCCGAGAAGTCGTACGTCGCCGCGTCCGGCTCGGTAGCAGGCGGTACGGTCGGCTCGGGATCGGTCGCAGGAGATGCCACCGAATCAGCGGCAGCCGTGTCCTGCGGCGGTTCGGCGTCGTCGACCGTCGGGACCGCCTCGCTGACACCGGGCGCGGCCGTCGAATCGGATGCATCACCACCATCGCTGCTCGCACACGACGCGGCCAACAGGCCGACCACGATGCTCGACCCGAGGACATGACGAATTCTCATGCTCCGACCGTAGCGACCCGGCGCGATCCCGGGAGGCGTCCACCCGGCGGCACCTCCGGTGACGAGGGGTCGGGCAGACCGGCCGCTCGACCCGCCCGCTCGTCGACGACGCGCCGGTACGCCTCGAGGCTTCGCGTCGTATCGCCGCTTGACCCTGACCTCTCGTGGAGTGTCAGCTGGTGATGGCGGTGACGATCTCGTCGGCAAGCGATGCCGACGCGGCGAAGACACCGCTCCACCGCAAGCTGAGGTCGGGGCCGAAGCTGAACGGACGGCCGTACGCATCGACGACACATCCACCGGCCGACTCCACCACGAGAGCCGCCGCGGCGATGTCGACGATCCGATGGACGTCCCCACCCGGATCGCAGAACGCGTCGACGGCGCCGTCGGCGACGAGCATCGCCTCGAGCACCGACGAGCCGAGGACACGGATTCGACTCGTCCGGTCGGCGATCCGCATCCAGGCATCACGGTTCTCCGGCCGCGGTCGCAACATCGACAACGACGCTCCGTCGAGTCCGGTGCGACCACTCACGATCGACCCGGCCGGTTCCCCGGCGACGGCCGACCAACGGCGGCCGGTGTCGAGCCACACCACGAGTGCCTCACGTACTACTTCGTCGACGACGAGCGCACCGGCGAACGCCGACAACGGAACTCCGGCCGCAGCATTCGCCGTGCCGTCGACCGGATCGATGACAACCGTCACCGAACTCGCGCGGTCGATCCAGCCGATCTCCTCCGACAGCACGTTCACACCGTGGTGCTCCAACACGTCGAGCACGGGCGCCTCGACGACCTCGTCGAGCAGGTACGTCTCGGTCCCGTCGGCACCGGGGCCGACGGTCGATCGCCGGTCCTCGGCGGACATCGTGGCGAGTGCGTTCCCGTACGCGCGGAGCGCAGCGTCGGCCGCCTCGGTCAGCACCCGGGATACCCGAGAACCGCACTGCGTCGTCACAGGATCTGCTTTCGCACCCAGCCGGCAAGCAGCTCGATCGCGTACACGACGACGAAGATCGAGATGAGAATCGCGCCGGTCGTCTCCCAAGCCAGCACTCGCAACGAGTTGAACAGCAGGAACCCGATGCCACCACCGCCGACGATGCCGAGCACCGTCGACACCCGCAGGTTGATGTCGAGCACGTAGAGCAGGTTGCCCACGAGCGCCGGCATCGCCTGTGGGATCACCGAGACAAAGGTCTCCTGCACCCGCGTCGAACCCGTCGCCACGATCGCCTCGCGAGGAATCGGGTCGACCTCCTCGACGGCATCAGCGATCAGCTTCGCGAGGAAACCGGCCGTACCGACGACCAATGCCAACGTGCCGGCGACCGGACCGAGACCGATCGCGGACACGAACAGGACGGCGACGATCAACTCCGGGATTCCTCGGAGGAAGACGAGGAACAACCGGGAGATGGCGTACACGACCCGGTTGGTGGCGACGTTGCGCGCGGCGAGCAAGCCCAACGGGATCGACACGATCGTGCCCAGGAAGGTCGCGATGAGCGCCACGGCGATCGACTCGAGCATGCCGGTGATGATCCCGTCGCGTGCCGTCGTGAAGTCCGGCGGCACGAGTCGCAGCATGATCTCCCAGACCTCGCCGAGCGATCTGATGATCTCGAACGGATCGAGTCGCACCGACCACAACGCGTACCCCAGGAGCGCCGCGAAGAACAGGCCGTACCACGCCTTCATGCGACGCTCCCCGCTGAAGGGTGGACGTACGGTTGCGTGGTCGAAGTTCTCGACACCGACGACAGCGGCGCCGGTGCTCCCCATGAACCGTCTGACGAATGCCGCGCCGACCCCGGCCCGCGGTGGCCGACCCCCGACGATCACTCGTTCACCACCGAGCAATGTCGAACGAACCGCTGCCGACAGGAACTCCATCACCGTGATGAACACGAAGATGACGATGACGACGCCGAGCGCCCGGTCGTACTGGAGCGAGCGCAGGCTCGTCTGCAGCAGGAAGCCGATGCCACCGGCGCCGACGATGCCGAGCACGGTCGACGAGCGCAGGTTGATGTCGAGCCGATACAGAGTGGTCGCGATCATGCTGGGCATGGCTTGAGGGACGACTGTCGTGGTGATCGCCTGCCACTTCCCGGCGCCGACCGACACGACGGCATCGCGTGGCCGAGGATCGACTTGCTCGATGGCATCTGCGAACAACTTGCCGACCATGCCGATCGAATGCAGGCCCAGGGCCAGGATTCCCGGCAGGACGCCGATCCCGAACGCACGCACGAAGATCGCCGCGAAGATCAGATCGGGGATCGCCCGGGTGGCGACGATGATCGCTCGGCAGACCGCCATGACCGCAGGATGCGGCGTCGTGTTGCGAGCTGCACCGAAGGCCAGCGGCACCGACAGCGCGATCGCCAGCGCCGTCCCGATGACCGCCATCCAGAGAGTCTCGAACGTCAGCTCGATCGCCCGATCGAGGTCGGCGAAGTTCGGCGGGGTCATCCGCTCGAGCAGGTTCCACATGTCGCCGAGCCCGCCGAACACGACGGTGAGCGACATGTCGATGTAGCGCCATGCCCAAATGGTCGCGACGACGAAGAAGACCGCGACGAGGCGCAGCATCACCCGTTGACGAGTGAGCGGCGGGCGCAGCGGCGTGGGCTCTCGTGAGCTCGACGGCGGTGCCGCGTGCTCGAGCATCGACGTCACCGGCGAACTCCGGCGGGGGGTCGGGTGTCGATGAGATCCGTGATTGCGGCGTCGGCCGCACCGGGAGCGACGCGCTTGTAGACGTCCATCACCTCGGTCTCACCGAGATCCGCGACGGCACGGTCGAGCACCATCTGTCCATCGCGCAGGCCGACGATGCGGTTCGCCCAGCCCATCGCGAGTTCGACCTGGTGCAAGGTGCAGATGACCGTCAGTTGATCCTCGACCACGATGCGGAAGAGCACGTCCATCACGTGCGCCGACGACTCGGGGTCGAGTGATGCAACCGGTTCATCGGCGAGCAGCAGGGTCGGCTGTTGCATCAACGTGCGGGCGATGGCGACCCGCTGCATCTGTCCGCCCGACAGTGTGTCGGAGCGTTGGAACGCCCGGTCGGCGAGGTCGACACGGTCGAGATGCTCCAGGGCCTGGCGCCGGAGGGACGTCGAGTAGGCGAGGGTGCTCATGCGCGGCCCTCGGAGTCGGCCGAGCGCGCCGGTCAGCACGTTCTCGAGGCAGGAGAGCCGGCCGACGAGCCCGAACTGCTGGAACACGAAGCCGACTTCTCGGCGCAGCGCGCGGAGTTCGGACCGCTTGGCGCGGACGACGTCGACACCCATCACCTCGACATCACCACCGGTCGGCTGATGGAGTCCGTTCAGATGACGCAGCAGCGTCGACTTGCCGCTGCCCGACAGACCGATCAGGCAGAGCAGTTGACCCCGGGGCACGCTGAACGTCACCTCGTCGAGCGCGAGCGGCCCGTTCGGGAACTGCTTCGACAGGTTGTTCAGGCGGACGATGGGATCGGCATCTGGACGAATGGTCCGAGGGGCAGCGGCAGCAGTCATGGCGTGGTCAGCCTTCGCACTGGGCGGCCTGCGTCTGCACGCAGACCTCGCGGACGCCGTCGTAGAAGGTGTCGTCGACGGCGACCCATCCCCATGCGTTCTCGTCGGTGAGGCCGCACGTCTCGACATCGGCACAGATGCCCCGCTCGATCAATCGGTCGGTGTTGCTCTCCTCGAGCACGATGCGGTTGATCTCGGTGACGAGGCTGCTCGGCAGAGCCATGTTGACCGCGATCGGCGAGCCGGCGATGACCTCGGACTCCCACACCGTCTTGATGTCACCCTCGGCGATGTCACCGGACTCGATGAGGACGTTGTCGACCATGGCGTCGAAGGCGAAACCGGCTTCGCAGTCTCCGTTGTCGACGGAGATGACCGAGGCGTCGTGGCCGCCGGCGAAGACGGCGCTGACGCCGCTCTCGGGGTCGATGCCCTCCGCCAGAAGGCCAGCGGACGGGTAGAGGAAGCCCGACGTCGAACCCGGGTCGACGAAGCAGACGCTTCGGCCCTCGAAGTCGGCGAGCTCGTTGATCTCGTCGTTGTCGGCCTTGGCGATGCCGTAGCTCTGGTAGCCGGGCTCCTCGTCGGGGGCGTCGACGAGAGCGCCGACGGGTTCGATGTCGGCGCCTGCGTTCTTGGCGATCACGTAGGAGAAGGGGCCGTACTGGGCGAGGTCGACTCGACCGGCGACCTGACCTTCGATGATGCCGGCGTAGTCGGTCGCCTGGAAGAACTCGATCTCGATGCCGAGATCCTCCTCGAGCACCTGGAGCAACTTGTCGTAGCTCTCCTGGAGAGCGGTCGACTCCTCCGCCGGCACGGCGCCCATCACGAGCGAGTCGGGCCAATCCGAGCGATCGATGTCGTCGGTCGTGGCCTCGGCCTCGGCGGTCTCGGCGACGGCCGCGGTGTCGTCCGTCACGGCCTCGGCCGAAGCCGACGTTTCGGTGGGTGCGGCATCGACGGCGGAGTCGTCATCGTTGCCACAGGAGGCCACGAGAGACACCGCTGCGGTGAGGGCGACGAAGGTCAGCACTCGTCGCGTTCGAGGGGAGGAAGGAAGGGATCTGTTCACCTGGACTTGTCTAGATGGGATCGGTGAACACCAGGCTGTCTTCGGGGAAACCCCGAACGAAGTCTGTCCGAATGCTTCGAGTCGGTCAGGAATCGTCGGCGCTGAGTCGCACGGTCACGGCGAACATGTCGGTCCGCATCCACGAATCCGAGGTGTGCACGATCGGGCCGTCGGGTCCGTCGGTCGTCCGACTCTCCAGATGCCACGTGGGCAGCACGGCGGAGGAGAACCCGAGTCGCTCGGTCTTTTCGTCCGGCGGCATCGCGACGGCAACATCGACCGAGCCGCGTCGTGGATCGAAACCCGCCTGGACCAGCTCTTCGTGAATCGAGCCTCCACCGACGACGTCATCTCCGACGAGCCGGGCGATGGCCGCCGGAAATCGTTCGGTCGTCGCCGATGCGACGAATCCATCGACCGTCGACACGCGCTCGACCACGAGTTGCCGAGTCGACCCACGCCCCTGCCACCGGTGATCGACGACGCACGTGGACGGAACGAATCCGAGTGCAGTGACATTGCGCTTGAAGCTCGCATACCCGCCGAGGCGGACCTCATAGGCGAGGCGGTGGGCCGTGAAGGTCCCGCGGCCCATGATGCGCCGCACCACCATTCGACGCTCGAGTTCGCGAACCGCCTCGCGTGCGGTCAGGCGATTGACACCGAACTCCTCCGCGAGGTGATGCTCACTCTCGACCATCGTGCCTGGCGCGAGCGCCGACCACCGCGTCGCCAGAACGTTTGCGAGTTCGACGTACTGTCGGGCACGGACCATGGTTCGAGATCGTAGGGATCCCGATGCGACGACGGACGGCACTCCGTGCCGTCACCCGTCGTCCCGGCGTTCACCCACCTCCACGAGCAGTTCGAGGTACGAACGCACCGGCGGCACCGACCAGTCCGGGTCCTTGGCCAGATCGTCCCATCGTCGCAGGGCCGCGGCATCGCGCCACCTCGGGATCTGCTCGAACGCTGCGGTTTCCGACGGCATCATCACGCCGCCCTGGATCGCGAGGCTGTGCACCGAGGCCGTCGAGAGCGTGTCGTGGTACCCGTCGTCGACCGCGCAGAGATAGCGCTTGGCGGCGACGTGGTGGCGAATCGGCTCGACCACCTCCGGTCCGAACCATCGACGAAGGAATCGGGCCGCGACTTCCTCGTGATGCAGGTCGCGGTCACGTTGCGCCTCCGTGTCCGCGCATCCGAGGAGGTGCCCGAGGTCGTGGAGCAGCGCCGCGGCAACGAGTGAGTCGGCCGCACCGGACTCCTGCGCGAGCGCTGCTGCCTGTGCAGCGTGCACGGACTGCGTCACCGCCTCGTCGTAACGCGACTCACCGAACACCTCGAACACGGCGACGAGACGTTCCGCAACCGCCTCGGGTCCGTTCAACTCGCGCCACGGCGTGTTCACGGCAGGACTCCGATCGCGCGCAGTTCGTCCTCGGTCGGAGCGCTGCCCTGGAAGTCGCCGATGGTGCTTAGCCGAGCCGGGTCATCGCCACGGGCTTCGAAGAAGCGCGCCTTGTCGTCGTAGTACTCCGCACGCAGGTCGCCGAGACGAAACGCGTTGTACGTGCAGAAGAGCGCCCGACGAGTGGTTTCCGAATCGTTCGGTCCACTGCGGTGCGGAACCCGTGAGTGGAACCAGAGCAGGTCGCCGGACCTGACCGGCACGGGCCGGAAGTGGAGCTCGGCGGCGACGTCGGGACGAATGCATCCGTCGTCGTCGAGCGGCAGGAGTTCGTCATGCATCCCCGGCACCACCTCGAGACAGCCGTTGGCGAGATCGGCGTCGTCGATCGCCAGCATTCCGGTCAGGTGGGTGTCGACGAAGGCGTAGGCAGGCGCGTCCTGATGCGGAGCGAATCCGGCGCCGCCGGCGAACTTGTAGTTGATCTTCTCCTTGTAGAGCACGGCGGGTTCGCCCAGCAGACGCCCCGCCATCGCCGGCAGGCCACCACCGGCCACGAGACTCCTCCATCCGTCGTGCACCTCGAGCAGCCGCTCCGAGCGAGCGAGGACCGCCCCGCGATCGGTGTGCTCGTAGTGTTGCATCAGGCCGAGTTCACCCGGCTTTCGATCGGCGACGTCGTCCACCCACGTGCGGATCTCAGCGATCGTCGCCGAGTCGAACGCCGCCGGAACGTGGAGGTATCCGTCACGGGTCCATGACTCGATGTCCAGCGCAGCGACGAGCGCATCGCCTCGCTCATCGGAGTGCGCGTTCGGGCTCATGTCCGACTCTCGACCAGTTCGCCACGATCGGGTGTCGGGACCATCGTCGGCGTCGAGGCCCCGTACGACTGCCCGATCGCCAGTCGTACGGTGGGCAGGGCGCCGCGGAGGTCGAAGAGGACGAGGTCGGCGCGCTGGCCGGGAGCGAGGCGACCCCGGTCGTCGAGCCCGACCGTGGCGGCGGCGCCGCTGGTGACGAGGCGGATCGCGTCGGGAAGCGCACACACGTGATCCGCGACCAGGCGTCCGACCGCGCCGAGCAGTGTCGAGGGCATGTAGTCCGATGCGAGACTGTCGCAGAGCCCACGGCCGATCAACTCCCGAGCGCTGACGTTGCCCGAGTGACTCTCACCCCGCAGCGCATTGGGTGCGCCGCACACGATCTGCAGACCGCGCTCACGCGCCGCGACGGCCGCTTCCACAGTTGTCGGGAACTCCGCGATCGACGCACCGACCGCAACGGCTTCGTCGATGTCGCCGACATCGGCGGGGTCGTGACACATCAACCGGATCGCCTCGGCGCGACCGCGCTCGCCGAGCCACGGCATCGCCTCGTCGCGATGGATGCGTTGGCGATCGCGATCGGCGATCACCTCGTCGATGTAGTCCTTGGCCTGATCGGCCTCCATGTCGCGGGTACCGGCGATGTAGCGCTCCATCCAGCGCCGGTCGGCGTACTGGCCCTGCCCCGGGGTGTGGTCCTCGTAGGACACCAGCGGCCGCTGGCCGAGCGCTCGATCGACGGTGTCGCGGAGTGCGACGAAACCGTCTGCATCGCGCACGTCCAGGCGATGGAGGATGCGATGGTCGATCGGGGCCGCTCCGGAACCCGCCCGTTCGGCGAGCGCAGCACACATCGCCGTCGCCTGCTCGACCGACCGGTCGTACTTCGCGCCGTTCTCGAAGCCGATGCCGTGGAAGATGGTCGTGACACCGGCCCCGCGGACGCGTCCTTCGAAGGAGTGGATGGCGAAGTCCATCGGCAGCAGGACGCCTGGGCGCGGGCGGAGTTCCTTCTCGAGACCGTCGGAATGCGTGTCGACCACGCCGGGCGCCAGCAGAGCACCGCGGCCATCGAGCGCACCGGGCGGCGGCGATCCGGTGTCCACCGACTCGATGATGCCATCGGCGACGACCACGGTGGCGTGCTCGATCAACCGGTCGGGAAGCACCGCGGTCACATCGGTGATCGCGAAGTTGCGGGGGTGCAGGATCGTGTCCATCAGCGGGCGACTCCAGTGAGCTCGGGGAGAATGCGTTCGGGCGGGCCGGCGTCGACGACCTCGCCGTGGCGCATCAGCACGACGCGGGTGGCGAGTCGTTCGATCGCTTCGAGGTCGTGGAACACCGACAACACGGCGACGCCGTGTCCGGCGAGCTCGTCGATCAGTTCGAGCGCTGCGGACCGATTGGCCGGGTCGAGAGCGGAGACGGGTTCGTCGAGCAGCAACAGTCGCGGTGGCGAGACGGTGCCGGCGGCGAGATTCACGCGTTGTCGTTCGCCACCGGACAGCACCGTCGCGTACACGTCCCACATCGCCTCGTCGATGTTGAGGCGGCGGAGCGCGACGGCGGCGGCATCGTGGGCGGCGTCGCGGTCCATGCCCCGATCGGTCGCCGCGCGCACGACGATGTCGAATGGCCCTCGTCTCGGAGGTGCCTGGAGGAATTGCGAGACGTATCCGAGCTCGCGACCCCGCAGCGCGACCACCTCGCGCTCCCCGATCGATGCCAGGTCGACCGTCGTGCCGTCGCCGAGGCGGAGCGCGAGCGTGCCGGCCGACGGCAGGTAGGTGCGGTGGACGCATTTCAGCAACGACGTCTTGCCGGCCCCGCTCGACCCGGCGAGCACGACGTGCTCACCTGCGCTCACGTCGAGATCGACGCCGCGGAGCCCGGCGACCATGCGGCCGTCGATGTTGTGCAGCACGAAGTGCTTCTCCAGACCGCGCACTTCGAGCACGGGACTCATGATCGGGCCGCCGCGACGAGTCGCTGGCTGTAGGGATGCATGGGGTCCTCCATCAACTGGTCGGTGAGCCCGGCCTCGACGATTCGGCCGTGATGCATCACGACGCAGCGCGTGGTCAGCATCTCGATGACGCCGAAGTCGTGCGACACGACCACCGCGGCGAGCCCGAGGTCGTCGAGCAACGACCGGATGAGGTCGAGGACGCCCGCTGCGACCGACGCGTCGAGCCCGGTGGTCGGCTCGTCGAACAGCACGAGCGATGGGCCGTTGGCCAGCGCCTTCGCGAGCTGGACCCGTTGGCGCATTCCGCCGGAGAATTCCCGCACCACGTCGTCCATGCGGGCGAGGGGCACCTCCGTCCGATCGAGCAGGTCCGCAGCGCGTTGGCGGATGCCGCCGAAGCTGCGCCACCCGGCGGCGGTCAGCGGCTCGGCGATGTTCCCACCGGCGGTGAGTCGCAGGTCGAGTCCGTCGGCGGGGTTCTGGTGGACGATCGAGACCTCCTCGACGCGCAGTCGTCGACGCTGCGACGGGGTGAGCTCGGTGAGCTCGGCGATCGTTTCGTCGCGGCGTCGCATCTTGATCGACCCGACGGTCGGTTCGACGTCACCGGCGATGCAGCGCATCACGGTCGACTTTCCCGATCCGGACTCGCCAATCACGCCGAGCGCCTCGCCGGCGGCCACGTCGAAGCCGACGTCCCACGCGGCGACGACCGTGCTGGTCGGCGCGTACTTCGACGTCGCGCATTCGGGGCCGGTCGCTGCGATCGCGTCGGCGTCGAGACGCCCATAGAGCTTGCCGAGCCCATCGACGCGCAGGACCCAGTCGTCCGGGTCGACGATCATGTTCCGCTCCCATCGCCGTGTTCGGGTACTCGTCGTTGTCGACGGCACCAGTCGGTGTCGCTGCACACCCAACGCTCGCCGCCGCCCTGTGCGGGGACCGACACGAGGTACGACACGTCGCTCCCACATTGGGCGCACGCGGCACCCGGCGTCGACTCGACCTCGAAGGGCACGTCATCGAACGTCATCGGTTCGACCGACGTGCCGGGCGGGATGGCATAGATGCGTTTCTCGCGACCAGCGCCGAAGAGTGACAGGAACGGCGCTCCGTCCAGGCGGGGGATGTCCCACCGCGGGATCGGTGTCGTCGCCACGACGTACCGTCCGTTGACGAGACACGGGTAGCCGGTCGTGCGGGTGATGACGCCGTTGCGCACCTTGTCCTCGTAGAGGCTCACCCACAGCTTGGCGTAGTCGGCCTCGGCATGCATCCGTGCGAGTTCGCGCATGTCGCGCTCGACGCCGCGCAACGGTTCGGGCACCGGAACCTGCAGGACGAGGATCTGATCCTCGCGGAGCTCGTCCTCGGGAATGCGGTGGCGGGTCTGAATCACCGTCGCCTCGTCGGGCTCGGTGGTTTCGACGGCACCGGTCGCGCCGACGATGAGTCGACGGAGATTGACCGCGTTCACACCCTCGTCGTCGCCCTGGTCGATCACCTTCACGGCATCGGTCGGGCCCACGACGGCGAGCGTGATCTGCAGACCGCCCGAACCCCAGCCCCGCGCCACCGGCATCTCCCGTGACCCGAACGGGACCTGGTAGCCCGGGACGGCGACGGCGGTGAGGATGGCCCGGCGTATCTCCCGACGAGCATGCTCGTCGAGCACACCGTTGGCGTCGGGCGCACCGACGAGCGATTCGATCGAGGTAGCGCGGTCGGTGGGGTTCGGAGCCGCCACGGTCGGGTCATCGGTGAGGGTCATGCGCAATCAGCTCCTGCGGCAGCGTCGACGAGGCGTGGCTCGGCGATCGGTGCGTCGTCGAGTCGGGCCGCACGCACCGCCAGCTTCCGTTCGACCATCGAACGGAAGGTGACGTAGTGCGGCAGTTTGAGGTGTTCGAGGAACCCGGTCGCGTCGAGTCCGTCGGTGGTCATCAGGACCGATTGTTCGAGCGGCGTCTGTCCCGCATCGCGCTCACAGGCGATGTCGAGGTTCGCCATCGCGATCGCCTTCTTCTCGTTGTGGCCGAAGCAGAGCCCGTATCCGACGTCGAAGCGACCACGATCCTCGCCCACGCCGTCGAGGTCCTCGATCGCCTCGACCTCCGTGACGCGCACCCTGCCGACCGACACCGTTTCGCCGGTGACGGGGTGGGTGACGACCACCGGCAGACGCCCGTGTCGGACCTCACCGAGGGTGATCTCGTGCAGGTAGCCGTCGGGTCCGAGGATGTTGCGGTACCACAGGTTGACGAGGGCGCCGGTCTCCGCTCGGGCCATCACGGCCAGACGCGCCGAACGAGGCGCCCCCGGACGAACGGCGTCTCGCGTGATGTCGACCGGATCGGGGTCGGCATCGTCGTCGCGGCGCTCGACGAGGAGGTCGAGGTCGCGCAACACCTCGAGCAACCGCAGCGGCCGTCGCTCGTCGGCGGGCCGAGCCGACTCGCCGACCGGGGGCGCATCGGCCCCGATACGTTCGAGTTCCTCCGCATCGTCGAACGGGTCGACAGGACCCAAGTCCAGCATGCGGCCCGTGTAGTCGGTGGTCCGTCCGAGCAGCTGCGGACCGGGCGGCTGGCGATACGCCGGCACGATGCGTCGGAGAATCTCCAGCTCATCGGTATCGACGGCCTCGGTGTGGGCGAAGCGTGGCATCGTCGAGCGGTGGGCTCGAAGCAGGTGAGCCGCCTCGATCGGGTCGCCATCGGCCTGGCGCAACGCGGCGGCGGCCAACTCCGGCTCCCACAGCCCACCCTCGCCCATGACCCGATCGACGAGAAGCGACATCCGTTCGGTCAGTTGGGCGTCGGTGACCGCGGGGACGACGGACCGCCGACGTTGGTCGGCGATCAACCGCTCGGCGGCCTCGATCGCATTGCGTCCACCGCGAGCGGCTGCGTATCCCATCAGCGCGCTCCCAGCTCGATGCGCACGTCGCTGCTCCGGGGTAGCCCGACGCAGAGTCCGTCGTCGGCGACCAGCCAAGTGTCGACGCCGGCGGGATGCTCCAGGTTTGCCGAACGCAGTGCCTCGAAGACCTCGACCGGCACCCCGACGACACCCACGTGTCGAACGTCGCGGGCGCCTGGCCCCGTGACGGCCAGCCGAACGACTGCAGGGTTGGGCCCGTGCGGCTCATCGTCGTCGCCGAACAGACGGTGGCAACGCAGCACCAGACGTGAACCAGACTCGGGGGTCCAGGCGTCACCTCGACGGAGAGCGGCGACCTGGTCGGCCCCGAACCGGTCGTCAGCGAGCACCATGTCTGCGTTGCCGAGGTCGGCGACGATCCTCGCACCGGTCGAGCGATGCACCAGGCGTTCGACGGCGTCAGCGCGACCAGCAGCTCCGACGACCGCGACGCTCACCTCGATGTCGGCGAGCGCCAGGATCGGCACGAGTGCCGGGTCGACGCCAGCCTCCGATGCCACGACGGCCAGATCGACGGCTCGCCCGGGGCGGGAGAAGGCGTCGAGCAGGATTCTGAACGCTCGTTGCGATGCCCGGGTGTCGAGTCGGACCGACGTCGGCACCTGAGGGTCTGCGACAACGCTCATCAGTCGAGCTCCTCGAAGGTCACCCGGGTGGTCGACAAGTCGGCCCACTCGCGGTCATCGTC
>NZ_JBAVYV010000286.1:0-4469 GCF_049588435.1 Ilumatobacter sp.
CCCACGGTGAGGTTCGAGATGGTGGCGGCGGGAGTCGGGCGACGGACGTCGGCACGTCGTGAGCGGAACATACCCACCATGATGGAACGGAGCGGCCCGTCGACCATGATCGGAGGGCCAGATCATGACGATCGGCGGCCGGGGATCATGACCGCTCAGGTCATCGCCTGCGCGGATCGTTTCGCGCGATCATGACTCGATGAGTCGTGACGTCGATGAGGCCACCGAGTTCCTGCACGAAAGCATGAGCCTCACCCGCACCCTCGGAATGCGGTCGATCGAGGCTGCCCCGGGGCGCGTGGTGATCGATCTCGATTGGTCTCCCGATCTGCTCACGGCCGGAGGCTTGCTGCACGGCGGGGCGGTGATGGCGCTCGCCGATTCCGCGGGTGGGCTGTCGGCGTTCCTCAACCTGCCGACCGGAGCTGCCGGCACGTCCACGATCGAGTCGAAGACGAACTTCCTCGGCGGCGTGAAGGAAGGCGACACGCTGCGCGCCACATCGACACCGCTGCACGTGGGATCGATGACGATCGTCGTCGAGACGGTGCTGACCGTCGGCGATCGGTTGGTCGGCAAGGTCACCCAGACCCAGGCGGTTCTCCATCCGCGAGCCTGACCCGAGATCGGCGGTGGGGTCGGAACTACCGTCGAGTCGATGACCGACGAACTGCTCTACGAAGTGACCGGACACGTGGCCGTGATCCGTTTCAACCGACCCGATCGGATGAACACGATCACGCCTCGAATGCTCCAGGCGCTGTCGACTCGACTCATCGAGGCCGACAGCGATCGCTCCGTCCGCGCGATCGTGCTGACCGGCGAGGGACGCGCCTGGTGCGCCGGGCTCGACGTCGGGGCGGCCGCGTCGGGCGAGGGCATCGGCGGCGACACCAGCAACATGGGCGGTGGAGAGTTCAATCTTCGTGATGCCCCGCCGGTCGTGTTGAACAAGATCGACACGCCGACAATCGCCGCGCTCAACGGTGGCGCCGCCGGGTACGGCTTGGATCTGGCCCTCGGTTGTGACATCCGGATCGCTGCCGAGCACGCCAAGCTGTCCGCTGCCTACACGGCTCGTGGACTCGTTCCCGAGTCGGGTGGTACCTGGCTGCTCCCGCGGATCATCGGGTGGTCGAAGGCGGCCGAACTGGTCTTCACGGCCCGCACGCTGACTGCGACGGAGTCGCTCGACCTCGGTCTCGTGAGCGACGTCGTCCCGGCCGACGACCTGATGAGCACCGCAATGGATCTCGCGCAGGAGATCGCGACGAACGCTCCGATGGCGGTTCGCGCTGCCAAGCGGCTGATGCGCCACGGGATGTCGGAGGACTTCGAAGATCACGTGCAACGTCAATACCTCGCGCTGCTCCCGCTGTTCGCCAGCAAGGACTTCCGAGAGGGACTGGCCAGCTACCTCGAGAAGCGTCCCCCCGAATTCACGGGTCGCTGACGGTCGGCATCTCGTCGAGGAGCGCCTGCATGCGAAGGATCTCGATTTCCTGGTCGGCGTAGATGTCCTGCGCGATCCGACCGCTTTCGACCTCCTGGCCGCCGTTCGCGGCAACCAGTTCGTCGACCATCTGGAGCGCGCCGACGTGGTGCTGGATCATGTAGCGGAGGAACAGCCGATCGAACTCGGGACCCGTCGCGACGCGGAGCTCCTCGAGCTGCGCATCGGTCAACATGCCGGGCATCAGGGGCTCATCCGAGTGTTCGACGTGGTCGGCGGGGTCGGTGCTCGGCACGGCAAAACTGCGCGACTGCAGCCACTCGGCCATCAGATCGATCTCGGACTGTTGACCGATCTCCATCCGCTCCGCGAGGAGCGGGATCTGGTCACCGCCGGAGTTCTCCGCGGCGTAGGCGGTCATCACCAGCGCTTGGCCGTGATGGTGAATCATGCCCTGCATGAACTCAGCATCGGCGAGGCCGTGCGGCACGGCGCTGATCGCGGAGGCTTCCTCTTCGGTGATGATCCGGTTGGTCTCTCCCGGCGCTCCCGCCTGAATGATCACGGGCCCATCTTCGTCAGGAGACGAGTCCCCGTCGGCACCGCACGCCACGAGAGACACGGCGAGTACGACACACCCCAGGCCACCGGCGAGAACGGAGCGACGATGGTTTGGAGCAGACATCAGATCGGCCACGCGGATCCTCTCGAGACGGGCGCTCCGACACCGTTCCGGCATCGGAGTGCTGACTATGGTGTGACGATCGTAACGGCTCGGGTCCCGATCATCATGGGTGAGGAGCCAGTCACACCCCCTGTCGCGATCAGCGACGGGAACAACGCCAGGAGGCCGAATATGGGTTCTGTATTGTCCACACGATCGCGCAGGACTCTGCGCCGATCCGCTCTCGTTGCGACGTTGGCGCTCGCCATCGCAGTACCGACGGTGGCCGGAGCCCAATCCGATCCTCGCGAAGGCCTCGGTGCCGGTTTCCTCGACGCGGAATCCACGATCTCCGGGCTCGAGCACACAGGCGTCTTCGAGAAGCCCGACGGGATCTTCTCGGATGGCAGCACGAGCAACAGCAACTATGACTCGGACCTCGCCTTCCAGGGTGAGCTCGCATTCATGGGCAACTACGGGGGCTTCCAGGTCTTCGACGTCGCCGACCCGACGAATCCTGCCCCGGTCGCAGAGGTCGTGTGCCCCGGTGGTCAGGGTGACCTGTCCGTCTACGGCGACCTGTTGTTCCGATCGGTGGAAGCCAACAACGGCCGGTGGGACTGCGGTACCCAGGGCAACTCGTTCAGCGAGCGGGACCAGACGATGATGCGTGGCATCCAGGTGTGGAACATCTCGGATGTCACCAACCCGGTCCAGATCACCGCCGTCCCCTTGTGCCGAGGCTCACACACTCACTCGATCGTCGAGGATCCGAACGACCCGACGACCGTCTACGTGTACAACTCGGGAACCTCGTCGACGGTCGGCACCAACTTCGTCAGCTGTTCGAACACGCCGGCAGATTCCGAGAACCCCGCCCGATGGAAGACCGAGATCATCGCCGTCCCGCTCGCGGCGCCCGAGACGGCAGCGGTGGTCAACGAGGCTCGGTTGTTCACCGACTCGACATCCGGTGCGATCAACGGCCTGGAGAGCCAGACCGATGCGTGCCATGACATCACCGCCTATCCCGCGATCGGGTTGGCGGCCGGTGCCTGCGAGGGCAACGGCATCCTCATCGACATCAGCGATCCGGCCAATCCGGTTCGTCTCGACGCCGTCGCGGACAACGAGAACTTCGCGTACTGGCACTCGGCCACGTTCAACAACGATGGAACGACGGTCGTCTTCACCGACGAATGGGGCGGCGGCAGCGGCGCGCGTTGCCGTGCGACCGACCCGGTCGAGTGGGGCGCGAACGCGATCTTCGACATCGTCGACGACGGCAGCGGCCCGCGCATGGAGTTCCGCAGCTACCACAAGATGCCGGCCGTCCAGACGTCGCAGGAGAACTGCGTCGCCCACAACGGATCGCTGGTTCCCGTGCCGGGCCGAGACATCCTCGTCCAAGCCTGGTACCAGGGTGGCGTCTCGTTGATGGACTTCACCGACTCGTCCAACCCCGTCGAGATCGCCTACTTCGACCGCGGACCGATCAGCCCGACGTCGCTCATCCTGGGCGGCTTCTGGTCGGCCTACTGGTACAACGGCGACATCATCGGCTCCGAGATCGCTCGCGGCCTCGACGTGTTCGGCCTCGCCGAATCACCGATGATGTCGGCCCGCGAGATCGCCGCCGCCGAGTCGGTGACGTTCGACGAGACCAACGTGCAGGGACAGGACCACATCGCATGGGCCCCGAGCACAGCTGTCGTCGGGTCGTTCGTCGATCAAGCGGCACGCTCGGGTGCACTCGCCATGCTCGACCAGGGCAAGATCAACCAGATCGAGCACTTCCTCACGAAGGCGGACTCGGCGAACAAGCCTCAGAAGTACGCGTCGGCTGCGAAGGAAGGCCGCCATGTGTTGAAGTGGCTCGGTGACGATGCGTTCGCCGACCTGTCAGCGGCGATCGTGCAGCTGTCCGAGTCGCTCGACGCTCAAGCCGCCAGCTGAGCGTCTCGAGGTCCTCTGACTTCCGCTCGGGTGGACTGGCTGCGAGGCCTGTCCACCCGAGCAGCGAGCAGTCTGCTCGAGAAAGTGGAGACGCCTACTTGGAGGTGACGGTCACACCATCGGTGACGACCGATTCATCGAGGCCGATCGGTTCGGAATCGGTGCCGAAGACCCAACGGTAGAAGCCGGTGGCCGCCTGGTGGACGGAGGGCCAGACCTCCTCGACCGGTCGGTTGGGTACTTCGCAGCCGTCGGTTCCGAGCATCCGCAGCGGGTCGTCGACGAGCGCGCCGAGGCCGGCAGCCTCGGCCAAGTCGATCACCGTGGCGCCCTCGGTGCCGATGGCACAGAGATCGGAGAACGCGAGGTGCCCGGAATCCGCAAACGACCAGAGCC
>NZ_JBAVYV010000287.1:0-3288 GCF_049588435.1 Ilumatobacter sp.
GTGGTCGTGTGTGGCAGCGACGCCTCACCGCCGGTGCGGGTGAGTCATCGGCTCAGGCTGCGGAGCCCATCCCGTCGTCCTCGGGTGATCGGGTGTTGCGTGCGGTCATCGGATCGGGCACGCACCGGTGGACTCCGCCGGTCGAGATCCCCGATCGCGGTGCCCTCGACAGCACGTTGCTCCAACGCGTCGAGCGGTGCGCTCAACTCGTCGGCGCCGCTGCACCGATCTCGATCCGACCCGGCGATGCGATCGCGCTGCACGGTGCCCGAAGATCGTCGAACGCGATCGCCCGCTCGATCGTCATCCAGTTCGCCACCTGGGTCGGTCCCGCCGACTGGCAACTCGTGGTCGTGTCGGGCGACCCCCGCTCCTGGGCATGGAGCGACTGGCTGCCCCACGGCGCGCTCGACCGCGGCGCGCTCGTGCACCTCGAACGAGTTGCGGACGGCGGCGTGGCGACCGAGATGTTGGCCGACGCACTCGACTCGATCGACGGGACTCGGCCCGCCCTTCTCGTCACCGACGAGCCACACCTGTTCGCGACGCGCACAGGTCCGTTGCGCCGGTTCCTCACCCGGCCGAGCACCTCGTCGTTGGTCATCGTCGACACCGACGCCACCGTGCCGGCGCTGTGCCGACGCATCCTCACCGTCGGCTCGATCGGCACGGCGTCGTGGAGCGGTGACGTGCTCGATGGAGATGACGCGGTCGCGATCGAGCTCGCCGGCATCTCACTCGAGACGGCCGATCGGGTCGCGCGGCGACTCTCGTGCCTGGTCGATCCCGAGGACGACGGGGGAGCGGGTGGCGGAGTGGCCTCCTCGCTCCGCTTCTCCGAGATCCTGGCGGATACGTCGCCCGAGGCGATCGCGCGCCGGTGGCAGGCGGGCGGCGCCGACCCCGCGCCCGTCGCACCGTTGGGCACATCGCTCGAAGGTCGCGTGGACATCGATCTCGTCCGCGATGGTCCGCACGGTCTGATCGCAGGGACCACCGGGTCGGGTAAGAGCGAACTCCTCCGAACCCTCGTGCTCAGCATGGCGGCGTCGGTCGGACCGCAGCATCTCAACTTCGTGCTCGTCGACTACAAGGGCGGTTCGACGTTCGATGCCTGCACCGACCTGCCGCACACGGTCGGACTCGTCACCGACCTCGACGACGGACTCGCCGAACGCGCACTCGTCAGTCTCGACGCCGAGTTGCACCGGCGCGAGCGCCTGCTCCGTGCGGTCGGCGCATCCGACCTGACCGCGTATCGGAAACGTCGCATCGAGTCCGACGATGAGTTCGAGCCGATCGCCCGCCTCGTCGTGGTGATCGATGAGTTCGCCACCCTCGCCAAGGAGCTTCCCGACTTCCTCAGCGCGTTGGTCGGGATCGCTCAGCGTGGTCGCAGCCTCGGTGTCCATCTTCTCCTCGCGACGCAACGGCCCGCGGGGGTCGTGAACGACGACATCCGGGCGAACACGAACCTCCGGCTGGCGTTGCGGCTCCACGACCGGCCCGATGCGATCGACGTCGTCGGCGACGAACTGCCCGCCACATTTCCGCGGGGACTCCCGGGTCGTGCCGCACTCCGGCTCGGGCCCGACGAACTCGTCGTGTTCCAGACGGCTCGATGCACCTGCCCGGTCACGGCGACCACCGGTGCCGACGAGATCATCGTCGAACGACCTGGAGGAATGGCGACCTCGAGCGCGTCCGACGATCACGACGAACATGACCAGGCCGGGGACTCGGCCATCGCCGAATCCGGTGAGCGGAGCGAACTGGCGACGGTCGTCGAGGCGATCGACGAGGCTGCCCATGACCTCGGACTCGATGCGCCGCACCGTCCGTGGGTCGAGCCACTGCCGTTCCCGCTGGATGCGGACGCGCTGAACGTTGGCGCGTCGGGTCGCACGGTGTGCACGATCGGGTGGATCGATGATCCCGAGAACCAACGTCGCATCCCGCTCGCGTGGCGGCCGACCGACGGAAGCCTCGCGTTGATCGGAGCGATCGGTTCGGGGACGACATCGAGCCTGATCTCGCTGGCGGCGGCGTTCTGCGGAGCCGTCGAGCCCGACACCCTCCACCTCTACGTGGTCGACGCGCGTGGTGACGACGGCCTGGCCGCGTTGGCGTCGCTCGCGCACTGCGGTGGCGTCGTGCGGTTGACCGAGGAGGAGCGTCTGCATCGACTGCTCGCTCGCGTCGTCGACGCGATCGATCGGCGGATGGGCTCGGGAGATGCGTCGATCCCGACCGAACCCGACGTCGTCGTGATGATCGATGGCTACGCGTCGCTGCGGACCTCGCTCGGACCGATCGAGCGACAGACCACCTTCGACCTGTTGCAACGACTCGTCAGCGATGGCCCGGCGGTCGGGATCGCGCTGGTGGTCGCGGATGACGCGAGCACCGCGATCACGATGGTCCCGGTCGCGCACCGGTGGTTGTTCCATCTCGACGATCCGGCCGTCGCACGCGGACTCGGACTTCGATCCGCGCCGGTTTCCCCGGGTCGACCCGGCCGCCTGCGGATCCTCGGTTCGGGTCTCGAAGCACAGGTCGCCCGAGGTGCGGCCGGACTCGCCGCGCTCCCGTCTCGTGGCGACTCCGCTGATGGACCCCGGCCGATCGTCGTGCTCGCGGAGCGCATCGATGTGTCCGCGATTTCGTCGATGGAAACGAGAGCCGATCCCGCCGAGCGCCGTGCTCGCCTCCTCGTCGGAGTCGACGCGTCCGATCTCGGACCGGCCGTCATCGAGATCGTCGATGGCGACCACCTGCTCGTCGTCGGTGGGCCGCGTACCGGTGTGTCGACGACGCTCCGCCGAGTCGCCGCGGCGTGGGAGACCGATGCCGTACGCCGAGGTCATCCGTTCAGGGTCGTGCGGCTCGCGCGTGATTCATCGTTCGACCCGGAGATCGCCGATGATCGTGCGACGCGATGTGCGGTCGTGATCGACGATGCGCACCGCGTGGACGACTCGGGAATGCTTGCGGAACTCGCGAGCGGCGAACATCGGCACGTGACGGTGCTCGCCGGTGCCCGAGCCGACGCGGTTCGGACCGGGTACGGACACTGGACCCGGGAGATTGCGAAATCCCGATGCGGGATCGTGATGGCGTCTCGCGGGGATCCCGATGGCGATCTCCTGTCGGTGCAGATCCCGCGTCGAGCGCTCGTGCCCGCTCGACCCGGCCTTGCGTGGATCGTCGACGGCGACCCGCTGCGACAGGTCCAGGTCGCCATCGACGCAACCTGACCGTGGACGCGCAACGGGCGCCGACCAGGAG